>UYNY03000037.1 GCA_900620265.3 Nitrosopumilaceae archaeon | reverse complement strand
TGTTTAATGATACGGCGACCACCGAGATCTACACTAGATCGCTCGTCGGCAGCGTCAGATGTGTATAAGAGACAGTGGCCCCGGGACATCCGGGGGACAGGCAGTCAAGATGGGCCCACGTCCTGGTCATCAGCTTGCCGGTGTCACAGTCCACCACCCTGCTCAGGTTCGGGTCGTCGTGGTCCATGATTTCACCGCATTCGGAACACCGCTTTCGGCGGTATGTCGGCCGCAGATCCCAGCAGCTGGTATGATAATAGGTAATGAACAGGCCGTCCCCGCTGGCGCGTTTCTTGTATTGCTTGGCGTCCCAATCCTGCCCGGTGATACCGTTCTGGCAGACACAGCAGTGGACCACCGAATCATCGTCCCCCGGGATGACGGTCCTGCATTCCTTACAATGCTTGGTTTTCATGTCCGGCCCCCGTCCCGCAGGTCCGCCGGGTCATCGACGATTTCAAGCGACGCGCCGGATGGGATGCCGTCCAGGTCGGCCTCGGTCAGGACCCGCGTTCCCGGCGGCACCGGCACCGGCCGGCGGCCCCGCGCCTGACGTCCCGCCGGTATCATCGGACACGGCGGGATCGGCGGGCCCGGCAGGGCAGGATACGAATCATCGGCCTGCCCGGAACGCATAGAGGCGACGGCCATGACCATCCGTAACTAGGAATCCACCCTGGGAGCCAGGTAAAAGTGGATCCGGCCCACGTTTGCAACCTTGAACTCGATGCGGAGCGGCTTTGCATCTACCAGCTCGAACGTCACGTCGCCGGTGGATCCGCCGACGGCCTTTACCACCGGGTTCAGATACTCGAGGCTGTAAGTGCCCTTGCTGTCCTTGATGGCGGACGACTCCTTGATGTCGTCGATGGTCACCTCGACCTCGCCCGAGTCGCCCCTGCCCATGAACGCGACATCCCCGCCCTCCTTGACCGAGACATCGATATAGTCCGAGACCACGCCGATATCACCAAGACACTTGTCAAACTGCTGGTGCGGCATTACCACCTTTGCCGTATAGTCCAGCTTTGGGATCGGGGTCTCGGATGCCGAGCTCTCGATGAGCCGGAGCTTGTAGGTCTTTTGCTTGCCGATCCTGACGGTAAGCATTACACCCTCGATGCTGATGGTAATGTCGTCGGTCTTTGCGGACCGCTTTATGATCTTTGAGAACTCGTCGATCCTGACCCCAAAGTTAAGCGTCTCGTCGCAGGTAAACTTTTCAAACGCCGACGCGGGCCAGGCAAGATCGATCAGGGCGACGTGGGCCGGATCCATCCCCTTGAAGGTTATCCCGTCCTTGTTGGCCTCAAAGGTCGCCTCCTCGACCAGGGTGGACACGGCGGAGATGACGGCCTTTAGGTCGTCCGAGCCCTTTGTCTGCATGTTCAGCATGGGATTACCTCCAGCGGCGGGAGCTCGTCCCCGGCACCCACCAGATGGCTGCCGCCCCCGAGTATCGCGGCGTGCATGCGGACGGCATACGTTACCATCTCCTTCCTGAACGGCGTATCCATCCTGGATTTCGTGTGGCGGTTGCACGCGTCGTGGTGGTCGATGACGGACCTGGCGGCGTGATAGCACGCCGTGTCATGTAGTACGGTCGACGTGGGGGTGGCTTGAAGGCCGGCATCCATCGAGAGGACAAGATCATTGTTGATGCATGCACGCCTCGCGTTGACGGCGGTGGCAAACGCATTGAATACGCGGGTTGATTTCCAGTCGGCGATGGATACGAGGCCCTCCGCCGGCGGCCTGACCTCCATCCTTGATATGGGCGGGATGCCGGGCGTGACACCGTGGCTGGCATGGCAGACTGACCTGAGCGAGAACGCCGCATACATCTGGCTGATGAACGGGAGGCCCGTCGACTTGCACCGCTCCTCCTCGACGGCCATGGTCTTGATGGCTGATTCAAAGTCGGACGGAGAGGGCATCAAGCCTATCGAGATCGTCAATTCACCGCCACCTTGGAGACTATGACCTTCCACTTTTGGTTGGTGTTGTCGAGCACCCATCCGAGCCGGTCGCCCTTTTTGAGCTCCAGCTGCCGCCCTATGGCGGCGGGAACGGCAGTCCTCAGGGCCCCCGTCTTGCTACTCTCGCAGACCTTTGAAGTCTCCACGGGAGGGGGTGGATTTGGCCTATATTTAAGACTTTTTTGAGCCTCTTTTGAGGCTTAATCCATGCCTGACAGGAATAAGCTTTTAAACCAGAAGCCCGGCGGCGGAACCGGCATGACTGTGGCATTCCGGAAGGAAATCCGCAATATACGGGCACGCGTCAGGCAGATCAAGACGAAGGACCCGACGGACACGATGGACAGGGACAGCATCACGTCGTTCATGGACGAGATGCTCAACGAGAACGCTTCGAGTCCGACGGCCACCGCGTAGGGCACGTGCCACCGGGGACGCATCCATCCGGGATCACCCCTGGCACTTTTTAGATCACGAGCCGGATGGCTCTTTGCATGCATCGTCGTTTTCCGTGCGCGCGCCATCCCCGGCGCGCCCAGCATCCCCGCAACAACCACCACCGCCGCCTGATCCTGCAATGCGCCTTTCGACCAATTCCCTTTGCGCGGCCTCGTTTGCGGCGATCATCGCGTCGGCCTCCTTTCTTGTCAAAGGCTCGAAAGAGTACGGGGCGACCAGGTTTCTAAGCATCATAAGCTCAAAGTCGTCCCTGCATACGCCGGCGATCTCCATGCCGCGCGCCGTCGTGACGCCACAGTCCTTTTTCATCAGCGAGATGGCGACGGCGACGCGGTTCTCCTCCAGCAGGAGGCGGTCCTCCTCGTCGAGACTTTCCGGATGGTTGACTGTCGAGAATACAAACGCCTCGATGTCCGTGAGCCCGATGCAGGCACCGGCGGTAAGACGGAGCAAGAACTGGATCTGGACGTGCTCGGCATCAAACCAGGCGGCCGCCTTTTTCATTCCATCGTCGGTGAGTCCTATTCCTGTCTCTTATACACATCTGACGCTGCCGACGAGCGATCTAGTGTAGATCTCGGTGGTCGCCGTATCATTAAAAAA
>UYNY03000036.1 GCA_900620265.3 Nitrosopumilaceae archaeon | reverse complement strand
TACGAGACCGTCGGGGATCTGAGGCGGGCCCTCTACGCGTATATCAGGCGGAAAAGGTTCGATCTTGACGTCTTTGCGTACCTGCAGCGGACGATACCCTGAAAATTAATTATGATCGCTAGTATAGGCAAATTCCCGCGTGACAGTATCCACTCCCTGCCCTCCTCTGTGAGCGGCCTTATGTCCCTGATTGCCATGCAGTTGGGCGGGCCAAGTCATATATAAACCACTTATTCCGGCCGATTCCGACTATGATCCGGGCCAGGTGGGTCCGGGCGCCCCGGCACCGGCCCCCTCGGGGCCCCGGTCCGTAGCAAGCGGGGACGATCACCCGGAACGCCGGCAGGATCTGCCGCCGGGCGGCCCGGGAGGCGGCCCGTGCCCCAAAAGACCCGAATTATCGGCGGAATCCGCGGGCCGGTACTGTCTATAATTCAGGTCTTGGACATGTCCACGCCCTGTTGCCGCCTCTGGCATCAGGTTCGGACACGGAGGGCCGCCACCTGCCGTGCTGGGTAACCGTGTCCAAGACCCTAATTATAGACATAATACGGACCGCGGCTTGGAGTCCCAGTCGTGGACGACCACGGCGATGAAGTCCATGAGCCCCCCGCCGTCCAGTAGGCGAACGGCTCGAACGGCCAGTCCTCCGGGAGGATCCGGATGTCAGGATATGGTTTGATTGTGCCCGGGTCCAGCCTATAATCCGGGTTTTGGGCACGCTTGATACGGAAAGGGGATCTCCCATGAATGTAAAGCGGCGTGGACGGGAATTGAACCCGCGAGGGGATCCAACCCCACCAGCTTCTGAAGCTGGCTGGCGACTAACTGCCAAACCACGCCGCAGTCCCTTTTGGTATTGAGATTATTAATAAACATCAGTATGTTAGTATCCATACTATTTTTATTAATGGCTATTCGTGGATATATATAAATAATCAAGGGCCTGGTAATAACACGGGATCCAACCCCAACAGTCTTCTGACTGGCTGGCCGGGGGCCGGTTAAAGCCGGCCTCTGATTCTTATTTTAATACGAGCTGGAGGTGGTACTGTCTATAATTCAGGTCTTGGGCATGCCCATGTCCTGCTGCCGCCTCTGGCACCCGGTCCGGCCATGGCGGTCCACCACCTGCTGGCCCGGGTGAACCAAGTCTAAGACCCGAATTATAGACAGAATCCCGCGGGCCAACCAATTAAATAAGATCGGGGGCCGGGCGCGGGCATGCTGGGCAGGGGTCCGAAGCTGAAGGAGGGGGCGTACGTCTTCTCGACCAGGAAGAACGGCGACTATGTGGACTTTATCTTCGGGATCGTCTCCGGGGCGGAGGGGAGGCGGGTCGGCGTCAACGGCGTGGTGGTGGACCCCGTCGGGCTCAAGAACAAGGTGGCCCAGGGCAAGGCCGGCGACCGCTCCGAGGAGATACTAAAGCACCCCACCCCGGACAACGTCGTGCTGGCGCTCGTGTACAGGGTCGAGCACGAGAACTTTGCGGCCGAGCTGGACCTTGACACCGACAGGTGCGACATCATCCCCCCAAAGGTGCACGCGGTGCTCGACGGGTGGGTGCGCGAGTCGCTGCCGGAGATGATCAACGGGGTGCTCTCGCTGCCGGACGGCGAGGAGCGCGACGAGGCAAAGCGGGCCCTCAAGCACAGGATGGAGACGCTGATGGACCCGAACCTGCGCAGGACGCTCTACTCCGTCTGCAGGAGCCTCAAGATACTCTACTAGATCGGGGCCGGTGGCAGATATGTGGGAGGACGGGCGGCCCCGCGCACGAGCCCGGCCCCGCGCGCCCGCAGGCCGGCGTGGTGCCCGGGGCTGCCGGCCGCGATGCCGGCGCCGCTGTAAGCCGCGCATCACGTGGACGGGTTCCCCGCCGCGCTCGCCGCTTATTCAAACATCGTCCCCGTCCTGCCGGCTTTGCCCCTTGCCGGGGCTCCGGATCTTGGCATACGCGCCCCCGATATCGCGGCCGGGACCGTATCGGTTTACGCGTTCTGGGCGCCGGCCGTGTATGTGGCGCACGCGGCGCTCGGCGCGTGCGTCACGTGCCGGCTGCGCGCCGCGCGCTGGGCGCTCTGGAGGAACCGCGCGCCGCTTGCCTGGTGCGCCGGGACGCCGCTTGCATGCTGGGCGGCCCCCACCTTGCGGGCGCCGCCTCCCCCGGGCCGGCACAGTACGCGGCGCGGCCCAGCATCGTCCCGCCTGTCATCTATGGCGCCCTGTATGGCGGGGCGGATCTCGTGCCCCTTGCAGGCGGCGCGTGGGCGGTGCTGCCGCAGGCCGCCTCCTTTGCAGCGTTCTGGTCCCCCGTGGCATATTGCCTTGTGGACATGTGGGGGATGCCGAGGTGCCGCCGCCCTGCCGTGGTGCGGGCCGGGCCCTGCCAGGACGGCCCGGTGCGCCGGGCCCTGCGCCGCCCCGTCCTGCTGCACCGTGCCGGCCCCGCCCGTCCACGGGCCTGCCGGTACGTGCCGGGCCCTGCGGGGGGATCCGGCTGCGCGCCGCCGGGCCGGCACCCCCCGGACGTGGGACCCCCCGGGCCGGCCCGCCCCGTTCTCCATAGTTTTATATAATGTCGCCCGGGGCCCGGCGGCATGGAATATGTCTACGCGGCGCTGCTCCTCCACAAGCTCGAAAAGGAGGTCAGCGAGGCCAACATCAGCTCCGTCGTAAAGGCGTCCGGCGCAGAGGTGAACGAGGCCCAGGTAAAGGCCCTCGTGGCGGCGCTCGACGGCGTGGACATTTCAGAGGCCGTAAAGGCGGCCCCGGTGGCAGCGGCACCTGCACCGGCTGCTGCAGCCGCAGAGGCGCCAGCCGAGGCAAAGGAGGAAAAGCCAAAGGAAGAGGGCAAGACCGAGGAGGCCGCCATGGAGGGCCTCTCGTCCCTGTTCGGCTAGGTTCATACCAAGCCCCCGATACCGTCATCATACTCTGGCTGTGTTCATACCGCGCCAACGCAGTTACCGCGCATGCCCGGCGTGATGATCACGCGCCTAGGACGGCTCGTATCCCTTTGCGGCGCCGGCCAGCGCCGAGGCCCTTGATCCTGCCCTCTGCAGCACGTCCTCTATGGTGTCCGGCGATACGTACCCCGACTCTGCGGCAAGTGACCTTGCCCTGCCGGCCGCTATCCCGAGCAGCAGCCTGATGCTCTCCTCGACCGGGTATGCCGCCTCCACCGACAGCGAGACCGCCTCGGCGTGCGCCGCCGAGATCCCCTCGAGCGCGGCCCCGACGTCCACCACGAGCTCCTCGCGCGTGTACATCCGGCCGTCCTCGATGGCGGCGTCAAGAGCTATGCCCGCCTCGACGGGCTTTATGTCGAGCTTTGAGAGCATTGATGCGAGCTTTTCGTTGATGACCTCGCCCTTTTTGACGGGGGTCGTGTCCTTTGCTATCCAGATGGTCCCCTGGTCTATCTTTGTCGGTATGCCCGCGTCCTTGAACTCGGTGAGCATCGGGCCCGGGGCTATCCCGGTGTTCCTCGCGGTCACGACCACGTCCATGCTGGCGACGTCGCCGCCCCTGGCGGCCATCATCACGCGGTTCTTTGCGAGCAGGACGTTGAGCCTGAACGGCGAGATGTCTGTAAAGACCAGCATGCACTGCCCCTGCAGCCGGGACGCTATCTCGGATCCGGCCAGCGCCTTTTTTGCGACCCTGTCCTTTATGCTTACCAGCAGCGCCTTGCCCTTTAGCAGGCGCCTCAGCGGCAGCACCTGGGCCGAGCGCACCTTTTCCATCCTGACGAGCGCCACGACCCTGTGCTTTGCGGGGAGCTCCTGGAGCTGGGCGTACATGCGCGCCTTCCGCTCCGGGAACTTTGTCCGGTTACTTTGCATCCCTTGCCTCCCTTGCGGGCCTGCCCATCGTCGTCTTTACGGCTATGCCGCGTATGTTCTTCTCCCCGTTTGGGAGCTTTTTCTCGACGGCCCCGAGGACCGCGTGGGCGTTGACGGCAAGGTCCGCGTCGTCCATGCTCTCGTCCCCGATCTTGCATGTGGCCCCGAGCGAGTTCTTCTTGCCCTTTATCCTGACGGACGACCTGAACCGCTGCAGTATGGGCCCGATCGGCGTGTTGAACGGGACCGGCGCCGGCATCTTGTTGCGGGGGCCCAGTATGGGGCCCAGCTTTGTGGCGATGGTGCTCATCATCTTTGTGTCAGCCAGGAAAAAGTCGTACTTGTTGATGAACTTTAGCGACTCGCGCTTGTTGGAGGCGAACCCGCCGATCTCCTCGTCCCCGACCACCGCGTCTGCCTCTGCCTGCTTTGCCTTCTGGGCCATGTCGCCGGTGGCGATCACGCAGACGGCGGCCGGCGAGCTCGTCTTTGGGAGCTGGACCAGCTCGTTCATCGAGAACCCCTTCTTGACGTCAATGTCCTTGAAGCTGACCATCAGCTCGACTGACTGCTTGAACTTCTTGCTGCCCGTCTTCTTGGCCTCCGCTATCATCCCGGCAAGCTGCTCCTCCGTTATCATGGGGCGGCCCCCCCGGCCCCTCACTTAAAACCGTTGGGCCGCCCCGGCGTGCCCGATCGCGGCGGGCCGGGGCCCCCGGGAGGGCGGCGGCCCACGCGCCCCTGCCGTCTTTGCGCCCCTGCCCGTACGGGCACCTCCCACGGGCCGGCCGTGGCCCCGCAAGCCCGCCGCCTGCCCGGGGGAGCTCCCCCCGATCCAACGTTAATATCCCGTAGGCCGCCGCGCGGGCCGAAATGCAGGCTGTGGACGGCAACCGGGACGAACGCGTCCGGGACTATATCGTGGCCTTGGTCGGCGCCGGCGGCGTGCCCGTCCGCGGGGGCGCCAAGCTCCAGAAGATGCTGTTCCTGCTGGCCGACGACCTGCAGGATGCCGGCCGGCACCCGGGATACCTTCCGTATGATCACGGGCCGCACAGCCGCGCAGTCGGGGACAACCTTGGGTACCTTGAAGGCGCCGGGATGGTGTCTGTAGATCCGGACGGGATATCACTTGCGGACCGTGGAATGTCGGCGCTCGACGGCGCCCGTCGCAGGCTGGACGGCGCTGTTTTGGAACTGATCGACGACTATGAGGAGTTTCTAAACGATATGGATCCCGAGGAGGTGCTCGCGTTCGTGTACTGCTCCTTTCCCACGATGGCAAGGCCGCCGGAAGAGTACGGGCCCGTCAGCGGTCGGCTGGACGATCTCATCACGTCCGTGGCCGGTAAGAAAAAGATCACCGTCCAGCGCGGGGCGGAGCTGCTCGGCATATCGCACGAGCGTATGATCGATCGCATGAAGCGGGCGGGGTCCCGGGTCGCGGGCTGATGCATTCCCGTAGCGCGTCCCGTCCCCACGCGTGCCTGACGCCCCCGTCCCGCCCCGCTACTCTTTTTATGCCACCGGTTTATACGCCCCCCATGAAGTGGCCGCTCCTGCTCGGGCTGCTCCTGCTGGCGGCGCCCGCGCTGCTCTGGGAGGCGGAGGGATCGGGACACCCCGTGATCGTCGTCACCGGGTACACCATCCACTACCACCACCACTCGTTCGCCTACACCGACGCGGGCGCAGTCTGCACCCACGCCAACGGGACGACGGAGGACCTGACGGCGCCGGTCCCGCCAGGATCCGAGATGGGCGGCTATCTTGCGACGCTCACATACACGTGCACAAGCAAGAACGGCATGACCGCCACAGCCGAGAGGCTAGTCTCCAACCGGCCCCTGCCGGCAATGGACGACCGCCCGTACCTTGAGATCGACTTTCCCAACCTGCCCGGCCTAAAGCACCCGCTCGGCGTCCCGTTCGAGATCCCGACGGCGACCTGCCGTGACACGGTAAACGGCGTGATCTCCAACTATACGGTCGCCATACTCGGGTCCGATCCCGGCTCGTCGGTGCTCAGGGAGTTCGAGTCGCTCGCCACGGTCCCGGAGGGTCTCTACCTCGTCTCGTACGAGTGCACCGACCAGGCGGGCCAGCACTCGGGCGACCGCCGGAACGTGCGCCAGTTCACCGTGGTCCTGGACGAGGAGCGCCCGCGCATGGAGCCGCCCGCCGCGCGCGTCGGCGTCTTCCACCCGGCCGAGAACTATACTGAGCCCGGCGTCGAGTGCGAGGACAAGATCGACATGGTGGTGGACAAGCGCATAGGCGGCGACGAGGTGGACTCCGAGTCCACCGGCGAGTACACCGTCGAGTATACCTGCACCGACAGGACCGGCAACGTGGCCCGCGCCAGCACCGCGGTGGCAGTATACGTGGAGGAGGGGCTGTACGCGTGGCACGCGGATTCCGAGGAAGACGCGTGCACGCAGGTGCGCGGAGAGTCCAGGGAGACGCTCGTGCGCCCGTGGACGCAGTACACGGAGCTTGCCGGCGGCACCGTCGCGATGCGGCTCTGGCTCGACGGCGGGGGCCTCGAGGTCGAGTCCAAGTCGTACCCGGGGCACACCGGGTCCGTCTCGCACGTGGAGGTGCGCGCCGTCTCGACGGGCCTCGCGCTTGCCATATACAACTATACGCTGGAGGACGATACAATCACCGCGTCGGTGCCCCCCGAGGCGCTCAGGACGATAACTGGCGACGTCGAGAACGAGTTCTTCCAGGTCAGCACCGTCAACGCGACTGCGATATCAGGCGACACCCTTGTAAGGCGGATAGCCAACCCCAGCGTCGGCGCGGAGGAGTACGCCGCGTTCCCGTCGGCCACCGTGGACGCGCTGCTGGAGCCGGACGGGGAGCCGGTGCTGGTGGGCGCGCGCGGCGGGGCGCCGTCACTGCCGCCCGGATCTGCCGCCGCCCACGGGTCGTGCTGGTCCGCGGAAGCCCTCCTCGCGCCGGACATCACGCCCCCCGAGGTCGACATAACCGGCTTTGACATCGCGGTGGTCCACAACGGGGTCTACGAGGAGCTCGGGGCCGTCTGCAGGGACGACCTTGACGAGGACGAGCCTGCCACCGTGGACGGCATCATCGACACCAGCGTCTTCGGGGAGCAGAGCGTCAGGTACGACTGCACCGACTCTGCCGGCAACGACCCGGGGCCGTCCTTCCGCAAGGTGACGATCGTCCCGAGGGACGCCATCGGGCCAACCGTGGTCGCCAACGGGTTCGAGTTCCACTTTTACGATATCAACGAGCCGTACGTCGAGATGGGCGCCACCTGCACCGACCGGACCGACGGGCGGATATTTGACATCGACATCGAGGGGCACGTGGACACCAGCATCCGCAACAGCAGGTTCGCCGTCACGTACACGTGCACGGACAGCAGCGGGAACGTGGGGACGGCGGTGCGCCGCGTCTTTGTCACCCTGAACCGGCCCGACTCGACGCCGCCCGACATCATCATACACGACGTGCCGGCCTGGCACATCCTGTACCACCCGCCGGGGACCCCGTTCGAGCCGCCGCTGGCAACCTGCTACGACAGCTGGAACAGGCGCATATCAAACTATACGGTCACGCACGACGTGGACGTCAACAACCGCGGCGGCTACTATGCGGTCACGTACGACTGCGTGGACCAGGCCGGCAACAAGGCGAGCGACAGGAGTGGGAGCCACTTTAGGACGCTCTACGTGCTGGTGCAGCCTGACACGAGGCCGCCGACGGCGCACGTCCTGGGGCCGAACCCGCAGAAGGTGACCCTCCGCGGCGAGTACGTCGAGCATGGCGTCAGGTGCGAGGATCTGCCCAACGACGACTTTGCGGGCAGGGCCAGCGGCAGGGTGGACACGGGCACGAGGGGGCTGTACACGATAACGTACACGTGCACCGACGGGGCCGGCCTCACGGACACGGCCACGCGGGTCGTGAACGTGACCACCCCCGACGCGTTCCCGCCGCTGCTGCGGCTTGTCGGCAACTCCACCGTCCGCCACGAGTACGGCGAGAGTTACATCGACGACGGGGCCATCTGCATCGACGACGTGGACGGCGTCATACGCCCCGGCGAGTCCGGGATCGTCGACATATACGAGACCGGCGCGTACAGGATCACCTACACGTGCACCGACACGTCCGACAACGAGGCGCCCCCGATCGTCCGGACCGTCAACGTGGTGCGCACCGACGTGCTGCCGGCCGGGCTGCACGACGCGACCACGACGATCTGCACCGGCCACTCCCGGTCCGCCTCCTCCGCCACCTGGACGGAGGACGGCCTGCTCGTCTCGATGGACGTCTCCGGGCTTCCGGAGGCCGCGCAGTCGGCCATCACGGTGCTGGAGGTGGCCGACTCGCTGGGCCACGCCGTGCTGGTCTACAACTATACGATATCGGACGGCACGCTCTCGGCGCTCGTGCCGAACGCGACGGCCGTGCTCCTGGAGGCGGGCGAGTACCGGGCGCTTGCCGTGCGGGACATCATCGTCGGCAGGGACGTCAACTTTGCGAATACGATCCCGTTCAGGTACGTCCGGGACCAGGACGTCTCATTTGAGCAGTACAGGAGGGCGTCCTCCGTCTCGTACCCGTTCGTCTCCGCCTCGTTCCCCGTGGAGCTACCCGACCGCATCGCGGTGGTATTCGAGCTCGGCATCAACCCGTCCCAGTACAACGCGCTCGGGCGCCCCTACTCGTGCATCGTCGCGTCGGACTCGGCCGCACCGCCGCCGTCGGGCCCGCCCGTCATCATGATAAACGGGGGGGACGACGTGTCGCTCATGCAGGGGACCGTCTATATCGAGCTTGACGCCACGTGCGCCGACTCCGGAGGCGCGCCCCTCCCGGTATCAATGCGCGGCATGATAGACACGAGCATGGTGGGGATGCAGTTCGTCGAGTACTCGTGCACGGACACGGCTGGCGCCAAGACCGCCAAGAACAGGACCGTCACGGTCTCGGCCGACGCGGTCCAGAGCAAGCCCGTCATACTGCACTCGGGGAGCCTCTACGTCGAGGTGCGCCAGTTCGACAGATACGAGGACCCGAGGCCCAGGTGCCTCGAGGTCACCCGGTTGCTGCGGGCCGACATCGAGTTTGCCCTCAACGGGACGGCCGTCCCGTTCGTCGATACGGCCATATCTGGCAACTATACGGTAACATACACGTGCACGGGGTCCGGCGGCGACGCGGACCCGGTGGTCCGGAGGGTGGTGGTGCTCGACGGCACCCGGCCCGCCATAGTCCTCGACGAGAGGAGGACGCGGATACCGACCGGGGGGTCCTTTGCGGTGCCGGAGGCCACCTGCACGGACAACATCGATCCCGACAAGCCCGCCGACGCCGCCCTGTTCATAGGGACCGTGCCTCCGCGCCTGGTGGGGTCGGTTGACACGGGGCGGATCGTGCCGCACCACGTCGAGTATACCTGCACGGACTCTGCCGGCAACCCCTCCGACCCGCTCGTCCTCTCGATACAGATCTACGACGCGGACATGCCCGTCATAAGTCTGCTGGGCGCCAACCCGCAGAGGATCATCCTCGGGGACCCCTACACGGAGCTGGGCGCCACCTGCAACGACATGATAGACGGGATGATAGACCCCGTCGTGAACAGCAGCCGCGTCGACGAGGACCTTGTCGGCGAGTACGAGGTCATATACGAGTGCGCGGACGACGAGGGGAACATGGCGATACCCGGCATGCGCCAGGTGAACATCGTGCCGCCCGACACCATGCCGCCGGTGATAACCGTGACCGGCCGCAACGTGACGATCCCGGGCAACTCGACGTACGTGGACGAGGGAGCCATCTGCATGGACGAATTTGACGGGACCGCGGGGCCCGCAGAGGCCGACAACCCGGTGGATACGTCAGTCGCCGGCCCGTACCTTGTCAGATATGACTGCGAGGACGTGGCCGGCAACGAGGCGATCCCAAGGTTCCGCTCGGTGCTAGTCGCCGACGGCAGGTTCCCGTTCATAACGCTCAACGGCGATGAGCGCGTCCGGATACCGAGGAACGCCACGTTCGACGACCCGCTGGCAAGGTGCGTCGACGACGGGATAGACCTGCCGGTCATGTTTGAAAGCGGCCTTGACGTGACCATGCTTGGCACGTACCGGATCGACTACTGGTGCGAGGACCCGGCCGGGATACGCGCCTCGACCCACCGGAACGTCACCGTCTATGCAGAGTTCTACTTTGACATCGGCGCCAGGTCCGTGGTCCTGAGGACGGGGGACGACTATGAGGACCCGGGGGCAGTCTGCACGTTCGACGGGGACCCGATCCGCGTCACCAACGGCACGTACCTGGCGTCGGGCGCCGCGGTGGACGCGATATCGACGGCCTCTGCGCGCGCGTACCTTGTCGTCTTTGAGTGCGGGCACCCAGAGTCGGGCCAGGTGCACCGGCTTGACCGGCGGGTCACCGTCGAGGCGCCGCCCCGCTCCGACGACTGGCACGCCGACCCCACGTTCGGGATCGACTGGGAGACCGGCGAGCCGGCCGTCTCGCGCGGGTTCGGGCTCGACGGGCGGACGGTGGACGTGCTTGACAACTTCCACGCCGAGTTCTCCGGGGCCGCCGAGGTCGGCACGCCGTCGACGGCCCGGCTCAAGATCCACTCAGAGTTCACGCTCGAGGAGGCGGCGGTCCACCTCGGGGTGCCGGACCTCTCGAGGGTGACGGACGCAGAGTCGTCCATCGCGGTGCTGCTTGCGCGCAACTATACTGCGCCGGGCGGCCACGAGGTGGCCGGCATATACCACCTGCAGGGGGTCCCGCTGGCAGACCCCGGCGCCACGTCCGCCCGCGTCCTCGGCGAGGAGTGCCGCCCCGGATCCGGCGTGCAGTGCACCGTCGTCGAGGTCACGTTCACGGTCCTGATGGCCCCGGCGCACAGGATGATGGCCATATCCGCCATGGATGTCGAGCGCAGGTACACCGTCACGTACGTCAACTCCGGGGTCGAGTTTGCAGGCGACCCGCTGCTGCCGCCCGAGAACGCGACGCTCGTGATCCGGCGCGGCAACCAGCACCCGGCAGAGACGGTGGTCCTCGAGAGGGACGGCCCGCGCTCGAGCACGTGGACCGACCAGCACGGCAGGTCGTGGACAACAAACGAGTACGGGTCGTGGGAGATGGCGCACGTGGCGCACGAGCGGGGCGAGGACCCCGAGGTCACGGTGATGACGCGCCTCCACACCGGGTTCGCCGGCCTGGTCCTCGAGGCGCGGGAGCGGGCGGCGCTGGTCTTCAACTCTAGCGAGCTCCTGTCCCCGCCGGCCCCGCCCCCGGGGGACGGCTGGCCGCCGGGCCGCGCCGGGCACGCGCGCGACCTGCCGCCCGGGGTGGTGCTCGAGAGCATGCGCGTGGCCGACCTGCGCGGCATCCTGCCGCTCAACGGGTCGTCCGGCCCCCCCTAAACCTACATATAGAAAGTGCCCGCGCCCATCCCGATGTCCGACTTTGACGAGCTTGACATGCGGCTCCTGGCCGAGCTCGCAAGGGACAGCTCCGAGTCCGTCCCCGTGCTGGCCGAGAGGCTCGGCGTCGGGGCGTCGGTCCTGTACAGCCGCATCAGGCGCATGTCCAAGAAGGGGCTGATACGGCGCTTTACGGTCGAGGTGGACTATGCGCTGCTCGGGCTCGGCGTGCGGGCGTCGGTCGGGATGAGCCGCAACCCAAAGTTCAAGGAGCACATACGCGAGTCCCTGATGAAGATGCCCGAGGTCGTCTCGATATCGGAGGTGACCGGGCGGTTCGACGCGATAGTGCAGGTGGTGGCAAGGGACCTTGACACGCTCCACACGGTGGTGATGGAGCGGATAGGCCGCATAGAGGGCGTGAACAGCACCGAGACGTTCGTAGAGCTGCAAAAGTCCTCAAAGGACCCCGGCTATGAGGTCAGCTGAACTTTGCGTCCCACTTTCCCTCGTCTATCTCGGCGGTGACCTCGCGCGGCCCCCTCTCCTCGACCTTTACGCCGAGCGAGAGGCACGTCCCCAGCACGCACTTTGTCGCGGCCTTTAGCGAGTCCGTGTACGTGTTCTCTATCTTTGCGCGCGCCACCTTTACGGCCGCGTCCATGCTGATGTTCCCGGCCCACTCGGAGCCTGCCGCGCCCGACCCCTTTTGGATCCCCGCCTCCTTCATCACGAGCGCGGACGCCGACGGGACGCCGACCTCCACGCCGTATTTCTTGGTGTCACTGTCCACCGTGACGGTGACCGGGACCTTCATCCCCTCAAAGTCCTTTGTCTTTTCGTTGATGGCCGCGATCACCTCCATGATGTTCACGCCGAGCGGGCCCAGGGCGGGCCCCAGCGGGGGGCCGGCCGACGCGGCCCCGCCCGTCACCAGCGAGGACACCTTTTGCTCTCCCATGCGCGGGGCCCCCCGGGGATGAAAATTTAACCCTTGCCATCCGTATTTAAGGCTAGGAGCCGGATGCCAGCTTTAGGTAGTTGGCATCGACGGTGACGGGCAGCTGGTACGAGGCGTCCAGCAGCACGACCGTCGCCTCTTCCTTTTCCACGTCGATCCTCGTGATGGTGGCCCTCATCCCCTTGAAGGGGCCGCCGGTTATCTCGATTACATCGTCGACTGAGAGCTGCGAGACGGTCGACTTTTTCACGAGGTACCCCTCGATGTCCTTGAACTCCAGCTCGCCGCGCAGCTGGCCCTTTACGTGCCTGACGCCGTCGAGCGCCATGAACGCGTCGTTGGGGTTTATCGCCTCGACGACGACATACCCCTTTAGGTTGTCCACCAGCAGGACGGACTGGATCCTTATCTTGTCGGCGTTGGCCTTTGCCTCCAGCATCCTCATGACCACCTTTTCCTGCCCGCCGGTCGTCCTTATCGCGAAGAGGTGCGACCTTGCCTCGGACATCTAGCGCACCGCCACCACCGAGAAGACGAACTGGATGATAAAGCCGATGGCCCCCACCCCCCCGATCCCGAGGAGGACCAGGCGGAGGTGCTGCTGGTACTCGTCCCTGTCGGGCTTTTTTGCCATCTTCATCGTGTTTGCCATGTTCTTGAGCGTCTGCCTCGGGTTCAACGGCCCAAAGATTAATAGCGCGTCCTTATATCTCTTGCCTGTGGACCTGCTTGTGGCGGGCCGGGACGACCCGGCCGGCTCGAACATGGCCCGGAGGCTCCTGCCCCGGATGGAGGGGGACGGGGACCTGCACCGGGGCGGCTCGTACGACCTGCTCATGGTGGACGGCCCCGCAGTCTCGGCCGGCTGGATAGGGGGATCCTACGAGTACGACGGGTACGTCTTCCTCTCCCGCCACGCGGCGGCGTCAGGCAGGCTGGCGCTCACGTGCCACAGCCTCGGCAACTTTGCGGGCGCCCCGCTCGGCGGCAGGCCGAGGGAGGTCGGCGTGCCGCACCCGCAGCTCCAAAAGGCGTACATGGGGGCGCTCGCGGCGCGCGCGGGCAGCTTTGCGGGGTTCCACATAACCATCGAGGCGACGCACCACGGGCCCACCGAGCTGGACCGCCCGGCCGCGTTCGTCGAGGTGGGCACCACCGAGCGGCAGTGGAACGACGAGGCCCTGTGCGGGGCCGTCGCCGACGTGCTGCACGGCTGCATGGGGGGCGGGGGCGACGCGCCGGTCGCCATATGCTTTGGCGGCGGGCACTATCCGGAAAAGTTCACAAAGATGGCAGTATCCGGCAGGTACGCGCTCGGCACGGTGGTCCCGCGGCGCGCCCTTGCCGACGTGGACGGGGAGGTGTTCGCGCACATTGTCCGGAGGAACGAGGGCGCGTCCGCGGCCCTGCTTGACTGGTCCGGGATGGGGCCTGAGCGCGGGAGGATCCTCGGGATGGCAGAGTCGGCCGGGCTGGAGGTCGTGCGGGTCTGAGCGCGTACGGGCGCATCTACAAAAAGCTGATGGAGGTGCCCCCCGGATCCGTCACCACGTACGCCGACCTTGCGCGCGCGGCCGGCATCCCGGGCGGGCAGCGCGCAGTCGGCAACGCGATGGCCAGCAACCCGTACCCCGGGGTCGTCCCCTGCCACAGGGTCGTGCGCTCGGACGGCAGGGTCGGCGGGTTCGCCCTGGGCCAGGACATGAAGGAGTCGATGCTGCGCGCCGAGGGGGTCGAGGTGGGGCGCGGCCGCGTGTCAAAGTTCGAGGGGCGGCTTCACAGGTTCTAGGACCTCGCGGCGCGCGCCTCGTCCATCAGCAGCCGCAGGTGCGCCTTGTTGCGGACGGTGTTGCCGCCTACCTTCTTGTACAGGCCCCAGAACTCGGGGTTCGTGATGTCGCCGCGGTCCTTTGCCGTGGCAAGCAGGCGCCGCAGCGACCTTACCTTTGCCACGTAGGTGCGCTTTTTGCCGACCCGCGCGCCCTTGCGCCCCTGCTTTGAGCCCTGCTTTGTGCCGCGCTTTGACCTCTGGGCCTTTTTGACCCGGGCCCTGCCGCGCGACGTGCCGGTGAACGGCCTCTTCTGGACGGTGTTGGCGGTGATGAGGCTGCGTATGTTCTCGCGCGTGATGGCGTCGGCGACGTCCTCGAGGTGGTCCGGATCCAGGTAGACGCGGTTCACCCCGACCCCCATGACGCGCGCGGCCAGCCTCTTCTTGGCCCTGAGGTTAACTACCATCGGGCTCCACCCTTGCGTTGAAGACGCGGAACCCGCCCTCGACTGCGCGCGCCGCTATCTCAAGCCTCTTCCTGTACCCGACGCCGTGACCGATGCGCACGCCGTCCTTTGCGGGATCAAGCGCGTCAAGCCCGCGCACGTTGTATACCAGGTTGTCGGTGTATCCGGACGGGTGCAGCCCGCGCGAGTCCCTCGGGCCGCCGTACCCGACCTTTACGAGGCCCGGGCGCCCCCTGCTCTTCTGCTTTCTCTGGTGGTGGTCCACCCCCTTTGGCTTGCGCCAGCCGGTCTCGAGCCGGACGTAGCGCCAGCTCTCCGGCCTCTCAAAGGACGGCTTGCGGCCCTTGGCGGCCCTGCGCCTTGCCAGCCTCTCCTTGTTTATCAACGGGGCACGCCGCCCCGATTTTGGAATAAATACGTTCGCAGGCGGTCCCGCGGGGGGAGCCTGCCGGGGGCCGGGACCAGGGGGTTCGGGACCGCCGATCGGGGGCCCGACCCGTGCCCGTACGGTAGTATGAGTTCACGTTAAGCACGGGGTGGATCCTAGCTGATCACCCGGATCTATTTAGGCCGCCCCCGGGGGCCTCCCATGGGGGCGTCCGAGGAGGCAGCCATGGGGGAGAGGCTGGCGGCCCAGAG
>UYNY03000035.1 GCA_900620265.3 Nitrosopumilaceae archaeon | reverse complement strand
GCGCGCGGGGATCCCCCCATACCTTGCATACGGGGTGCTCCACCCGGACCTGCTTGACTGCGTGGATGATCCCGGCGGCGCCACGGATCTCACCCGGATGCGGCTTGCAGAGTCGCTTGCCCATCTGTTCGGCATGGATGTCGGATGGCCGGCGCCGGGCGGATCCGGCGCGATCTGGCCGGACGATGTGACATGCGGGCCCCCCGGCAGCATCAAGGCGCAAAGGCCCCCCGCGTGCGCCATATACGCCGGCAGGGTCGCCGGCGTGATGGCAAGGATGGCGGGCCGGGCTGCACAGGGCGTGATCCCCGACGACCCGCGCGCCGTGCTGCGCTCCGTCCGGGACGGCGCCGGGGGTATCACCCTCGCCGGCGTGCTGGACTATGCGTGGGGGATGGGGGTCCCGACGGCCGCGCTCTGCCACCCGGGGCTGTTCCACGGGGCGAGCCTCTGCAGGGACGGCAGGCACGTCATACTGCTCAACGAGGCGCCGGGGCAAGAGCCGCGGTGGATCTTTGCAATGCTGCACGGCATCTACCACGCATCCCGGGGGTCCGGCACGATCCACATGCTGCCGCAAGGGATGGACGACGAGGCCGGCGCGTTCGCCTCCGAGGTGATGCTGGACGGGCGCCCAGGCGAGCTCGTGGATGCGTGCCTTGCGGGGGGATCCGGGGCGCATGACCTGCGGCGGGCAGTATCAAGGGTTGCGCGGGACGAGAACGTGGCCCCGGGGATACTCGCCTGGAGGGTGGGGCGCGAGCTGGGCATGGATCTCGGGCCGGATGACGGCCCTGGGGACCTCCACGGGATTGTCAATGACGCGCTCTTGGGGCGCTCTGACCTGGGGTGTCTTGACGGGCAGGAGATGCGCCTGCTGCAGAGCGCCCTGTACTATGGGCCGTCTGAATGGGGCGCCACCGCCAAAGCGGATCCGTCACGATGACCGGCCGGCGCCCCTGCCCATCTGCCCCTTGTAATACTTCTTTAGGTCCTCATCCTTTATCTCCTCGTACCCTTTACCCGGCCTGAACGCGCACCTCCACGGCGTCCCCTCCATGTGCGTGATATATGACAGCTGGAACCCCGCATAATCGCCGTACGTCTTTACGGTCTTTTCGACTATCGCTCGTTTGTTCGGGCCCAGCACCTCCCCGATCTCATCCCGCCTCTTCTCCATCCTCTCCCCACCCACCGGCGTCCCGCACGCGTACAGGCGCGGGACCGGCGCCAGCCCGTGGATCACCACCGCGTGGTAGATGTTCGGTATGACCGGCCCGTGCTCCCACGCCTCTATCCGGTCTGGGAAGAGCGGCCTGCCGGTTATCGCCAGCGTATACCCGTGGCTGATGTACGCCAGCTTTAAGACCTGGATGGGGGTGAACCTCCCAAGGCCGAGGGCGGTGATATAGTCCGCCGCCAGTATCGCCGATGCCATGATCAGCTACTCCGTGCTGATCGTGAGCCTGTAGACGGCCGCGTGGTTGCAGCAGGATCTTACCGGCGGCACGGCCTCGCCCCGCTCCAGCGTGATGACCTTCTCCCCCCTGGTGGGTATGCACGGGAGCACCCCCCTCTTTGGGTTCCCCTTGTAGATATAATAGCCCGACTCTGGGGCAAGCTCCCCCGTCCTTACAAAGATGTTGTCAAAGATCGTCGACGGCACGGGATCCCATACCCCGGGCCCGCAATATAGGGCTTGTCCCCCGGTCAGGCGGGGCACGCTCCGGAGGACGGATATGCCCCTCTCTCCCGCCGGTATGGGCATGGACGAGGCAGACGACGCCTATGACGGGATGACCCGCGACACCAGGCTGTGCCGCGTCGTCCACGAGAGGCGTACCTCCCGGGCCGATCCCGAGTTTGGCAGGCCAGTCAATGGCGTGATACGTATCTCAACCCCGCGGCCGGGCCCCGGATCCCGCGGATCCGCATGTTCGCCGGCTATCTGCCCGCGGCGATCGCCCGTATTGCGCGATCATCGCATATGCCCGGATCTTGGATCATCGCATACGCATCAGAGGGGCGTGGCTCTGGCCCGTGACCCCGGCCCCCTGCGCGATCATCTCAGTTCCGATCGGGCGTTGGATGCCCCGTACCGCTACCGGTGGAGACACGGAAAAGGTTATAGCAATGGCAGTTCGGCACGCCGCATGGAATCAGGACCATGTTCCGGGGAGCCACGTGTGTCCCATGTATGAGCGTAACATTGGGATTCCCGTGTCGATCGCCGTGCCCATCTTGGCCGTCACGTATTTGTTCATGTCCCAGTACTATGCCCTATCAAACTCTGATCTGGTGGTGATACAGACCGTCATAACCCTCGGCTTTTCAGGCTTTATATGGTATATTACCACCAGGACGCCGCGTGAAAACAGGAACTTTGTAAGGAGGAAGCTCGCACGCTCATACGAGAATCTGGCCTCGAGAGCGGATCATATGAGGACGTATCCCAGCGCGGATCAGATAGGCAAGATGAGGGGGATTTATTGCAGTGCCCTGCATACTATGGAGATCCACGCTTCCTCGCTGCCCGCAGATGAGATAGAAACCATCAGTGACTGGTGGGAATCCCTTGAACAAAGGCTCTTGCTGCCACTGGAAAAGGATCCGTCCAATCCGTACCTGCTGGATCAATTGGCGGAGGAGATGAGCACACAGATGAAGGCGCACATCACCAAGTATGGAATACCCGGCTATCGCGAGTACTTTGACCCGCCAAGTTGACAGCTGCATGACGGTGGGCGCTTGGCTCGTCGTGGGGTTGCCGGCAACCTGCCCGTCCCGGTGGGACGGCGACATTACTGGCCGCGCCCGACAAAGCCCGCCACCCGGGCGATCACGAGCATGTCCGACGCGTCGCAGCTTGGCGGCACGATGATCCGGCCCTGCCTCCGCCCAACTGGTTCCCTACTCCGTCCTGATCGTGAGCCTGTAGACCGCCGCGTGGTTGTTGCAGGACGCTATGGGCGGCACGATCTCGCCCCGCTTTAGCGTGATGACCTTCTCCTTGTCGGTCGGTATGCACGGGAGCACCCCCTTCTTGGCGCTCCTCTTGTATATGTAGTGGCCCGACTCTGGGGCATAGTCGCCGGTCTCCACGTATATGTTATCAAAGACTGCCGATGGCATGGGATCCCACCCCCCGATCTACAATATAGCGTTTTGCCCGATACCCGGCCCTCGATCAGGCGTGGCCCTCCTTGGGGTCTCTGGCCCGGGCCGCGATCCGGGCTCCGCCGGACGGCCCCCCGCCAGGGGACGGATATATCCCCCCGCCTGCACGTACCCGCATGGGCGAGGCCGAGGACGACGCATACTTTGACGGGATGACCCGCGACACCAGGCTGTGCCGCGTCGTCCACGAGAGGCGCACCCCCCAGGTCGATCCCGAGTTCGGCAGGCCAATCCGCGACGTGATACGGAGCCCCACCCTCCGGCGGGCCGTCGGGGACAACATGGAGTCACTGTACAGGTACCAGGACGACGCGTTTGACGCGATATCGTCCGGCAGGGACGTCGTGATCACGGCTCCCACGGCGTCGGGCAAGACCGAGGCGTTCCTGCTGCCCGTGCTAGACGCGATGCTCGCGGGAAGCAGGGCCGCCAGACCGTCGGCCCTCTTCATATACCCGACGAGGGCCCTCACCGCCGACCAGGCCAGCAACATCTCCAAGTATGCGGACAGGTGCGGCATCACCATACGCCACCTTGACGGCTCGGTCGACCAAACCTCCCGCAAAAGGATCGTCGCGGATCCCCCCGACATCATCGCCACCAACTTTGACATGCTGGCATACCACATGCCGAGGCACGAGAGGAGCCAGTTCTCGGCATGGCTTGCCGGCATGCTGGGGGGCGTCGGGACGGTGGTCGTCGACGAGGCCCACACCTGCACCGGGTTCTACGGGGCCAACGTGCGGTGGATACTTCGGCGGCTGCTCAGGTTCAACCCGGGGATCCAGTTCGTCGCCTCGTCGGCGACCATGGGGGACCCGATCAGGTTCTGCTCGGGGCTCTTCCCGAGGCCCATGCACCACGTCGACGGGACCGGGGCGAGGGGGGAGGCGGTGCTCCGGTTCCTCGAGCCGGCCGGGTCGAAAAAGTCCCTGATGATCGCGCTGGCAAGGCAGTTCGGCCTCAAGGGATACCAGTCCCTGGCGTTCAGCAACTCGCGGAGGGAGGCCGAGATCCTGGCCATTGACGGGTCCGACGATGGGATCGGCATCGAGGTGCACAGGTCCGGCATGGACGAAAAGTACAGGGCGGCCGTCGAGGCCGGCCTCCGGGACGGCACCATTCTGGCCGTCTCGTGCACCCCGACGCTCGAGCTCGGGATCAACATCGGCAACATGAAGTCAGTCTCGAGCGACTATGTCCCGCACGACCGGCTGGTCCAGAGGATGGGGAGGGCCGGCAGGCGGGGGCAGATGTCCTTTGCCTACATGGTGCTGGACGGGTCCGACGCGATCACCTCCTACTACCTGAGGAACCCCGAGCGCTACTTTGAGGACAGGACCATGCACGTGGCCGGCCACGACAACGACCTCGTGGACGAGAACCAGCTGATGCTCATGGCCATGGACCGGAACCTCACGGAGGAGGAGGCCGCCGAGCACGGCGCGATGATAGAAAGGCTCAAGTCCGAGGGCCTGATGAGCCGCACCTGGTGCACGCTGGACGGCCGGAGGCGGGCCCTGGCGTGGACCATACGGGACATCGGGGCCAAGGTCTCGCTATATGCCGCCGGCAGGAACGTCGGCAGCATCGAGATGCCGGCCGCGTTCACCATGCTGTACCCGGGGGCCATCCTGCTGCACCAGAAGACGACGTACAGGGTGCAGAGCATCAGGGCGGGCAAAAAATACGGCAAGGCACTGCTCGCGCGGGAGAGGACCCCCAACATCACCAACCCGGTAATGTCAAAGTCATACGAGATCCTGCGCGTCATATCCTCAAGATCCGTCGGGCCCGTCCGCGCCGAGTACTGCCGCGTCCGCGTCAAGCGCAGGATAACGGCGTACGTGGAGAGCCCCCGCAGCTCTGACGCCGAGGGCGAGACGCACGAGCTGGCCTACCCAGAGTACCTTGACACGGACACGCTGGGAGTCCGGATCGTGCTGCCCGCGCCGGGCGAGGCGGGGGCCGTCCACTCTGCGGAGCACCTGATGATCCACGCGGCAAGGATGGTGATAGGCGCCGAGACCAACGAGATCGGCGGCAC
>UYNY03000034.1 GCA_900620265.3 Nitrosopumilaceae archaeon | reverse complement strand
TAAAGTTTGCAAAGTCGCCCGCGCCGCCAAACGGCACCGGGTATACGGACCTGTCAAGTGAGACGGAGCCGGTGAACGAGGTGATGCCGGCCACGTCGCCGACCTCGTTGCGCTCGCCGGCGGCGTCAAGGAAGTCGTAATAGGTGACCTCAAGATCCCGGCCCAGGGTGGGGATCGGATCCGAGATGGTTTCAATCCGAGTGCCGGCATCGTTCAGTGCCGCCACGGTACAGTAGTGTCTAGGTACCTGGAAGTCGGCCACAAAGAGGCCGCTGGTAGGCGCCGTCTCGCGGATGCTCGATATCAGGGTCCCAAAGCCAGTCTGGCCGGTAGCGCATGATATCCACCTCGTATCGTCGAACGTGGCCTCCAGCAACAGGCCCTGGTCGACGGTGGTTGCATAGACCTGTCCCGCGCGTGAGATGGTGTCCCTGTTGTTGTCTGTATTATCGGTCAAGGCCGTATAGACATCGCGCAGCTGGGGATCCAGGTTCAGATCCGCGTCCTGCAGCTCGATCTTTACAGTGTCGGCCTGCTTGTAGTTGGCCTGATCCAGCGATACTGACCCGGAGTGGGTCGGGGCGTCGACCTTGTCGGACGCCACCGTCTCCTGGCCCTGCTTGTCAATATCCTCATAGTCGACGCGGATGCCGTCCTCGTCCAGATAGTCGCCGTTTACCACCAGCCTTATCTCGTCAGTGAGGATGCCCGTGGATATCCGGGCCGTCTCGGCGTTCGGCGCCCCGCCGAACTCCGTGTTGATCTGGTTGAGCATGGTATACTCGATGGTCCCTGCAAAGATGCCGGTGTTCAGCCCGGTCTCCTCAAGCGTGGCTCCTCCATCTACATGAGAGAAGGGATCCAAATGGGGCTCTACAGAATAGAGCGTGTCACTTACGTCAAACTGCCAAATAATCATCTGTATTGTGGCCCTTGTTGCACCCAAATTGTCAGTGTTACGGAACGCTATATGAAGATTGCCGGTAAAGCCAGTATCGGACGTCCTAACAGAAGGCGAGTCAAGACGTACCATATTATCGTTGGCGGGGATCCACTCTGTGTACCACTTATTCATGTCATCGCCACGAAGCCTATACTCCGCGTTGTCGCCAAAGTCGCTTAGGTCAAATATGCCATAGAGGCCTACATCGTGAGATTCGCCATCGTTTAAAATACTCGCGGACTGCTGTGCTCCACCGACTTCCACATGAAGTGAAAGTGGGCTAAACCTCTCAAAGTCACCCGCGCTCTCGTCAAATGTAATAGTGCCATCATCTCCAAGAACACGGTTGCTCCCGGGACCCTGGAAATATACAGGATGGGCTGCCGTTATGGTAGTTGGATCATCCCCTCCCCTTATTCTAAGCAGATCAGCGTTATCAGCAGGGATAACCAAGTGCTCCTTTACGAGCGAGTTCCTGTTGAGATCCTGGTCGGTGACCGAGATCGTCATCCTCTCGCCAGAGCTCCAGTCAGAGCCGACGCTTGCCTCGTCCATGTTGACGCTGCCGGTCGTAAACCCGACGAACCAGTTCTGCGCCGTATCGGCATACGTGAACCCGAACGGCACCTCGCGTCCAATCGAGTCAGCGTCGTTGGTCATCAGGTCGGAGGTGCTGCGCCCGTCCGTGTTGGTAAAGATGCCGGTGTTCGCGCCGGTCTCCTTTACAGTGACAAACGGGCCGCCATCACCAAAGTCGCGGCCGACAAACCTGTCGCCGTTCCCGGTCGGCATTTGACCGTCCTCAACAGCCTCGTCACGTGGGGTAAGCATTAGCACTTCGGGGTTCCCATCCAAATTAGTAAGCGGGTTCCTGTCAAATCTTATAGGCCCGGACGTGCCAAAGTCTATGCGCGACAAGAGATCAGCTGAAAGATTTAATCCGTCGGTTTCAGTATCACCGAGGCTCACCGTCCTGTCAGAGTTAAATATGTAATAGTACACGTCCCCGTTGTCCCCGTGCCACGACCATACATCCTCGTCGGTCGGATCAATGTTAAACAGGCTCTCTTCCAGCGTCATGTGCACGAACGACTCGTGTGGATAGTTCTCCCTGTCCAAAGTCAGGCTTGCAAGGTCGTCCATGTCCGACTCGTACTTTATGGTGATCTCCTGCGGGGACCCGCCCTTGTTGTAGGTGACCTTTATCCTGCTGTCATCAGAGATATCATCGAACGCCTGGATGAACGGCCAGTATGCCAGGCTGGTCATGCCGTTGTTGCCGATATTGTCCCCGGGATCACTGCCGACGCCGCCGGGGGTGCTCGGGGTCTTTGCGCTGCGCATCACGTTGTTTGCCCTCACCGAGACATCGGTCGTCTGTCCGGATTCAGATCCACACGTCACGTTGGCGACAAAGACCGCGTCGGCCGAAAAGTCCTTGCCGGTGATGATCGCATCAGCCTGATCGCCAATGCACTCCCGGCCAAAGTCCATCCCGGTCCCGGGCGCGTTAACGTACCCGTTCCTGAAGTCAGGGCTTGAGCCAGCGAGGGACTCGCCGCGGTCGCTCTCCATGAACGCCTCTACATGCCTAATCATGTCGACATTTGCCACATAGGCATACCAGTAACCGTCGTCCCCCTGGATCATGATAAGATCCTTGCCGTCAAAGGTCACGTCCGGAGCCCCCTGCTGGATGCCGGTATCATCAATGTTGGGATCCTGTACCACGATCTCAAGCACCATCGGACCGCCGAATATGGTGGAGGAGATGCCCAGATTGGCAAGCTTCCTTGGCTCTGCGGCCGCCGCCTCGGGGACGGCCTCTGGGAACGCGATTGTCATCCCGCCTGCGACCATGATCGCCATCAGCGTGATGCTGGCCGACCTTCTGGCTATCCCCTGCATCGCCGGGGGCTTGGATTCAGAGTATTTAAACACTATGGATGATCGCCATACACCGCCCCAAGATATTAAGGCGGAGCCGGGGACGCCATCCCACGATGCCACCAAACTCGACGGGCAGGCGCCTGGTGCTCACGAGCATCGGCGAGAGCCACGGCAGGTACGTGGGGGCCGTCCTTGACGGGTGCCCGGCGGGCCTCCCGCTTGCAGAGAGGGACGTCCAGCCCATGCTGGACAAGAGGAGGCCCGGCAGGAGCCCCGTGTCCACCCAGAGAAAGGAGGACGACATAGTGGACATCATATCGGGGACGTTCCGGGGAAAGACGACCGGGGCCCCCGTCACGATGCTGGTCAGAAACAAGGACCAGAGGTCGGCCGACTATGACCGCACGAGGGCGCTCTTCAGGCCCGGCCATGCGGATCACACGGCCCACGTAAAGTACGGCGGCCACGAGGACTATCGGGGAAGCGGCAGGTTCTCGGGCCGGCTGACTGCCACCCACGTGATGGGCGGGGCCGTTGCAAGAAAGATCCTCGGGACCATCGGGACCGCGACCAACTCTTACACCAGGCAGATCGGCCACATACGCATGGAGAAAGGGTTCGCGCCAAATATGGCAAGGTCCATCTATAGGAACGACGTGCGGTGCCCCGACGCCGCGACGGCCGCGGCCATGAGGCAGGAGATAATCTCGGCAAAGAGGGACGGGGACTCGCTGGGAGGGATC
>UYNY03000033.1 GCA_900620265.3 Nitrosopumilaceae archaeon | reverse complement strand
GCGACCACCGAGATCTACACTAGATCGCTCGTCGGCAGCGTCAGATGTGTATAAGAGACAGTGTCCACCCCACTTTTTTTATCTAGCATGCCGGCCTTCCAACCCACCCGGCCAGAGAGGGCAGGGAATAAAATCCAGGGGCATTACGGCGGCCCGGCCCGGATCAACTTATAACATGAGCATTTTCAGACCCGAGCGCGATGCAGGAAGAGTCGGCGGGGACGGCGCGTACGGATGTCAATGGCCAAAAGGCCGGAGACGGATCTGCAAGGATGGCAGGTGGCCGGGCTTGAGCAAGGCCCGGACGCTTGACGACGTATTGGGTCCAATCGCGGCCCTCAAGACCACAAGGGCAAAGGGCGATGCGTTTGAGAGGCTCACCAAGTGGTTCCTTGAAAACGACCCGGTACTTGGAAAACGGTTCGAGAAGGTCGAGATGTGGAAGAAGTGGAAGCACAACGACGGTCAGGATACCGGGATCGACCTTGTGGCGACGGAAAAGGACGGCACATGGTGCGCGATCCAGTGCAAGTACCACGAGGACAGGACGCAGACGGTGCACCAGTCGGAGGTAAAAGGCCTGGTGGCAAAGGCTGAGTCGCTCTCAAAAAAGCACAAGTCTCAGACCCGGCTTGAGGACCATTCCCTGGCGGCAAGGGCCGAGGCGCTCTCAAAAAAGCACAAGAGGGAGATGCACCTGATGTTCGTGCACAGTGGGGGGGATTTATCCAGCAACGCCGCAAAGATGCTCAGGGACGCGAACTGCTCCGTTATTGGCTATCACGATTTGCGCTCCAGCCACATACAGGACTGGAGCCTCGACCGCAGGGCTGCCCGGGCCGAGAGGCAGGATCTGCGAGAGCACCAAAAGGAGGCACTCTCAAGCGTGGTGGGCGGGTTCAAGGGGGCGGACCGGGGCCAGCTCATCATGGCCTGTGGTACCGGCAAGACAAGGACTGCCATGACCATAGCTGAAAAAATGGTCGGGGGGGGGGTGGGCGCTGTATATCGTCCCCTCCATCTCGCTCATCCACCAGACCCTGGACGAGTGGTCACGGCATGCCAACATCAGCCACCACTACGTGGTGGTATGCTCCGATGACACCATAGAGATCGACGACGGCTCGGTGCTGGATCTCCCGTATCCGGCAACCACCGATCCCGGGCAGATACGATCCAGAATGGCCGCAAGGGCAGACGGGGACATGGGCGTCGTGTTCTGCACGTACCAGTCGGTGCCCCGGCTGGAGGGCATAAAGTTTGACCTCATGGTCTGCGACGAAGCCCACAGGACGACTGGCGCAAAGGACGACTCGCCCTTCCGTCTGGTGCACGACAACGGGAGGATCCCCGCCAAGAAGCGGCTCTACATGACCGCCACGCCGCGCGTCTACAAGGGGGGCGACGAGGAGGAGAACGCCAAGTTCTCGATGGATGACGAGGAGGACTATGGAAAGCGGTTCTTCCACTATTCGTTCGCGAGGGCGGTGGCAGACGGGAACCTTGCCAACGTGGGGATCCGGGTACCGGTGGTCCCCGAGGAGGACCTTGAGCGGTTCATGGACGAGTCAGAGGAGGGGTACTCGGAGGGCACCATCGACGAGAGGGTGCTGCTGGCGGCCGTCTGGCACGGCCTCAACTATGGGGCGGACGAGGAGGGCAACGAGGAGCGGCGGGAGCTACTGCAGAGCGTCATAGCGTTTACCAACAGCATAAAGGCGTCAAAGTCCTTCACGGGTGCGTACGCCGGATCCGACAAGACGCCCGACGAGTCCGCCAGTACAGCCGAAAAGGTGGCAAGGGAGGCCGGCAAGTCGTCCACGGACCGCAGCTTTGCAAAGTCGGTGGCAGATTACGAGGGACGGTACAGGGAGCCCACTAACAACACCGTGACCGTCCGGCATGTGGACGGCACCATGAAGTCGAGCATCCGCAACCGCAAGCTGGACTGGCTCCGGGACAGCGGTGATGACAGGGGGCAGTGCCGGATCCTCTCCAACGCCAGGTGTCTGTCCGAGGGGGTCGACGTGCCAGCCCTCGACGGGGTTATCTTTCTCCAGCCCCGCAAGTCCCGCGTCGACGTGATTCAGGCGGTGGGCCGCGTCATGCGGAAGGCAGGCAAGAAGGAGATGGGATACATCATCGTCCCGATCGTAAAGCCCAAGGGGATGTCGCTGGCAGAGTCGTTCCGGGACAGGAAGAACAAGCCCTGGCGCCCGCTCTGGGACATAATCAACGCAATCCGGAGCCATGACGAGACGATGGAGGCCAAGCTCAGCCGCATCCAGCTCGGGCCCGGCGGCAGTGGACCGGGCGGTATTGAGGGGTTCAACGCGGAGATCATCTGGATGGGCAGCTTTAACAAGCAACCGCTTTCGGAGCTGTTCGGTGAGTTGAAGACCGCCATGGTCGACAAGATTGTCAACCTCCAGTATTATGATACAAAGGCGGAGGAGCTCGGCAGGACGGCCCGCGAGATTGCCGAGATCATGAAGAGGTCGAAAAACCCCAACATGAAATCAGTGCTAGACGGCCTTACAGACGGACTGAGGCAGGTTATCAACGAATCTGTGGACAGGCAGCAGGCAATGGCCGTACTGGCCCAACACTTAGTGCTCTCCAGAATATTCGAGGCACTGTTTCCGAAGGAGTTCAGGGCCAGAAATCCGGTATCCGCGGTACTTGATGACGCGACAGGGAGGATCGGGTTCAGGCAGGAGCTTAAGCCATACAAGGACTACTTTGACAAAGTAGTTAGGGAGGTACAAGTACTTCAAAACGATCAGAAACAGGCATATATAAAGAAGATCTATGGCTCGTTTTTGGCAGGTTATGACAAGAAAAAACAGGAGTCAGAGGGGATTGTGTATACTCCAGTGGAAGTGGTAGATTTTATAATACACAGCACAGAGTCACTAGTTAGAAGGCACTTTGGAACGGGGTTTAACTGTCAAAACGTTAAAGTGCTTGATCCGTTTACAGGGACCGGTACTTTTGTGGCGCGGTTGCTAGAATCTGGTCTAATAAAGCCTTCAAAGATCATGGCCAAGTATCAAAACGATATATGGGCAAACGAAATAACTCTACTCGCATATTATGTGGCAGCCGTTAACATTGAGATGGTATTCAGACAGGCAATGAGTTTAGACAGCCTTTTACCATTTAAACATGCAAATTTTACTGACACATTAAATCATCATCCTAAATACAGAGTAGATAAAGAAGCCAGAAAAATTCAAAAAAAGTTATCAGGTGCATTTGAAAAAGTAAACAAACAGATCCAAGATCTAAAATGGGCACATGTACATGTAATAATAGGCAATCCTCCATATTCTGCAGGACAAAAATCATTTGGTGATGATAACGCAAACACAAAGTATCCAGAGATTGATAACAGAATAAAGGATACATATCTAAAAAATATTACAAAAGGAAACGTTAATTCAATTTATGATTCATATATTCGATCGATTAGATGGATGTCAGATCGTATATCAGATCGTGGAGTTATTGGGATTGTTACAAACGGTTCATTCATGAGATCAGATGCCGCATCTGGAATGCGAGCTTCATTAGTAGAAGAATTTGATGAGATATGGTGCCTTGATCTAAGAGGAAATCAGAGAACTAAAGGAGAAGAATCAAAGAAAGAAGGTGGTAAAATATTTGGATCAGGTTCTCGAGCTCCTGTAGCTATTACATTTCTTGTGAAAAATTCACAAAAAGGTAAAAAAAGGCCTGCCAAAATATATTATAAAGATATTGGAAATTATTTTGATAGACAACAAAAAATTGACATGATATCAGAATGGAAATCAATAGAAGGCATAGACGACTGGACAGAGATCGATATAGACAGACATAATGATTGGCTCGATAAACGTAACGATGAATTCTATGAATATGTCCCAATGGGTAGCATAGAGGGCAGATCTAATAAAGATAATTCGGTTATATTTAGAGAATATTCAAGAGGTGTTGCAACTGCTAGAGATATGTGGGCATATAATGCATCAAAAGTAAAACTTGAAGAAAATATGAAAAAACATATAATGTATTATAATGAAATGAATCCAAAAATGATTGTGCAAGATTTAACAAGAGGAAAATGGGATGAAGAGCTAACTGTTAAGCGTCAAAAAAAGGGGAAACAAAAATTTGATGTTAAGAAAATTCGAATAGCGACATATCGGCCATTCTTTAAACAATTTCTATATTATGATAGAATATTTAATGTTAGGCAATATAGAATTTCACATTTCTTTCCAAATAAAGATACAAAAAATTTAATGATAGTTATTTCAGGTAAATCGGCAAGTGTATTTTCAGCAATCATGACAAATAATATAGCAGATTTAGGACTTAACGCTGCATGTCAATGCTTTCCGTTATACGTATACAATGGCAAAAACAGAATGGACAACATACTTGACTCTACTCTTGAAGAATATCGTAAATATTATAAAGATCATAAGATTACAAAAGAAGACATTTTTTATTATGTATATGGTATTTTACATCATTCAGGATATAAAAATAAATTTTCAAGTAATCTTACAAAAGATTTACCGCATATACCAATGGCGCCTGAATTTCATGAATTTAAAAAAGCCGGAAGGTCACTAGCGGCAATTCATCTTAATTATGAGAACTGTGAAAAATATCCGATAAAACCAAAATTTAATCCAGATAAATTTAAAAAATTATTATGGGGAAATAAAATAATTGTCAAAGATGGCAAACGAAAAAACATTAGAGATAAATCTATGATTAGAATTAACGATAATGTATTGTTTCAAGAGTTGCCTAAAACCAACTATATGATCAATGGTAGATCACCACTTGAATGGATTATAGATAGATACCAAATTACCAAAGACAAGGAGAGCGATATTGTAAACAATCCATGCATCGGCATTGACATTTGCTCAATAATACGCAGAATGGTGCACGTTGCCGTTGAATCTGATAAAATTATCGATGCCCTACCTCCCGTATTTGAGCCAAAGGAATGGAAGCCAAGGCGCAGGGGGCTTGACAGCTATGTCGACACGAAATCTTACGATACGACGCTGGACTAGCCGGATCACGCAACGCGCGCTAGCTATATTTACGGGGACAATCCGACCCTCCCCATGCCAGGAGAGGTGCGGGCGGTCCGGGGGAGCCCCGTGGGGTGCGGACGGCACAGTACCTTAATATCACTTCATGGCTGGGTACAATACTATTTTGGCGCCGGGAAAGGGATTTGAACCCCTGCACGCTTGCGCGTAGCCGCTCTCGAGGCGGCCGCCTTAACCACTTGGCTACCCCGGCGGGGGGGCTGGGCGTGGGGCCGTAATAAATCCCTAGCCTACAAATAAGGAGGGAGGACCCCGCCCGCCCATGGGGCTGAACCTGAGGGAGCTGGTCTCGCGCGAGAGGACCGACCTTGCCGCGTTCTCCTCGAGGGTCGTCGCCATCGACGCGTACAACGCGATCTACCAGTTCCTCGCCGGGATCAGGGGGCCCGGCGGCGAGCCGCTGACTGACACGCGGGGCCGGACCACCAGCCACCTGAGCGGCCTCTTTTACAGGAACCTCAGCTTCCTTGCAAAGGGGATCCGCCCCGTCTACGTCTTTGACGGCAGGCCGCCGTCCCTCAAGTCGGCCGAGATCGCGCGGAGGAGGAGCCTCAAGAGGGACGCGGCCGCAAAGTACGAGCGGGCCGTCTCCGAGGGGGATCAAGAGTCGGCGCGAAAGTACGCCCAGCAGACGACCTCGCTTGAGGACGGCATGATCCCAGAGTCAAAGAAGATCCTCGGCCTGCTCGGCATACCGTGCGTCGATGCGCCCTCCGAGGGGGAGGCGACGGCGGCCGCCATGACGCGCCAGGGGACGGCGTACGCGGCGGCAAGCCAGGACTTTGACTCCGTCCTATTCGGGGCCGCCAGGCTGGCGAGGAACTTTACCAACGGCGGCAGGAGGCGCGTGCCGGGCAGGGGCACGTACATCGAGGCTCCGCCCGAGATCATAGACTCCACAAGGACCCTTGCGACCCTCGGGATCACAAGGGAGCAGCTAGTCGACGTGGGGATACTCATCGGCACCGACTTTAACCCAGGCGGGTTTGCAAGGATCGGCCCCAAGACTGCCATAAAGCTCGTAAAGAGGCACGGCAGGCTGGAGGAGATCCCAAAGATCAGCCTGGAGGGGACCGACTATGTCGAGATACGCAGGATCTTCCTAGAGCCGGAGGTCGCGGAGCCGGAGATAGAGCACGGCCCGGTGGACCGCGCCGGGCTGGTCTCGTACCTTGCGTCGCGCGACTTTTCGGAGGAGAGGGCGTCCCAGGCCCTCGCAAAGCTCGAGGGGTCGCAGAGGCGGCGCAGCCAGAGCCTCGACCAGTGGCTCTAGGCGCCGCGCAGGGCCCTTGCCGCGTCTTCCACGGCGCCCGGATCCTCAAGCGTGCTCGTGTCGCCGGGGTCGGAGCCGGCGGCGAGCGCCCCCAGTATCCGGCGCATTATCTTGCCGCTGCGCGTCTTTGGCAGGCGAGGCACGGAACAGACTATCCGGGGCGAGGCGACCGGCCCCACGTCCCGCCTCACGAGCGACCTTATCTCGCCCGGCTCGAACCCGCCGCCCCTCGGGACCGCAAAGACGGCTATCGACTGGCCCCTCACCGGGTCCGGGACGCCGCAGGCTGCCGCCTCGGCAACCCCGGGGTGCGATGCCGCGCACGCCTCTATCTCGGCGGTTCCAATCCTGTGGCCGGCCACGTTGAGCACGTCGTCTGCGCGCCCGAGTATCCGTATGCGCCCCTCTGCGTCGCGCACCGCATAGTCGCCGGCCTGGTACACCGGCGGGTCGCCCGACCAGTACGACGCGTACCTCTCCTCGCTGCCCCAGACCCCTATCATCATGCCCGGCCACGTCCCTGACACGACGATCCTCCCGCGCTCGCCGTCCGGGGCGGGCCGGCCGCCGTCGTCCACCACGCGCACGTCGATGCCGGGGACGGGCCTGCCGGCATAGCCGGGCTCGGGGGTGCCGCCGCCGGGCGGGTCGACCACCATCATGCCTCCCGTCTCCGTCTGCCACCACGTGTCTATCACGGGGCACCTGCCGCCGCCGACCTCGTCGCGGTACCACGCCCAGGCGGGGGCCCCGAGCGGCTCGCCGACGCTGCCGAGCAGGCGCAGCGCGGAGAGGTCGTGCGATCCGGGCAGGATGCCAGATGCCATCTGCATCCGTATCGCCGTCGGCGTCGTGTACAGTATCGTGACGCCGTGCCGCTCGGCCACCTGCCACATGCGCGAGGCGTCCGGGTGGTCGGGCGCCCCCTCGTACATCACCTGGGTGGCCCCGCAGCAGAGCGGGGCGTACACCACATAGCTGTGGCCGGTCACCCACCCCGGATCGGCCGTGCACCAGTAGATATCCCCGGGCCGCGTCCCGAACGCCAGCCTGAACGTCGAGCAGGCGTGGACCAGATAGCCGCCGGTCCCGTGCAGGATCCCCTTTGGCATCCCGGTGGTCCCGGACGTGTACAGGATGAAGAGCGGGTGGCAGCTCTCAAGCGGGACCGGATCGGCGGGCGCCGAGCCCGAGACGAGGTCGTCCCACCACGTGTCCCCCGGGCCCAGGGACGCGTCCCCCGTCCTGCGCACCACTATGGTGCGCACCCCGGTCCCGCGGACGGCCTCGTCGGCCGCCTCCTTGAGGCGGATCCGAGCCCCGCGCCGGTACCCCGCGTCGGCCGTCACCAGCACCCGGGCACCCGAGTCGGCTATCCGGGAGCGCAGCGAGGCGGCGCCGAGCCCCGAGAAGACGACGGTGTGGACGGCGCCTATACGGGCGCACGCGAGCATCGCGGCGGGCAGCTCGGGGATCATCGGCAGGTAGATGGCGACGCGGTCCCCCCTGCCGACCCCCATCGAGAGCAGGCCGCCTGCCAGCCTGGAGGCCTGGTCAAGCAGCCACCCGTAGGTGATCCTGCGCACGGAGCCGTCCTCGCCCTCCCAGATTATCGCCGTCCGGGACGGGTCCTGGACGTCTAGCGCGTTGTACGAGGCGTTTATCTGGCCGCCGGCGAACCACCTGGCGGCGGGCGGGTCCCACTCCAGCTCGGCGTCCCACCTCCTGGACCACTTTAGGCGGCCCGCCTCCTCGCCCCAGCCAGGCATGGCGCGGGGCGCGCGCGGGGGCTTGTAAACGTTGCAAAAAAAAAAAGGTAGGTGCGCTCGCGCCTACTGGGACTCCATCCGGGACAGCCAGTCCCCGCCGGAGCTTGGCGGCTCTGGAAAGACGGGCGCCTCCCCCTCGGGGGCGGGGGGCGGCGGCACCTCTGCCACCTGGACGGCGGCATGGCTTCCAGACCCGGCTACTACCGGCGGCTCCTGGACCCTTCTCGGCTCTGCGGACTCTGCCTCCAGCCCTAGATCCGCGATGCGTCCCTTGACGTCCGCGATCTCTGACTTTTCGCTGTTGATCCTCTCGATCACCGCTGCGGAGCGGGCCCTCACTGTCTCGAACGCGGCGAGGGTGATCTCGTTGCTCTTGGACTGGAGCTTTGCGTCAAAGACCAGCATCTTTGCCGACTTTAGCTCCTCCTCGAGCTCGGCCGCCCTGGTGTCCAGCACGGCCTTGATTCCCTCCTCGGTCTCGTCCAGCGTGGCGAGCCTCGACCTGTACTTGTCGTGTATGATCTCGGCGTCCGTCTTCATGCCGTCGTTCTCCGAGACGATGTCCATGAGCGCCCTCAGCCTGCGCAACGTGAGCTGCTTTTCACGTATGAGCTTCTGCGAGTCCAGCCGCCAGCGGGGGATGAATATCACGACGTCCTCGCGCACCACCATCTGCTCGTGCCGGATCTGCTGCAGCCCTCCAGAGCCGCAGTCAACACCGACCGACTGTATGGTGCCGTCGACCTCGGTCATCGTCCCGACGACCCTGCCCATGAACGTCCCGTACATGTCCTTGACATCCTTGCCGATGATCTCGGTCTCGTTCTTGGTCATGCCACCCCCTCCCGCGTGGATGATAACATGGGGCGTGTCAGCTATCTTGGCCGATCTTGTCACTTTGTGTTGACATGGGCAGCATGTTTTAAATTCCGGGGGCCCTGCCCGGGCCCCGTGATAGGCTCCGAGGAGATGGGCCGCATACTGCGGTTCGTGGCAGACAGGTGGGTGAGGGTCGCCGACGGGCGGGAGCCAAAGCCGCTCGTCGGGCTGCCCGGCAGGTTCTGGATGAACTCGGTCGGCGGCAGGACCGCCAAGGGCGGGTTCTGGGTCACGTCCCTCATGTACACGGAGAACGAGGCGGACGCGGCCGCGTTCAGGGAGGTCCTGCTCCGGTGGCAGTCGAGGGGGGCCGAGGAGAAGAAGGGTCCGGACCTCATACAGATAGGAAAGAGTCGGGAGGACCCGGGCGCGCGCGACGGTTAATACCGCGCGGCATGGGGGGCGGCCTGCTTGGAGTTCACCGACGAGGAGAGGAGGAAGATCGAGGGGCACTTTACCAACGCCGACGGCCGGGTGTTCGCGGTGACGACGCCGAGCCAGGCCGACCGCGGGGCGCTGATGTCAAGGTACAGCAGGACGTCAAAGAGCATGAGGCGCGTCTTTTTGGACGAGTTCCTCGGCAACGAGTCGAGGGGCGAGCAGTTCTACGAGCGCGTCCTCTCCGGGTACGGCGACGACTCCGTGGCGGAGCTTGGCGCGGCGCAGCTGGGCATCGAGGGGGTATCAAACGTCGCCGTCAAGAAGATCGAGGACAGGCGCATAGGGCTCTCATACCTTGAAAAGTCCTCAAGGTATGTCAAGTGGGACGCAAAGAGGGACGGCAAATACATGTACTACAGGGGGGACGACATCATGGGATCAAGACACGCCGGCCCCTACACGGACGCGTGCGACATGGCGTTCGACCTGTACTCGAGGAGCATCGACCCGATGACAAGGATGATCCAAGAGGCGCACCCGGAGGAGTCGTTCATGTTCCCCGACTCGATTGACGGGAGGGAGAAGCCGATCAGCGAGCTCGGCGGCGAGGACAGGGAGGCTGCGGCAAGGGCGCACGCCGGGATGGCAAGGGCCCGCGCGCTCGACGCGCTGCGGTCGCTCCTCCCGGCCGCCACGCTGACCAACGTGGGGGTGACCGGCAACGGGCGTGCATTTGAGTACATGCTCGACGTGCTAGGGTCGTCGAGGCTGGCAGAGGAGCGCGGCATAGCAGCCATGGCAAAGACGGAGCTTGACAGGGTGATAGGGGCGTTCGTCAGGAGGCACGGGGAGCCCCACGGCGAGGCCAACAGGGGGTACCTCGGGGCGGTAAGAGCCATGCAGGAGGAGGTCGGGGGCGCCGCGGGCGGGGGGCCCGGCGGGCCGGTCGAGCTCGTCGAGCACGGCGACGAGGGGGCAGAGCTTGACAGGGTCATAGCAGGGATCATCTGCGAGGGGTCAGGATCATCCTTCAAATCGGCCCTTGGCGCGGCGGCGGCCATGGACCGCGGCAAAAAGGCGGGCATCGTCGGGAGGATCGCCTCGCTGAGGGCCAACCGGCGCCACCGCCCCCCGAGGGCGTTCGAGCACGTCAGGTACACGTTTGACATGTGCACCAACTTTGGCATGTTCCGGGACCTGCACAGGCACCGCGCCCTCACGCTGCAGCGCCACCTGCTGGGCGCCGGCCTCGGGTACCACGTGCCGGACGAGATCAGGGGCCTTGGGATCGAGAGGGAGTTCGGCGAGTGCATGGGCGCGTCCGGGGACGCGTGGTCGGCGATCAGGCGGGACGACCCGGATCTTGCCCAGTACCCGGTGAACTTTGCGTACAACTATCGGTACGTGATGAGCATGAACCTGAGGGAGGCGTGCCACCTGATAGAGCTGCGCACGATGCCGCAGGGGCACGAGGACTATAGGAGGGTCGCGATCAGCATGCTGGAGCAGATCTCGGAGGTGCACCCGGCCCTCGCCGCGGTGGCAAGGTTCGCCGACACCAAGAGGCAGGGGTCCGGCAGGTACGAGTCCGAGAGGAGGGCGGAGCTAAGGAAGCTCAAAACTAAGATAAGTAACCCCGCCGGGGGTGGCGCGTGATGGACACGGACGAGCTGAGGAGGAGGCTGACCCCGGAGCAGTACGAGGTCTGCGTCAACCACGGGACGGAGCCCCCGTTCTCCGGCAGGTACGCAAGGTCCGGCCCGGAGGGGGCGTACCTGTGCGTCTGCTGCGGGAGGCGCCTCTTCGAGTCGGGCTCAAAGTTTGACTCGGGGACAGGCTGGCCCAGCTTTACGATGCCGGCCTCGGAGGAGGATGTAACATACGAGGCCGACACGTCCATGGGGATGGCGCGCACCGAGGTCAACTGCAGGTGCGGCTCGCACCTGGGGCACGTCTTTGACGACGGCCCGGGGCCCGGGCGCCAGAGGTACTGCATAAACTCCGCGTCCCTGGTACATGAAAAGGACGCAGGGGGCGGCCCGTGAGGATAATACTGTCCGGCTTTGGGGCCGTGGGGCAGAGCCTGGTGGGCCTGCTGTCGTCGAGGGCAGAGGACCTGTACACGGAATACGCGCTAAAGCCGCGGATCGTGGGCGTCTTTGACAGCGGGGGCGGGGCCGCCGACCCCGCCGGGCTGGATCCGGCGGCCATAACTGCCGCAAAGCGCGACGCCGGGACGGTCTCGGCCGGCCTGCCCGGCGGGGTCGAGATGATAAGGTCGGTGGACGCCGACGTGCTGGTCGAGGCCACGGCGAGCAACTATGCTGACGCCGAGCCGGGCATATCGCACATCACCACCGCGATGGGGCGCGGCATGCACGTCGTCTCGGTGAACAAGGGCCCGCTGGCCCTGGCGTTCCCGTCGCTCACGGAGATCGCAGCCTACAACAACGTGGCGCTCAGGTTCAGCGGGACGGTGGGAGGGGGCACCCCCATACTGGACTATGCGAAGAACAGCCTGAGGGGCGAGAGGATCACCTCGTTTGCCGGCATACTCAACGGGACCACCAACTACATACTGTCGAGCATGGCATCCGGGCTCTCGGCAGGGGACGCGCTCGCCGACGCCAGAAAGAGGGGCTACGTCGAGGCCGACGAGTCGCTGGACCTTGACGGGATCGACGCTGCCGCAAAGCTGGTGATACTTGCCAACTGGGTGATGGGGATGAAGGTGACCCTGCCGGACGTCGGGAGGGAGGGGATACGCGGCGTCACCGGCGACGACGTCGCGGGCGCGGCGTCAAGGGGCAGGGCCGTAAAGCTCGTGGCATCGTGCAAGGACGGCCTCAAGGTGGGGCCGGAGGAGGTGCCGCTTGAGGACCCGCTGTGCGTCAACGGCACGCTCAACGCCATATCGTTCACGTCCGAGCACTCGGGGACCCAGACGATAATAGGCAGGGGGGCGGGCGGCACCGAGACGGCAAGCTCGATACTGCGCGACCTGCTCGACGTCAGGCAGGTGATGTCATGATGAAGTCCAACCAGATCTCAAAGACGGAGACGGCCCAGGCGATGGCCGCCGCGTCGTCCGAGTGGGGCATCGAGCTGCCAAAGGTGAGGAACCTCACGGCGCACGAGGTGGCCGAGGGCAGGACGCTCCTTGTCGGGGAGGGCGTCTCCATGGTGAGGATCGACGGGAGGTACCTGCCGTTCCTAGGCGACGAGGCAACGCTCTCGAGGTTCCAGAGCGCCACGGTGGACATGGGCGCCGTAAAGTTCGTCTGCAAGGGGGCCGACATCATGAGGCCCGGGATCACGGGCTTTGGGCAGTTCGGGGCGGGGGAGATCATAACGGTGAGGGAGGAGTCGAGGGGCAAGTTCATCGCGGTCGGCAGGGCGCTCGTGCCGAGCTCGGAGATGGAAAACATGGAGAGGGGCAGGGCCGTCGCGAACGCGCACTACATATCGGATATCTTTTGGGAGGCGCAAAAGTCGCTCTAGAGGGGCTCTGACGTCTCAGTCGATCCCTCGGCCGTTATCACCATCATGTCAAGGCCGTCGCCGCTTGCCGCGTCCCGGCGGGCCGCCGCGCGGATGGCCTCCCTTGCAAGGCCCTCGGCCTCGGGGCGGCCGAGCCCGGGCTTGAACCCCGGATCCAGCACGCCGAGCGCGGTCTCGGAGCCTGTGCCGACCGCGGCATACTCGTCGGGCAGCACGGAGCCGAGCGGATCCAGCGTGTAGAGGACGGGCTCTGCCACCACGCCCCCCACGATCACCTGGGTGAGCAGCGGGAAGAACCTGCGCTCGTACATCATGTTGGACATCATCTTTGCCACCGTGTTGGGCGGCACGTCCCTGCTCAGCTCCATCCGGCGTATCTTTGCGAGCGCCGATATCTGGAGGGAGAGTATCTGCATGTCGGCCACGAGGCCGGCGCACGTGGCGCCCACCTTGGGGGTTATCGCGAACGTCTTCTTTGTGGTCTTGCTCACCATAAAGTTCCCGAACGCTATCCGCTTGTCGCTTGCAAAGACGACGCCCCCCTCGAAGGTGATCCCGACGGCGGTCGCGCCCGGCATGTACATCGCCATGCCGGCGCCGCCGGGCCCATCATATAATAGGGTATCCCGGCGGGCCGCCCTCCCGGGGCACCGGGCCTCCGGGCAGTCCGGGGGGCCGTGCCGGGGCCCCGCCGGCGCGGACCCGCCGGATCGGGGCCGGACGCCTGCCAGGGCCCCGGCGATCAGGAAAGGTAATTATAATACCACGCGGGCCGCCCGCCCGTGCAGACTGCCGAGATAAGAGAGTCGATATTCGGAAGCGTGGCCATGGCCGGGATCAGGTCGACCCTCGGCTTCATATTCATACTACACGGGCTGCCAAAGTTTGACAACCCCGGCTTTGCCGGGTACCTTGAGAGCATATCCATACCCGCCGCCATGCAGTATCCCATAGCGCTGGGCGAGTTCGTCCCCGGCGTGATGCTGGTACTCGGGGTGCTCAGCAGGATGTCGGCGGGGATAATCGCGGCAATCATGCTGGGGGCGATGCTGTTCGCACACGGGCTGGCGGCCGGGACGGCGACCCTGACCGGGGACGACGGGGTCGAGTTCCACCTCATACTCATCGGGACCGCACTGATGCTCGTTGTCACCGGGCCGGGCAGGATATCCATAGCGGGCCTCATAAGAAGGCTGCCGAGGTGGGCTAGCTGATGTCCGGCGAGGATACGGGGATGCTGGGGACCGCCAGGATCAAGGAGGGGGTCTTCCAGAGCGCCGGCATGCTGGCCATCCGCATAGCGCTCGGCGTCACGTTCATCGTGCACGGCATTCCAAAGTTCGGGCCGGGCTTTGCAAACTTTCTCGAGTCACAGTCGCTGCCGGTGGCCATGCACTATCCCATAGCCCTCGGCGAGTTCCTGCCGGGCGTCCTGCTGATCGCGGGGGTGCTGAGCAGGATATCGGGCGCGGTGCTCGCGTTGCTGCTGTTTGGGATCCTCATAGTGATAGACGGCCTCTTCGAGGGCGCGACGCTGACCGGCGAGGCGGGCGTCGAGTGGCAGCTAATCCTATTCGCGGCCGCCCTTGTGTGCATGGTGGTGGGGCCGGGCAGGGCGTCTCTGGCCCAGCTGATAGGCTCCAAGGTAAAGACGTTCCCAAGGTGGCTCCACTAGGAGACGCGGTCCAGCGGGGCCATCACCGCCGGCAGTTCTGCGACAAGGTCGGAGGCGGCCATGTGGAACCCGAGCCTGGCGTGGACTGACTCCCCGGCGGCGGCGTTGATGCATGCGGCGGCCGCTGCCGCGTCGAGCGGCCGGCGGCACCTTGAGAGCAGTCCTGCGACCAGGCCCGCAAGGACGTCGCCCGTGCCGCCCGCCGTCATGGCGGGGGATCCCCCCCTGCAGCAGAGCACGGACTCGCCGTCGGATATGACGTCCTCTGCGCCCTTTAGCAGTACCGTGACCCCGTGCCGCCTGGCGCAGCCGAGGACCGCCCTCTCGCGCGCCTCCCCGGATCCGGGATCCTCGCCGAAGAGGCGCCGGAACTCGCCGGCATGCGGCGTCACCACGGAGCAGGTCCCGCCGGCGGCATCGAGCACCTCTGGCACGAGGGCCCCGGCGTCAAGGCACGTCCGCACGTCCCTGTCGGCCAGGTCCCTCACTAGGCGGGCGAGCGCCCCGCGGTCGGGGGACGGCATCCCCATGCCGACTGCCGCCGAGTCGACCACCGGCAGGGCGCCGAGCAGCTTGGCGGCCGCGCCTCGGGTGAGCTTTTGGTCGGCAAGCGGGATCACGATGAGGTCGGGGGAGAGGGCGCGAACGGGGTCGGCAATCATCCCGGGGACCGCCGCGTACACGAGGTCCGTGCCGCTGCGGAGCGCCGCAAGCGACGCGAGCACCGGGGCCCCGTGGTAGATCCGGCTGCCGCCTAGCACCAGCACCCTCCCGTTCTCCCCCTTGCGGGACCCGGCCGCGCGGGGCGGGATCATCCCCGCCGCCGACCGCACGTCCACCTGCTCCGCCACGGGGGGCCGTCCCCCCACGGATCATAAATATTCAGTCCCTGCCAAAGTGGGCCTTTCTGGCGTGGCAGAGGTACGCCGTGTGCCCGACCCCCTGGAAGGAGTGACGGGTCTTGCCCTCCCGGGCCTCGATGGTCCTCACGATGTGCTCGGTGCACTCGATGTCGGTGAACTCGTGCTCCACCAGGGAGGCCGTGAGGCGCTCAAGCTGGTTCATCGTGGGGCAGACGGAGAAGAAGGCCCCGCTGCTCCGGAGCATCCCCCTCACCTGGGGCAGCACCGTCCAGGGGTCCCCCAGGTCGACAAGTGCCACGTCCATCCCCTCGAGCCCCGGATCGGACTCTCGCACGTCCTGGTTGTGCATCGTGACGTACTTTTCCATGCCGGCCCGCTCGATGTTGCGCCTTGCCACCTCGATGAACCGCTCGTCCACGTCGAACGTGTAGACGTGCCCGCGCGGGCGCACCACAGACGCCATGAACGAGGTGAGCGAGCCGCTCCCGGTGCCGATCTCCAGCACGTTCTGCCCGCTCCCGATGCCGGCCCGGGCTATGATGTACCCGATGTCCTTGGGGTAGACGATCTGCGTCCCGTGCTGCAGCTTCATCGTATAGTCGTACATGGTGGGGCGCAGCAGGTAGACGTACTTTTCCTTGTTGGTGACCAGGCGGGAGCCGTACTCCTTTCCTATCGCGTCGGCGTGCCGGATCACCCCGATGTGGGTGTGGAGGGCCCCGTCGCGGGTTATCCTCGTGAGCCACTTTTTGGAGTGGTTGAAGAAGAACAGCACGTGTGAGTTGGCCCTTATCTCGTCCATGCCGGGTGCCCGGAAATTTGAGATAATAACCTATTGGCGTGCAATGGTATTTAACGGCCCGCCGCCCCCGGGGGCCGCATGGTAGAGTGCCAGTTCCACGGGTCGGGGGGCCACATCACGGCCGAGGTGGACGAGGAGACGGCGAAGAGGGCCGACCTCGGGGTCGGCAAGCTCTTCCTGGCCCCGATAGGCAAGGTCGAGGCGGGCAGCATAAGGTCGTACCACTGCAAGGAGTGCGACGCGGGGTCGGACGGCCCCCCGGAGTACAGGATCGAGCAGGCCGACGACGAAAAGGTGGCAGACGGGCTGACCCTAGCCGAGAGGGGCCAGTACGCCTGCAAAAAGGGGCACGTCATAGGCGAGTACCGCGTCTTCAAGAGAACGGGATAAATAGGGGCGCCCGGGGGCCGGGGCATGGGAAGCCAGAAATGCGTGTCGTGCGGGATCACCTTCTTCTCGCCGATGGGCTCTGACAAGTGCTCCAGGTGCGCCGGCCCGGACAGCTCCTCGCACGGGGGCCACTCGTGCGGGTGCGGCCACAGCCACTAGGATACGATCACAGGGCGACACTGTCGCCGTTTTTTACCACCTCTGTTTTTTTGTGCCACTTTTGGTGGTACTCGGGGTGCTCCGTGTGTATGGGAACCAGCTTTTTGGGGCGCGTCCCGTCTATGACGCCCTTTATCTGCGGGCCGTCCCCGTGGCCAGATATGTGGAAGTGCTCCAACTTTCCGCCCTCCTTGAGCAGGCCAAAGTGAACCAGCCAGTTCATGATGCGCGCGCTCGACAGATTCATCTCCTCGTTGAAGGGCTCGGTCGAGGACCGCACGTACGACGATCCGGGGTTCGGCCGCACGTCGATCAGGTCCTGCAGCGTAAAGTCGCTGCAAAAGAACACCAGGTCACGCTGGTTGTCCCTCACATGGCGGTAGTCTATGGCGTTGGAATAGTCAAGGAAGCGCCTCTGCCACAGCCGGCCATAATCGCCGGGGAGCATGTCCGGAAAGTCCCCCGGATCCTTGTCTATCAGGCTCCAGGAGCCGCGCGGGAGGTAGATCCGGACGTTCTTGTCGGTGGGGGACGGGTACATACCCTTCGTGTGCTCCGACCTGTCAAAGAGGTCCAACAGGTTGGCCTGGTTGAGGCTTATCACGAGGTGCCGGTTGGAGGCCACCGCCGCGTTATAGATGGAGAGCAGGCGGTCAAGATCCCGCACCGGATAGGTGCACACGGCCAGCTCCCTCGTGGCGTCCAGCACGCGTGAGACCCTCGTCTCCACGTCGGCCTCCGTAAGGCTCCGCTCGACGTCGACGCGCGTCCCCTCGCAGAGAAGCAGGTCCAGATCCGACTCTGCGCACCGATCCACGAACCCGTCGGTGTCCATTTTACGCCTCCCGTTGAACCTGAGATCCCCCGTGTTCGCGAGGGTTCCTGACGACGTGTGGAGGAGCAGGGCGCACACCCCCGGTATCGAGTGGTCGACGGGCAGCATCTCCACGTCTATGGATCCGATGCTAAACTTGTCTCTGGGCCTGCGCACCTCTATCCTGCGCGGGATCTCCGTCTCCTCGCCGGAGGCGCGGGTGTACTTGCCGGACTTTTCATTGTGCTTTACGCGGAACTTTTCCTTCATGGTGATGTACTGCGATGTGCTCGTCTCGTCAAAGTTACGCATTATGAGATTGGATTCCTCCGAGCAGTAGATCGGGATGTCCTCCCGGAGGTACGGTATGTACGCGCAGTGATCGACGTGGGCGTGCGTGAGCAGTACGGCGTCAAACGCGGTGTCCTCTCGGCCGTCAAACCCCATGTGCCTAGCATAATCGCGCCTGTACAGGCCCTTGATCTTGGGCAGGATCCCCAGGGCGAACATGTCGTTCAGATAGTTGGAGCCGCGGGCGTTGACGAACTCTGCAAAGAACTTGCCCTCGTGCGAGAACGACATGCCAAAGTCCATGAGGATCCTCGTGTCCCCGTCCTCCACGATGAACTTGTTCCCGCCTATCTCGCCCACCCCGCCGTGGAACGTGATCACAGTCAACCCGGACCCCCGGGCCGGCAGGGCCTATATAACGCTAGCAGACGTCGGTGAATATGCCGACGACCTTCTTTGCCAGGTCCTCGATGTTGGCCGTCGGCTCCGCAGAGACCAGGAGCAGTATCTGGGAGACGGGGAACGGAAAGCTTACCAGCACCGCCTTGTCCCGCCTCGCGGCAAGGTAGTTGATGGGGCCCAGGCTCTCGTCGTACTCCTTCCTGATCGACGCCTTTGAGACGAACTCGAGGAACGACCTCAGGCGGGTCTCGTCCCCCTCGTGGGGTATTATCCCGTCCTTGAAGCCGCCGGCCACCAGGCTGCCGTCCTTGTCGATGATGCCGGCAAACCGTATCTCCGGCTCCTCCTGCAGCTGGCCGCACTTCTTCCCAAAGAGCTCAAGCGAGTCCTGCACGGGGTCGCCCCGCCCCCCAAAGATAAAAACCTAGCCTGCCCCGGCTCGGCACTTTATCATCAGGTAGTCGATGTCCCCCTCCTCGTACGCCCTCCCCATCCGGGCCATCGAGGCGTGCAGCACCCCCTCCACGTACCCGGGGTACCCGGCCAGGATCCGGGGCCGCAGCCTTGGGCGCTCCCGCATGTAATAGGCGGCAAGCGGCGGGTACACCATCCCTCCGACCATCTCCTCCGAGACGACCTCGAGGCCGGCCCCCTCGAGCGCCCCGGCGACCTCGGCGGCCGTATAGTGCTCGGACGACCACGTGTACCGGAGCATCCCGAGGCCCGCCGAGCCGGACGCGACCGGGATCGCGGCCACCAGCAGGCCGCCGGGCCGGAGCACCCTTGCCGACTCTGAGGCGAACCTGCCGAGCGGCCGGAAGTGCTGCGCCGACTCGAGCGCTATCACGCGGTCGGCGCACCCGCCGGCAAGCGGCAGCCGCGTCGCCGACGAGCAGGCGCGCATCGAGTTCCCGGCCCCGTCGAGGAGCTGCCGCAGGCTTGTGTTGACCGATACTATCCGGTCCCCGTGCTCCCGGGCCCACAGGTCGGCGGGGGCCCCGAGGCCGCTGCCGGCGTCAACCACCGTCCCGGCGCCGCCTAGCTCGGCGAGCCTGCCGGCCGCCCTGCACAGGTTCTCCTGGGCATCCAGCGGATCCGCGATGCCGCCCTCCCAGAGCCCAAAGTTGAGCATCCGGCCCCCCGTAGCCAGCGTCATCACGGGCGAGAGCGCCTCGTAGAGGCGGACGACGTCCCTCTCGCTCCTCCGGAACGTCCAGAGGAGGACGTCGACGGGGTTTAGGATCACGCGTGACGCGGCGGGGGCCGCCGCTAATAGGATTTGGGTCGAATCCGACAGATCTATTAACCGGTGTTTCGGGGGGTAGGGCGATGGACAGGTGGTGGGAGGGCCTCGCAGAGGAGCTCCAGCGGGACGTCGAGTCATGGCAAGGTATTTTTCCCCCCGGGCGGGCCCCGGGCCATGGTCGACCTCTTCGTGGACATTGAGACGGTCCCCGACTTTGGGCCCGAGGAGTACCTCCGGGCGTCAGAGCGGGCCGAGTCGGGCGAGCTGACCCGGGAGTCGGATCCGGCCCTCTTCTGGAAGCTGAAGACGGGCAGCCTCACCCCGTTCGAGGGCAGGACCATGCTGATAACATACCAGGTCAGGGGCGGCCACCTGTTCAGGCTCAAGGAGTGGGAGGAGGGCGAGCGGGCCATCCTCAAAAAGTTCTACGACGTGGTGATGGACCTGCAGCGCGGAAAGGAGGACAAGCTCCGGATAATCGGCCACAACGTCTTCGGGTTCGACATGATGTTCCTGTACAACCGCATCCTGCACCACAAGATAAACGACCCAAAGTGGGTGTACCTGTGGCTCATCAGGAAGCCGCTGATCCTCGACCTGCTGCAGATGCACATCCCGCTCAACTCGTGCCGCTCAAAGGGCCTCAAGCACGACGCGCTGGCCATGGCGTACGGCCTCCCCACCAAGGGGACGTCGGGGGGCGGCGAGGCGGCCCACTACTTCAGGGGCGAGTACGACAAGGTGCTGGCGTACTCGGAGCGCGAGTTCGTATACCCAGAGATGTTCGCCAGGATCGAGTCCGGCGGGCTGGTCGGCGCTGAGCGGCTGTGCGAGTGCATAAAAAAGTGCGAGGAGGCCGCCGCGGAGGGATCCGGGCAGGGCGCCTCACAGGGGCCCCCATAAGACATAGTCGTGTGTATCTGTGCGTGCATATTGCACAATATAGCCGCGTAACGAGGCGCCGGACACGGGGGCGTGCGCAGCCTCCCGTACCGCTTATGAAAATGATGCGCCGCGCATAGTCTCTATGTATGTGGCTGAACCGGTGTGTTGGTCTGTTAGTAAAGGCTGGCTCACCACTCGCCGAAGCTTGTGATCTACACCACCTTCCTATCAACGCAGTCTTCTGCTGCCGACCTTCATCTAACGAAGGAATAACTTGTCTCGGGATAGGATTCGTGCTTAGATGCTTTCAGCACTTAGCCTAAACGGCTTAGCTGCCCGGCCTGCCTTGTCAGACAACCGGTAGACCAGTGGCCACGCTGCTCTGTTCCTCTCGTACTAGGAGCAACTTCCCCTCAGTTATTCACGCTTCCATCAGGCAGAGACCGACCTGTCTCACGACGGTCTAAACCCAGCTCATGTTCCCTTTTAATAGGCGAGCAGCCTCACCCTTGGCCCCTGCTGCAGGACCAGGATAGGAAAAGCCGACATCGAGGTACCAAACCGCGGGGTCGATAGGAGCTCTCGCCCGCGACGAGCCTGTTATCCCTGGGGTAATTTTTCTGTCACCTCCGGGCCCCAATAGTGGGCACACGAAGGATCGCTAAGCCAGACTTTCGTCTATGGATTCCGTGCGTTTGGAAACCCATTCAGTCGAGTTTTTGGCTTTGCCCTCTTCAACGGATTTCTGCCCCGTTTGAACTCAACTTTGGGCCCCTTTGATATCTTTTCAAAGGGGTGCCGCCCCAGCCGAACTGCCCACCTGCACGTGTCTCCAGTCTTCACTGGATAAGTGGTACTGCAGGAAAAGTCTGGTGTTACATCGTTGCTTCCCAGCATCCCGCAAGACGCTGGGCATGGCTCCCAGATACCCTATGCAATCCCTACTATACCACAGGCACAAGCTGCAGTAAAACTCCACGGGGTCTTCTCTCCCCGATGGAAGATGATGGACTGTTCGTCCACCTTATGTGGCTTCACCGGGTTGTAGGCGGGGACAGTGGGGCTCTCGTTGTTCCATTCATGCGCGTCGGAACTTACCCGACAAGGCATTTGGCTACCTTAAGAGAGTCAGAGTTACTCCCGGCGTTAACCGGCCCTTAGCTCGGTTGAACCCAAGTTTTAGGTACCGGCACCGGCCAGGATTCAGCGACTATACAAATCCTTTCGGACTAGCAGTCGCCTGTGTTTTTATTAAACAGTCGAAACCCCCTTGTCACTGCGACCTGCGGCCCCCATTCCTCATGAAGGCTGCAGGCATCCCTTATACCTAAGCTACAGGACTAATTTGCCGAATTCCCTCGCCATACGGTATACCCGTAGCACCTTGGCTTTCTAAGCCTGCGCACCTGTGTCGGATCTGGGTACGAGCCTGCACTTTGCTAGCCGCACGGCCTTTCACGGTCTCCTGGAACCGGGGAAACTCCGCTAACGCGGAGCCACTCCCGCCTCGCGCCGGTTCTCGTCATTACGACACTCCCCGGCCCTCGAACGGTTGGATACAACGACGGTTGTACGACCCCTATCCGGAAGCAAGCCATACGGTTCAGACGCTCCATGCAGGGTACCAGAATATTAACTGGTTTCCCTTTCGACCCGCTCTGTTGAGGCGGGCCTTAGGATCGACTAACTCCAGGCTGATAACGCATTGCCTGGAAACCCTTGCGCTTTCGGTGGCATGGATTCTCACCATGCTATGCTGTTACTGCCGCCAGGATCTGCAATAGAAACCGGTCCACAGGACGTCACCGCCCTGCTTCGACCCAATCACTACGCCAACCTACCACGGCCGCCTATACCGGCGGCCGTCCAGAGTATCGGTACCTTGCTTTAGCCCCGTCCGTTTTTGAGGCACCCTCCCTCGGCAGGTAAGTTGTTACACACTTTTTAAAGGATAGCTGCTTCTGAGCTTACCTCCCTGCTGTCTTGGCGAGAATACGCTCTTTTGCTTGACACTTAGCAAGAATTTGGGGACCTTAACTCTAGTCTGGGTTAAACCCCTTTCGGTCGTGAGCCTTACGCCACACGAACCCGTGTCCCTGCTTCTACGATGTGTATCCGTTCGGAGTTTGAATGGACGGTGAGGGATCTCTCCCCCGCGCCGCCCTATCAGTGCTCTACCGGAAACACTATCTCCACAGAGCACGCCCTGCGAGACGCTTCGGTTGGAACTAGCGAGCGCCAGTCTAGATTGGTTTTTGACCCCTATTCCCAAGTCACAACAACGATTTGCACGTCAGAACGTCTTAAGACCTCCAGCGGGCTTTCGCCCGCCTTCATCTAGCTCAGGAATAGATCGACTGGCTTCTAGCCTAACCGCCATGACTCACGCACTTTCACACGCTTCTCCTCGCAATGCTGCGAGAACTCGGTTTCCCTTCGCCTCCGCCTCTTCGGCTTAGGCTCGCCATGACGGCTAGCTCCCTGGCCCGTGTTTCGAGACGGAACGCGCGACACCGGCGGCATGTGGATCGCACCTTCAACCCCATTGCTGGGATCTCCAGTACGAAAAAGCCGCCTTTCGCGCCGCGCACGTCTGTAACCAACAGGTTTCATGCACTTTTCACCCCCCTTCCGGGGTACTTTTCAGCTTTCCCTCACGGTACTAGTCCACTATCGGTCTTGAGAGATATTTAGCCTCGGATGCTACTTTCACCCGTATTCATTGCCCACTACCAAGGACAACTACTCGGGCATGGATAGGATCTTTTGCACTTTGCCTACGGGGGTATCACCCTCTACGCCGGGACTTTCCAGTCCACCTCGGCTGTGCGCTGGAATTCCACGTTACCATGCCAAAACACCACATCTCCCGTAGGATTCGGTTTGGGCTCTTTCCTTTTCGATCGCCTCTACTTGGGAAATCTCGGTTGATTTCTCTTCCTCGTGGTACTAAGATGCTTCAATTCCCACGGTTCGACTTCCAGCCGTAAGGCTGGAATGCACTTGTGTGCAAGATTCTCATTCGGAGATCTCGGGATCAACGGTTGCGTGCGCCTACCCCGAGCTTATCGCAGCTTGCCACGTCCTTCCTCTCTCCTCAAGCCTAGCAATCCACCTATTGGCGTCTGTACACCGGCAAATTCAGCCACTTATTACACGACTATGCGCGACGATCATCGCAGGCCCCCGGGAAGGGGTCCCCGCTACATCCTTCATACGCCACGTTGGTGGCGCATTGCATTGATGCGTGAAGACCGTGCACCCGCCAACCTGAGTACTTTTCTAAGGAGGTGATCCGACCGCAGGTTCCCCTACGGTCACCTTGTTACGACTTTTCCCTTGTCACGAACCCCGAGTTCGATAACGCCAATCAGACGTCACCTCGCTAAGGGCTCACTTCAATGAAACGACGGGCGGTGTGTGCAAGGAGCAGGGACGTATTCACCGCGCGGTAATGACGCGCAGTTACTAGGGATTCCATATTCGTGAGGGCGAGTTGCAGCCCTCAGTCATAACTGTGGTAATGTTTGAGGATTGCCTCCTCCTTTCGGATTCGGGACCCATTGTCATTACCATTGCAGCCCGCGTGTGGCCCCAGAGTTTCGGGGCATACTGACCTGCCGTGGCCCCTTCCTTCCTCCGCATTGCTACGGCGGTCCCATTAATTCGCCCCACTACTCCGGGGAGTAATGATGGCAACTAACAGCAGGGATCTCGCTCGTTACCTGACTTAACAGGACATCTCACGGCACGAGCTGGCGACGGCCATGCACCACCTCTCAGCTTGTCTGGTAAGGTCTTCAGCCTGACCTTCATCCTGCTGTCTCTCCGGGTAAGGTTTCTGGCGTTGACTCCAATTGAACCGCAGGCTTCACCCCTTGTGGTGCTCCCCCGCCAATTCCTTTAAGTTTCATACTTGCGTACGTACTTCCCAGGCGGCAAACTTAACGGCTTCCCTGCAACACTGCATTGGCATAAGAAGCCAATGCATCATTGAGTTTGCATAGTTTACAGCTGGGACTACCCGGGTATCTAATCCGGTTTGCTCCCCCAGCTTTCATCCCTCACCGTCGGACGTGTTCTGGTAGACCGCCTTCGCCACAGGTGGTCATCAATAGATCAAAGGATTTTACCCCTTCCTACCAAGTACCGTCTACCTCTCCCACTCCCTAGCCCTGCAGTATTCCCGGCAGCCTGTACGTTGAGCGCACAGATTTAACCGAAAACTAACAGGGCAGGCTACGGATGCTTTAGGCCCAATAATCATCCTGACCACTTGAGGTGCTGGTTTTACCGCGGCGGCTGACACCAGAACTTGCCCACCCCTTATTCACCAGTGTTTCTAGGACTGGCAAAAGGTTCCTTTAGCAGGAACCACTCGGATTAACCTTGTCGTGCTTTCGCACATTGCAAAGTTTTCTCGCCTGCTGCGCCCCATAGGGCCTGGGTCCGTGTCTCAGTACCCATCTCCGGGCTACTCCTCTCAGAGCCCGTACCTGTAATAGTCTTGGTGGGCCATTACCTCACCAACAAACTGATAGGACGCAGTCCCATCCTGCGGCGACATTCGTTTGGAGCACCGGCCGTTCCAGGCACGGTGCTCTATCGGGCATTATCCTCAGTTTCCCGAGGTTATTCCCGTCCACAGGGCAGGTTGACTACGCGTTACTGAGCCGTCCGCCTTGCATTGCTGCAATGACTCGCATGGCTTAGTATCAATCCGATAGCAGTCAGGTCCGGCAGGATCAACCGGATTCTGAATATGCACATTTCTGTACTAGAATTGACGGATGCACAGTCTTCACATCTCAGAGCCGACCTCTTGGTCGGATCCTCATCTTGTATGCGAGACTGGAGGCCCGCGAGTCACCAAATGGCATGATGCCATGCTCTCGTCACGGGCGCCGCCTATGCGTCACGCATGCGTCGGCGGGGCCCGCGAAAATCCATATAAACCATGCGCGGCACCCCCGCCGATCGGGGCGATCAGCGGGTTAAAATGGGCCCCCGGGGACCCCCGGATCGCCTTGGATGAGGACGTCCGGGAGTACAGGAGAAGGACCCCCGGATCGGCAAGGATCTTTGCAAAGTCGGCCAGGATGCACGTCGGGGGGGTGAGCCACAACATCAGGTACTTTGAGCCGTACCCCTTTGTAACCAGGTCGTCGGCCGGCAGGTCCCTCACCGATGTCGACGGGAACAGGTACACCGACTACTGGATGGGGCACTGGAGCCTGGTGCTGGGGCACGCCGATCCCGGCGTCACGCGCGAGCTGGCGTCCCAGGTGAGGAGCGGCTGGATGTACGGGACGGTGAACGAGCAGACAATCCGGCTCTCCACGCTGATATCGGGCGCGGTGCCGGCGGCAGAGAAGACAAGGTACACGGCGTCCGGCACGGAGGCGGTGATGTACGCGGCAAGGATCGCGCGCGCGCACACCGGCAGGAGGATCATAGCAAAGGCCGAGGGAGGGTGGCACGGGTACGCAAGCGACCTGCTAAAGTCGGTGAACCGCCCGTTCGACGTGCCGGAGGGGGCCGGCATGGGCGGGCAGGAGGAGATCGTCACGATCCCGTACAACGACCCGCAGGGCGCGGCGGATGTCCTGCGCAGGCACGCCGGCGATCTTGCCGGCGTGGTTGTGGAGCCGCTGCTCGGCGGCGGCGGGTGCATACCGGCCGAGCCTGACTACCTGAGGGCGGTGCAGGAGGCGGCGTCAAAGTGCGGCGCGCTCTTCATACTAGACGAGATAGTGACGGGGTTCAGGCTGCGGTACGGGTGCGCGTACGAGAAGATGGGGCTCGACCCGGACATCGTGACGCTCGGAAAGATAATCGGCGGCGGGATGCCGATCGGCGCCATATGCGGCAAGGAGGAGGTGATGCGCCGGGCCGACGACGGCGACAGGGAGGGGCGCGCATACGTCGGGGGCGGCACGTTCTCGGCAAACCCCGCGTCAATGGTGGCCGGCGCCGCCACCCTCGGGCGCCTAAAGTCTGACAGGGCGGTGTACGGGCGCATCAACGAGCTTGGCGGGCGCGCAAGGGACGGGCTCGAAAGGGCGCTCGCCGGCCGGGCCCGCGTCACCGGGACGGGATCTCTCTTCATGGCGCACTTTGGCGCCGACGGCCCGGTGGACGATCCGGCAAAGGCCGCCGCGTGCGACCGGGAGGCCCTGCGCAGGTACCACTTTGGGATGATAGCAAGGGACGGGATATTCATACTGCCGGGCAAGATGGGGGCCGTCTCGGACGCCCACTCGAGGAGGGACATCGACCAGATGGTCGCCGCCTCAGAGCGATCCGGCGTCCCTCCACGAGGTCAGGGCCGCAAAGACGTCCCGGTAGTTTGACCTTGCCGTGATGTGGACGTGGGCCGAGCCGCCCCCAAAGCGGCCCTCAAAGACCATCGTGCACTCCCGCTTGAAGAGGGGGACGGTCACCCCCACCCTCGAGACGGGGCCAAAGGCAAGATCCCCCACCGTGACTGACCTGCCGTCGATCCTCACCCGCTTGCGGCCCGGCGAGTTTGCCCCCGATATCGAGGCTGCCGCCGCCTCCCCCCACGGGGCGCCGCCCGGCAGGGCGTGGGCGTGGACCCTGTCCGAGTAGAACTCTATCACGGGCGGGGCCCGGCCGCCGCTCCAAAATAAAGCCTCCACAAACTTTCATTTACGGCCCGGCCGGCACCACCGGCACATGGGACTGTTCGGGGATCCGAGGACCGCGGGGGAGATCATAACGGAGGCGAGGGGGAGGGCCGCGCGCGGCGACCACAAAAAGGCCGCCTCGCTCTACGCCGCGGCCCTGAAGAAGGATCCGGGCAACAGGACGGCGCTCCTGGGGCGCGGCGTCGCGCTCAACGGGGCCAAAAAGTACGCCGACGCCGTGACGTGCCTTGACGAGCTGCTCAGGTCGAGGCCGGGGGACGCGGCCGCGCTCAACAACAAGGGGATAGCGCTCGCGGAGCTTGGGAACCTCCAGGACGCCGACGGGTGCTATGCGGAGGCCATAAGGTCCGACCCGTCATATGCCGCATCCTACTTTAACAGGGGGGTGCTGCTTGACAGGCTAGGCGACGGCGAGGGGGCGCTCGCGATGCTTGAAAAGGCGCAGGCGGCCGACCCGCGCAGGCCCAACGTCCGGTTTTACAGGGGGATCGTGCTAGGCAAGATGAAGAGGCACAGGGAGGCGATGGCCTGCTTTGAGCGCGTGCTAAAGTCAGATCCCGGCCACGCCGACGCGGCGTTCCAGCGCGGGATACAGCTGGCCGAGCTCGGGCGCCACGAGGAGGCGCTCGCCGCGTTCGGCAGGCTCGGGGCCGAGCACAGGGGGAGCGCGGGGCTGCTGTACGCGGAGGCCCGCAGCTGCGCCGCGCTCGGCAGGCACGGCGAGGCGCTCTCGCTGCTCCGCAAGGCGTTCGGCAGGGATCCCAAGACGGTCCGCAGGTGGGCGAGGGAGGAGAAGGCGTTCACGGTACTGCACAACGACCCGGGGTTCCGCGCGATAGCAAGGACGTAGGGGCCGGATCAGAAAGAGATAATAGAATTGCCGCGCGCCCGCCGGCGCATGGAGCAGGGGAAGAGGCGGATCGAGGGCCTACTCAAAAAGGCAGACAGGGCCCTGCAGGAGGGGATCAGGAAGGCAGACAGGGTGATAGACGACGCCGAGGAGCTTGGCACCATCACGGCAAGGCAGGCCGCAAGGGCAAGCCGGGGAATCCACGCCAGGGCAAAGAAGGAGGGCGACCAGATCAGGAGCCGCGCCGCCAGGGACATCTCAAAGGGGGTCTCGGCCGCCAAGAGGATGACGACGGACACGCGGGACGACCTAGAGGCGCTAGAAGTGCTCGGCAGGCTCCGCAAGTCAAAGGTGATCACGGAGAAGGAGTTCCGTGAAAAGAAGAAGAGGATACTTGACAGGATATGATAGCTACCGGGAGCACGAGGGGCGGGGGCAGGACGCGCAGGGTGGATCCGGCCTGGTTCACGGGAAAGACGTCCCTCAAGGTGCTGCCGGGGCCCGGGGGCAGCGACATGTACCACGTGAGGTTCTCGCGCGGGGCGCGCACAAAGATGCACTCCCACGGCGGCGAGCAGCTGCTGATCGCCACCTCCGGGGGCGGGGTCCTTGAGACGTACAGGAGGTCGGGATCCAGGACCCGGCGTGCGTCCAGGATCAGCCTCGGGGAGGGGGATATCGCGAGGATACCGGCCGGCGTCCTCCACGCGCACGGCTCGGCGGGCAGGTCGGCGTTCTCGCACATCGCCATAAACGTCCGGCGCGGCGGCAGGGCGTTCAGGACGGACTGGCTCGACGTGGACGGAGACGGCCGGATCACGGGCCGCCTGTGATTCGTGCAAATTCTTTTTAATGCGCCGTCCGGGGAGATCCCATGGACACCCGGCAGGCGCAGAGGACGCTCGGGGTCGACGCCGGATCGTCAATGGACGAGATAAAGGCGGCATACAGAAGGCTAGCGCTGGAGCACCACCCGGACAGGAGCGGCTCTGCCGGCGACCAGCAGTTCAAGACGATCACGGAGGCGTACAACCGCCTGAGGGACGGGGCGGGGGACGCGCCGCGGCAGGAGGCCGGGCGGCCGGAGGGACGGAAGGATGGCCGGGCGGATGGCAGGTCGGGCGGCGGGTCGGGCGGCCGGGCGGATCCGGAGGGGGGCCGCCGCGACCACGGCGCCCAGTGGGGCGCCCCCGGGGCGACGCCCGAGGAGGACTGGTCAAGGTACACCAGGGAGGCGGAGGAGGATCCGGGCTTTTGGAAGGAGTACGAGAGGAGGTTCTGGGAGGACTATGAGGCGCGCATGTCAAGGCGGAACGGGGCCGCCGGGTCTGCCGGTGATCCGGACGGCGGGCCGGACGGCGGGCCGGAAGGCCGGCAGGCCGGGGGGCAGGCCGGGGGGCAGGCCGGGGGGCAGGCCGGGGGGCAGGCCGGCAGGCCGCGCGAGTCAGGCAGGCGGAAGAAGCCAGGGCCGCGCGCGGAGAGGCCGCCGAGCACCAGGGCCGCGACCCTGAACGTCCGGGTCGACGAGAGCCTGTGCATCGGCTGCTGCAGCTGCGAGGTGATGGCGCCCGGCGTCTTCCACATAGACAGGAAGACGCAGCTGAACCCAAAGTCGTCGGTCGTGGATCCGGCCGGGGCGCGCGCGGACGTGATAACGGACGCCGCAAGGACGTGTCCCACAAAGGCCATCACCGTCGAGGACATCGCCTCAGGGCAGAGACTCTTTCCCTACTAGGCGGCACACCTCGTCGGGATCATCGGCGCCCGGATCCGCGGCGCCGAACATCGAGTGGACGGGGCCGGCGCCGTCCCCGTCGCGCCTCGGCACCAGATGCACGTGCACGTGCGGCACCTCCTGGCCTGCCCCCGGCCCGTTGTGGACGGCTACGAGCGTGGAGCCATGAATCGAGTCGGTGCCGGACGCGAGCGACCGGACCAGCCCGAAGAGGTCGGAGCACTCCTCCTCCGTCATGTCCTGGATCCGCTCCCGGTGGGAGGACGGGACGGCAAGGACGTGCCCCCTCGCTAGCGGGGACGCGTCAAGGAACGAGACGGACAGGCGCGTGCGGCGCACTATCCTGGCGGGTATCCGGCCCCCGGCGATCCCGCAGAACGGGCACCCCGGATCGCTCAGGGATCCACCACCGTGGCCCACGCCAGGCCGCGCCCGAACTTTATCGTGATGGTGTCGCCGGGCGCCGCCTCGCACCCGGATATCGTCTTTGGCGTGTCATCGGCCGTGTCGGCATAGCAGACGCCGTCGGTGTTGGACAGCACGACGACCTCCTCGTAGACGTCCTCGCGGATCAGGTTCCAGAACGGGAAGACGACGGTGGTCATCACCAGCCCCACGGCCACAAAGGCGCCCCCGAAGACAAGAAGGCCCTTCTGGCCGGAGCTTAGCTCCAATCTACCACGTCCCGCCGCCAGAGTCGGCATCGGGCTTCTTCTCCGGCACGTTCCCGTGGGCCTTCTTCATGTGCCGCCTGAGCCGCTCCGGATCGTGCAGCTCCGTCCCGCACGTCTTGCACTTGGTGCCCCCGTCGCCTCCCCTCTTGAAGAGACCCATGCGCGGATCCGACCGGAAATACATTATAAAGGATACGGGGGCCGGGGGGCCGTGGAGTTCAAGAACCTGGCAGTCCTGGGATCCGGCGTGATGGGGCACGGCATCGCGCAGGTGGCGGCCATGGCAGGATACGGCGTGGCGCTCCGCGACATCAGGCAGGACCTGCTCGACAAGGCCATCGGGAAGATAAGGTGGAGCCTTGAAAAGACGGCATCAAAGGGGCGCATAACGCCGGCTCATGCCGAGGCGTCCCTCGCCAGGATAAGGCCGGTCGTGGATCTTGCCGACGCCGTCTCCGGCGCCGACCTGGTGATAGAGGCCGTCCCCGAGGACATGGCTCTAAAGCGGCGGGTGTACGCCGAGCTTGACTCGGCGGCGGGGCCCGGCGCCGTCTTTGCGTCAAACACCAGCACCCTGCCCATAACGGAGATAGCGTCGGTCACGTCGAGGCCCGAGAGGTTCATCGGGATACACTTCTTCAACCCGCCGCAGCTGATGAAGCTCGTCGAGGTCATACCGGGCGAGCGCACCGGGCAGGACGTGACGGATGCCGTGTCCGCGTTCGTCTCCTCGGCCGGCAAGGAGGCAGTCATCTGCAGGAGGGACGTGCCGGGTTTCATCGTCAACAGGCTCTTCATACCGCTGGTGCACGAGGCGTGCCACCTGATGGACAGGACCGGCGCCACCAGGGAGGAGGTCGACTCGGCCGTCAGGTTCAGGATGGGGTTCCCGATGGGGATACTCGAGCTTGCCGACTTTACTGGCCTTGATGTCATCCACAAGGCCACCTCCGAGATGCACGCGCGGGACCGGGGGGTGGTGAGGCCGCACCCGTCGGTGGCGGAACTGCACGAAAAGGGGCGCCTCGGGCAAAAGTCAGGCGGCGGGTTCTACGACTATGGCGAGGGCAACTATGAGAGGGTGGCCCTCTCGGAGGAGCTTGCCGGCAGGGTGGATCCGGCGCACCTTGTCGCCAACATCGCCAACAACGCCGCCTGGCTCATCACCAACGGGGCGAGCGACGAGGAGGAGGTCGAGAGGGCGGCCAGGCTGGGGCTCGGGCTCAGGATCCCCGTGTTCGAGTCGGCCCGCAAGGCGGGCCTCCCGGTGCTGGTCTCCGAGCTGAAAAAGCTCGAGTCAGAGTTCGGCCCCACGTACGCACCCGACCCCTACCTGTCCAAGGAGTCCTAGCAGGGCGCCGGCCGCCTCGGCGCCGGAGCCTGCCCCGAGCACCCTTACGCGCTTCCGCCCGTCAAGGTACCCGTCGATATACCGCTCCACGGAGCCGCCTAGGCCGCGCACGACGACCATCGGCTTGTCGTGCATGTAGGCGGCGCACGCCTCTGACAGCGTGCCGGAGCCCCCGCCCACCACGACGACCCCGTCGGCGCAGTGCGCGTTGACATAGTCGCGGGCCATCCCCATGCCGGTCGGGATCACGACATCGCAGAACCCGTTGGCCCGCGAGGCGTCCTCGTACGGGATCACGCCGACGACCAGCCCGCCGGCCTCGCTCGCCCCCCTCGAGGCGGCCTCCATCACGCCGCCGAGCCCGCCGGTCACCAGGACGGCGCCCGCCCGGGCGACGGCGGCCCCCGCCGCGTGCGCGTGCCCCGACTGCGCGTCCGTGCACGAGTCCCCGTTGCTCCCTATCACCAGCACCTGCGTGCGCCTTGCCACGCGTGCCGGCGGCCCCGGGAGGCATCTAAAACCTTGCGGCCGCGCCGATCAGGGCGCCCGGCCCGGGCCGCGCGGCTCATCGCGCGGTGCATCACGCGGCGCAGCCAAGATAGTCGTCCATGACGCCCTGCCGCAGGGCGAGCGCCGTGCGCCCGTGCGCGGCCCACGAGCCGGCCGGCACGCCGGTGGCAAGGGACGCCACGAAGAGCGCCTCGCCGAACCCGCCGGCCGCCTCGTAGGCGCCGCGCATGGCGGCCCTCACGCCCTCCCGCACCTGCCAGACCCCGACCGGCACGGAGTACTCGGGGGATATCCTGCGCAGGACGAGGGCCCCCGCCTGCAGCCCCTTCCCCGCCAGGTACTCCGTGACGGCGAGCCTTGCCGCGAAAAAGGCGCCCGCCGTGGACGGCGACCGGCACGGCCTGCGCGGGTCCTCATAGTCGGATCCGAACGCCAGGCCGCCGCCGGTCTCCCACGCCTCGACGAGCTCGAACGACCACCTGCGCGGGTACAGCACCACCGCGTACGAGTTGCCGAGCCCCGAGTGCCGGAAGACCCTGCACGAGTCGACCAGCGGGTTGAGGGCCGCCTGCCCGGCCAGGAACCCTGATATGGCAGAGTCGGTCGCCGTGATGCTCCACCTGGTGGGCACCATCCTGCGCCCGCGGCCCAGCATCCCGACGCTGAGGCACTGCTGTATGCGCTGCACGCCGGCGCCGTCCCGGTACATCTCCAGCATCGACTCGAGCGCCGTCGCGTCCCTGTCGTAGAACGCCCGCTCGGCCGAGCGCAGCGGGGAGGCGCCCGACAGCCGGGCCGACCGCACCGGGGCGGAGGGGCCCGTGGGCGGCCCCAGCCCGTCAAGGCCGGCCCCGCCCGGCGGCCTCTCGAACTCGAGCTCCGAGTCGGCCGGGGACGATGACATGGCCACATCCTGCAGCCCCTCGACGTACCTGCCGGCGGGCCGGTCCGCCCGCACGGCGCGCATGCCGCGCACGAGCCCGAGGCGGAACCCCACGATCCTCTCAAGCGGCATGCCGCCCCACCTCTCCGGGCTGTCAAGGAGGCTCGTGTCGCCGTAGACCGGCGGCAGCATGGGCCCGGCGAACACCTCCGGATACCTGGCAGATCCCACAAAGACTGACGGCGGGCTTGATCCGGCTATCGAGGTCGACCCGTACAGCCTGCGCGCAGAGAGGGTCGCCTGCCACCTTTCCAGCAGGGCCCGCCTCGCGGCGGCCGCGCTACCCGACGGCCCTGCCGATCCGGCCAAGATCCCACCTCACCCTTGACACCTCCTCGGGCCCCAGCCGGCCGTCCCACCCGTCCAGCAGCGCCTCCAGTATGCCGGCGCAGCCGGCGACGGCCGCCCAGTAGGGGTGGTGCTCGGCGGTCCCCTCGGCAAGATCCTGTATGCGGGAGAGGCCGTCCCTTGCGGCCTCGACGGGGGTCACGCCCGCCCCGTACACGCGTATGATCCGGTCCCCCGTCCGCTCGACCCTCGCGGGGGTGCCCGACCGCGAGTGCCTCCCGGCCGCCTCCTCTATCTCCGAGCAGAGGTCCCCGAACGACACGCCCGCCCGGACGCGGGGCCCGGATATATAGCCATGTCAAAGATTTTTTTAGCCCGGGCGCCGGGCCCCGCCCGTGAACCCGGAGGAGCTGATGGTGCTAGGGGCAATATCAAGGAGGATCACCCGGTTCGAGAAGATCCAGAGGGAGACCGGCGTGGACCCAAAGGAGCTTGACGCGATACTTCAGAGGCTGGAGGGCCAGGGCCTGATAAGGGTCGAGGAGAAGAAGGGCTGGCTCGGCAGGAAGATAGAGATGCATCCGACGGAGGACGGGTTCAGGAGGGTCGAGGAGGGGGCCAGGGACCTGCAGGAGTCGTGGGGCAAGATGGCCTCGCTGTACAAGGATGGGAAGAAGGGCAAGCTAAAGCAGATGATGGACGATAACAGGTCAATCCTGCCGGCCATGATGTTCTTCGGGGTGATGGACATGGCGATGTTCGGGCTCATGTTCGGGATGATAGGCTCCTCGATGTCCGACTATGTGCCGGGCGCGGACGCCGGCGCCGGGGAGGATGCGGCGCAGGACGCCGGCCAGGACGCGGACGCGGGCGATCCCGGCGGATTTGACTTTGACGTGGGATTTTGACAGCGCCTCGGGCCCCGTATGCGGCGCAATGTCACTCATGAGGCGGGGAGTGATCGGGGCGGACGGGGCCAGGTACGCGGGGCTGGCGCGGGGCCTCGGATACGACGTGTCCGGCGGCATGAGCATAACGGGAGGCGGGGGCGAGCTCTACCCGTGGGAGATCGACCCGGGCAGCGGGCCCGTCGGGGGGAGGAGGGCGTACGTGGCGTCGTGCGCCTCGACCCAGGAGGAGGCAGGACTCATGGAGGATGACGGGGGCGTCGTGGCGGCGGGCCGGCAGGACGGGGGCAGGGGGAGATCGGGCGGCAGGTGGGTCTCGCCGCGCGGCGGCATCTACATCTCGGTGGTGCTGCGCCCCGGATCCGGGTTCGAGGCGGGGCTGCTGCCGGCCGCCGCCTCTCTTGCGGTCCGCGCCGCGGCGCGCGCCGCCGGGACCGCGGCGGGGCTCCGGTGGCCCAACGACGTCACCGTCGGGGGGAGGAAGGCGGCCGGCGTCATGGTGGATGCCGAGGCCGGCCCCGGCGGGGTCGAGCGCGCCGTGGTCGGCATAGGGATCAACACGGACGCGACGGCGGCCGCCGCCGAGGGGGAGCTTGGGGGCAGCGCCGGGTTTTACGGGGCGGCGCCGCTGTGCGGGGCCGGGCAGAGGCCGGCCGTCGCAAGGGCCCTCCTGGCGGAGCTTGGGAGGCTATACGTGCTGCTCGGCTCCGGCGGGGCCGGCAGGGTCGCCGGCATGTGGGAGGCCGCGTCCGGGATAATCGGCAGGAGGACGATCATCAGGGGCGCCGAGGGGATCGCCGAGCGCCTCGAGTGGGACGGGGCCCTCGTGGTCGACGGCAGGAGGATCTACGCGGGCTAGGATATCGCGGCCCGCCTCAGCCGGGCGATCTCGGCCTGCACGTCCAGTATCTCAAGCAGCAGGCCCTCCAGGGCCCCGGCGTACTTGCGGTAGGCCTGCAGCAGCTCCGTCTTTGCCGCGTCTGAGCGGAGGAGGCTCTCGTTGGCGCGGAGCAGGTTTGCCGACTCTACCATCTGGGGGATCTCGACGTGTCCTGCCATCCCCTCGACCTCCCTTGATAGCCTGCGCACCTCCCTCCGCAGCCCGTAGAGCCCGTCCATCCCGCCGTGGCGGGCGTGCCGCGAATTTAAAGACTTGGCAGGATAAAAATAAGGCGACGGACAGGCCGGGCGCATGCGACGCCTGCTGGCGGCCCTGGCAGTAGCGCTGACCGCGGCTCTGGCCGGGGCCGCGCACGCCCAGACTCCGGAGCCGGAGATGACGCCGGCCGAAAAGTACGCCGAGGCCAACGCGGCGTTCAAGAAGGGCATGTATGACGAGGCCCTCGGCCTGTACGACGCCATACTGGAGGAGATACCGGGCAACTTTGACGCGCTGAAGAAGAAGGGGATAATCCACAGCAACACCGGCAGGCACGTCGACTCGATGGTGCAGTTCTACACCGTGCTGCAGTACAGGCCCAACGACACGACCGCCCTCGCGGGGCTGGGGCTCGGGTTCGGGAACATGGGCGAGTACAGGACGGCGCTCTCCTACTTTGAGCGGGCCGAGGATACGGACCCGGGCAACAGGGTCGTCTCGTACTATGCGGACTTTATGGAGAGGGTGTCCGCAAAGTTCCCCGCCGGGGCGTTCGAGCTTGACAGCGGGGGAAGGATAATCTCGGCCGACGTGCCCGACTGGCTCGGGGGGGCCGTCTCGCTCTGGCTCCGGAACAACATGACGGACGCCGAGCTCGGGGCGGTCTTCGAGTACGCCCTGGGCGGCGGGGCAGCCGAGGTCTCGTGGACGGGCGGCGGCTGGACCACCGACTCGGCCCGCAAAAAGGCCGCCGCCTGGGCCGGGGGGGCCGGTGATGCCGAGATCGCCCCCCTCGTGCACGCCCTGATACAGGCCGGCCACACCGACTATGATCCCCCGAGGACGGCCGAGGACGTGGAGGCCGAGGTGAGGGACTTTAAGAGGCAGGTGCAGGCACTGTCAAGGGCGGTGGACAGGGAGAAGAGGTACGTCGAGCTGCCAAACCCCAGCTTTGACGTGATAAAGAAGTTCCTGCGGGATTATGACAAGTGGAACTTTGAGGAGGAGGTGTCGGGCGCCGCCACGAACTTTCCGGACCCGCTGTACGCGGTGGTAGACGACGTGAGGATCATATACTATACGGTGTACATCAACGAGCAGCCGGCCGCCCTCCCGCTGGACCACAGGGCCACCCTGGAGGAGTCGTTTGACTACTGGGAGGGGCAGAGGTTCAAGATAGGCGACATGGAGACCAGGTTCGAGTTCGAGGTGACCCCGAAGAGGAGCGAGGCGAACGTCTGGGTGACGTGGGTGGTGCGCAACATAGGCGAGGGCGTGCTGGGGCACGCCCACGTCGGGAAGGGGGTCGTCGAGGTGGTGCTCGGCGACTATAACTGCGACGGCTCGTTCCAGCTCTACGACGTGGAGAGCGTCAGGTACGTGATGACGCACGAGCTCGGGCACTCGATCGGGCTCGGGCACTCGACGGATCCCTCGGACGTGATGTATACGTCGTTCACGCCCCAGTTCGCGTACTGCCTGCTCTAGTTAATTACATAAGTTTGTTCCAAATAGATGTAATTCGGGAATAGTTATTAAAAGGAGGGCGCGCCTACCCCTTGCCATGCAGGACGGCAAGCTGCAGTGCCCAGGGTGCGGCAGGTCCAGCGTCGTGGAGGACCACGAGACAGGCGAGATGATATGCTCAAAATGCGGGTGCGTCGCGGAGGAGAGGCTTGCCGACGCGGGCGCCGAGTGGAGGTCGTTCCGGGACGAGGGTGACGACAAGTCGAGGACCGGCTCCGGGTCGACTCTCGCGATGCACGACATGGGGCTCTCGACCGTGATCGGGGCCGCCAACAGGGACTCGACGGGCAGGCCGATCGCGGCGGACGTGAGGGGCACGATGGAGAGGCTCAGGACGTGGGACAGCAGGACGCACGCCCGCACGTCCGCGCAGAGGAACCTGCGGCACGCCCTCACCGAGATGGACAAGCTAAAGGACAAGCTGGCGCTTACGGAGGCGTCCCTCGAGATGGCCGCGTACACGTACCGCAAGGCGATGGAGAAGAACCTGGTAAGGGGCCGCTCGATACACGGGATCGTGGCCGCCTGCGTCTATGCGGCGTGCAGGGACAGCAACACGCCGAGGACTCTTGACGACGTCGCCGACGGGATAAACATACGCCGCAAGGACGTGGCCAGGTGCTACAGGACTCTCTTCCGCGAGATGGACATGAGCATGCCGGTGGCGGATCCGGCGCTCGGGGTCTCGCGCATCGCCAGCCTGGCCGGGCTCGGCGAGAAGACAAGGCGGCTTGCAAACTCGATACTCACAAAGGCCAAAAAGGCCGGCCTCGTGGCCGGAAAGGATCCCAGGGGCATGGCGGCCGCGGCCCTCTACCTCGCATGCATCAGCACGGGCGAGCCAAAGTCGCAAAAGGAGATCTCGTCGGCGTCAGGCGTCACCGAGGTCACCATACGGAACAGGTGCTCGGGCCTCAGGAACATGCTAGAAGAGTCGCAATGACCCCGGCCGGCGGCCTGCGCAGGATACTTGTCGCGATAGACGGATCGGAGAGCTCGCTGCGCGCGCTCGATGCGGCGATCACGATAGCCAGGGGGTGCGGCTCCACCATCACCGGGATCCACTGCATAGCGGAAAAGGGGGCCGAGTTCGGCGCCGGGCGCTCGAGGGAGCAGCCGCCGGCAGAGGCCAAGAGGTTCATGGACGAGGCAAAGACGCGCGCGGCGAGGAGCGGCATCGACTTTACAGAGACGTTCGCGAGGGGGGACGCCGGATACGCCATCGTGGCCGCCTCCAAGAGCCCGAGGCACGGCATGATCGTCATCGGGACCAGCGGCAAGGGGCGCGCAAGGAGGGCCATATTCGGGGGCACGTCAAGCTATGTCGCCCACTCGTCCAGGGTGCCGGTGCTGCTCGTAAGATAGTCAGCGCCGCTTTTCGATGTACCTCTGGTGGTACTCCTCGGCCGGATAGAACTCTTCGTCCCCGGCCACCTCCGTCACTATGGGGGAGCGGTGCCTGCCCGACGCCCCCTCCTCGGAGGCAGACCTCTCGGCGTCCCGCCTCTGCTCCTCGGAGTGGCAGAATATGACGGAGCGGTACTGCCTGCCCACGTCGGGCCCCTGCCTGTCCCGCGTGGTCGGATCGTGGCACCTCCAGAATATCCGGAGAAGGTCCGAGTAGGATATCCGCCCCGGGTCAAACTCCACCTCGACGGCCTCGGCGTGGCCCGTCTTGTCCGTGCAGACCTGCTCGTACGTGGGATCCGGCACGGTGCCGCCGGCGTACCCGGCCCTGGTCGACACCACGCCCGGCGTCCGGGCGAACACGTCCTCCACGTGCCAAAAGCAGCCTGCCCCGAACGTCGCCTTCACGGGGAGTCCGCCGCCGCCGGCACTAAAGAACCTTGGCGCCGCCCCCTCACATGACGGGCGGGGACCTTATCCCGAGCAGGGCGAGCCCCTCGGAGACCGTCCGCCGGAACGAGTCGACGATGCGCAGCCTGGCGTCCTCGAGATCCGCGTCGCCCGAGCCAAGGACGCGCGTCTTTTCATAGAACGCGTTGAAGAGGACGGCAAGGTCCCGGCAGCACCTGGCGACCACCTTTGGCGAGAGGTTGTCGGCCGCGTCGCCGACCCGGATCCCGAACATGCCGATCTCCCTGACAAGGTCCAGCTCGGCGGCCCCGAGGCGCGAGCAGTCGACCGAGGCGGGGGGCTCGCGCCCGGCCTTCTCGAGGAGCCGCACGGCGCGGGCGTGCGCGTACTGGATGTACGGGGCCGTGTCGCCCTCCAGCCCCTTGGATCTCTCCATGTCGAACACTATCACCTTGTCAAGGTCCTGCCGGATCATCTCGTACCTCATCACCCCGGTCGCCACGTCCGCCGCTATCCGGGCCACCTCCTCGTCCCCCATGCCGGAGTGCCGCTGGCGCGTCTCCTCCGAGATCCTTGCTGAGAGCGCCCCGTGGACGGCGTCTGCCGATACATAGACGCCCTTCCTGCCGGACATCTGGGCGCTCTTGCCGCCCGTGTCGACGCCGAGATCCCGGGCGGTCCCGGGGCTCAGTGCCACCGACTCGTACCCGAGGTGGACGTACGAGCCGGGTCCGGCGCCGAACCCCTCCACGATCCCCGAGATGATCCCCTGCAGGCGCGCCTGCCTCGAGTCTATCACGGTGATGACGCGCGAGGGGGACGGCGGCGGCATCGTCCCGCCCCCGCCGAGCACCGTCTGCCAGAGCCTGCGCGTCCCCGGCTGCCCCCCGTACTCGGCGTAACCGAACGGGTCGCCGGCGAGGCCCAGCTTCCACGCCGCGTACGGGATGTCCTTTGCGATGTAGGTGGCCGTCCCGTTGCTGCGCACCAGCACCTTGTCGTCCTCGCCGTCGGGGCCGGGGACAACCCAGCAGCCGGCGTTCTTGCCGCCGTCCTCGAGGCGCGCAAGGCCCTCCCCCTTCATCCGCTCAAAGAGCGATCCCCAGAGGCCGGATCCGACTATCTGCGACTCGTAGTTGAGGCAGTCGTACTCGGCGCCAAGCATCCAGCACGTCTGGAGCTGGCACCTGAGCACCCGGCCGGTTATCCGGGCCGCAAAGCGCGCCACCTCCGAGCCGGCCTCCTCCATGCCGGCCAGCACCTCCCGCCGCTTCCCCTCCAGTGACGGGTCCGACTCGTACGCGGCCGTCGCCCTCGCGTATACGTCGTCCCCGCAGTAGTGGTCGAACTTTTTGCCGTCGGGCGGTTCCTCGGGGATCCCCAGCAGCCGGAACCCCAGCACGATGTCGGCTACCTGCAGCCCCGAGTCGTCCACGTAGTTGAGCACCCGCACGTCGTACCCGGCCTTGCCGAGTATGCGCGATACCGAGTCGCCGACGGACACGTTGCGGACGTGCCCTATGTGCAGCGCCTTGTTCGGGTTGACGCTCGTGTGCTCGACTATGACCTGCCTGCCGGCCCCCGCCGGGCTGCCCCCGTACCCGGGGGCGGCGGACTCCTCGAGTATCTCCCTGCCGAGCACCGACCAGTCCGCCGCGAGGTTGACGTAGCCGGACGGGTGCGCCGTGCACGAGGAGACGAGGCGCCCGCCCCCGTACGCCGCGGCCACCTCGCCTGCGATCCCGGCCGGCGGCCTGCCGGCCCCCTTTGCTAGCAGGAACGCCGCGTTGGAGCTGGCATCGCCAAAGCCCGGCTTTGAGGGGACGGTCGAGTGGCCGACCGGCCCCAGCCCGGAACGTTCGAGCGCCGCGTCGATCCCGGCCCGCGCCTCCCTGAGGAAAGAGTCAAACGCCGTCTCAGGCCGCCCCCGGCGAGATCATCTCTAGCGCCTCTAGCACCCCGTCCCCGGCGGGCGCGTCCGTGCGCATCGAGGCCGCGTCCCGGACGTGGCCGGGCGCGTTCCCGAGCGCCACGCTCGAGCCGGCCGCCCGGAAGAGCGGTATGTCAGTCTCCCCGTCCCCTATCGCGACCACGTCGGCCGTGTCAACGGACAGCATGCGCGCCAGCTCCCGGAGGCCGGATCCCTTGTCGACGCCCTCGGAGTTGATGTGGTACGCGAACCCGCTGTCAGAGAGGGCCGTCCCGGTGCCGGCGATGGCCCGCCTCCCCTCCCCCGCATCAAAGGTGCGCTCGAGCACCACCTCTGTCATGCGCGGAAAGACGGGCTTCTCCTCCACGCCCGCCACCCGGTCCCGCAGGACGCCGAGGGCGGCCCTGCACGCGGCCATGTCACCGAGGAGGCGGTGCTCGGAGCCGCCCGTCGTGATGCAGCCGCCGTTCTCGCCGACGGAGGCGGGCGTGAGCCCCCCGAATACCGCGAGCAGGTACCCCTCGACGGACGACCTGCCGGTGACGGGCACAACGGCGTGCCCCATCCCGACAAGCCCCCGGAGCGCCCCGAGGGCGCCGAGGTGGACGCGCCCGCCCCCGTCGTCGGTGAGCGTCCCGTCGATGTCGACTGCGAACACGGTCCGTCCCATACGGCGGGCCGGCGATCCGCCCCGATAATATCTGTGTGCAATTACGGTTTTATTTGATCCCCTGGGCCGCCGCGCCATGGGGATCCCCGAGAAGATAAAGGCCATCCAGGACGAGATGGCGCGCACCCAGATAAACAAGGCGACGGAGCACCACATCGGCCTCCTGAAGGCAAAGATAGCAAAGCTAAAGCGCGAGCAGGAGGAGGTGGCCGCGAAAAAGTCGGCCGCAAAGTCAGACGGGTTCGACGTGAGGAGGGCGGGCGATGCCACCGTCGTATTCATAGGGCTCCCCAGCGTGGGCAAGTCGACGCTGCTAAACAAGCTCACCGGGGCAAGGTCGGCAGTCGGGGCGTTCCAGTTCACCACGCTGACCGTGGTGCCCGGCATGATGGAGTACAGGGGGGCCCGCATACAGGTGCTCGACCTGCCGGGGATAATAAAGGGGGCGTCGACGGGGAGGGGCCTCGGCAAGAGGATCCTCTCCGTGGCAAGGTCGGCCGACCTCGTGCTGCTCATCCTCGACGTCTTCCAGCCGTACCACGAGGGGGTGCTCGTCGGGGAGCTTGGCAACATCGGGATCCGGCTCAACCAGCTGCCGCCCAACATCACCATAGAGAGGGCGGGCTCCGGGGGGATAGCCGTCGCCCAGCAGGTAAAGCTCACAAAGATAACCGAAAAGCACGTCAGGGACCTGCTGCACCTGTACGGGATATCGAGCGCCAGGGTGGTGACGCGCGAGGACGTCACGTCAGAGCAGCTTGCAGACCACATAGCGGGCAACGTCAGCTATTCAAAGTCCCTGACGGTCCTCAACAAGATAGACCTGGTCGACGACCGGTTCCTCACGGAGGCCAAGGGGAGGCTCAGCTCCGAGGTGGTGCAGGTCTCGGCCAACTCCGAGACGAACATCGGGGCCCTCAAGGAGAGGATATACGAAAAGCTCGAGTTCATCAGGATCTACATGCGCCCCAAGGGGGGGCAGACGGACTACGAGGAGCCGCTCATAGCCAGGCGGGGCGACACGGTCGAGGACGTCTGCAACAAGCTCCACAGGAGGATGAGGGCCGACTTTAGGTACGCCATGGTGTGGGGGGAGAGCGTAAAGTTCGGCGGCCAGAGGGTGGGGCTCGGCCACCGGCTCCTTGACGAGGACGTGCTGACGATCATAAAAAAGCGCGGCGCGTGAGCAGGATCAGCTGAACATCTGCCCGGGGGGCTTTGAGCCGGCCGATCCCTTCTTCTCCACCGTGAACCGCTTGTCCTGCGGTATGATGGAGAGCTTTACCGACGTGCTGATGGCGTAGTGGGGGGTGCCGTCGGGGTTCCTGTGGTTCAGGGCCCGCCCCACCCGGTCAAGGTCCACCTTTACCTTTACCACGGTGCCGTCCTCGAGCCTGAACGAGACATAGTCGTGCTCGACGCGCTCATAGTCGAGCATCTCAAACTCCAGCTTGGAGGGCTTTTCGCTCATGGGGGCGTGCGCGCGCGGGGCCACTAGTAAAGGTAGCTCATCAGCCGGATCTGGTCCTCGGTGGTGATGACCCCCTTGTCCGTGAGCATCTCTATGAGGTCCTTGAAGACGGCCCTCTGCTCGGGGGTGATCCCGCCCGTCTGGCCGCGCTCGCCGGGCGGGCCGGGCGGGCCCCTCGGGCCCTGCTCGCCGACTGGCCCCTGCCCGCCGGGCACACCCTTGTCGCCGGGCGCGCCCGCCGGTCCCCGCTGGCCGCGCTCGCCCTGCGGGCCCTGGATCCCCTGCGGCCCCTGGGGGCCCTTCTCCCCGGGGGGGCCGGTCATGCCGCGCTCGCCCTGCGAGCCCGGCGAGCCGGGGGGGCCCTTTTCACCGGCCGGGCCCTGCGGCCCCTGGATGCCCTTGTCGCCGTGCGCCCCCGCCGGGCCGCGCTCGCCCTTTTCACCCTGCGGCCCCGGTACCCCGGTGAGCCCCTTTGCGCCGGCCGGGCCCTGCGGCCCCTGGGGGCCCTTGTCGCCGGAGGAGCCTGACGGGCCGGTCGGGCCCTTGTCGCCGGGCGCGCCCGCGGGCCCCACGGGTCCCTTGTCGCCGGGGGATCCGGTGATGCCCCGCGGGCCCTTCTCGCCTGCTCCGCCGGGGGTGCCCTGGATCCCCTTCTCGCCCTGGATGCCGGCCTGCCCCGTCGGGCCGCGGTCGCCGGGGGGCCCCTGAGGCCCGGTTATCCCCTTGTCGCCCGGCGGGCCGGCGGGGCCCTTTTCGCCCTTTATCCCGGCCGCGCCGCGCAGCCCCGGGGGCCCCTTGTCGCCGGGGGGCCCGGTGGGGCCGCCGTCACCCTTCGGGCCCGGCGGGCCGCGGAGTCCAACAGGTCCCTTGTCGCCGGGGGGACCGGTGTGGCCCTTCTCTCCGGCGGGGCCCTGCGGGCCCTTTATCCCGGTGGGGCCGCGCTCGCCCACGGGGCCGGTGGGGCCCTTGTCGCCGGCCGGCCCCGGCGGGCCGTCCACGCCCTTGTCGCCGCGGTCCCCCTTGTCGCCCGTGGCGCCCTTGTCGCCGGTCATCCCCTTGTCGCCGGTATCGCCCCTCTTCCCAAGCTGGCCCTTGTCGCCGGGGGGGCCCTGGATCCCGGGGGCGCCGCGCTCGCCGGGGGGGCCCGGCTGTCCCCGCTCGCCCTGAGCCCCCTGCAGGCCGCGCTCGCCCTGCGGGCCCTGGGACCCGCGCTCGCCGGGGGGGCCGCGCCGGCCGCGCCCCGTCCCGGGATCCGGGGGGGCCGCCTCCCGGGGGGCGGGCCGGCCGCCCGCCTCGATGCTAAAGACGGAGCTGCGCGGCGAGAAGATATCGGATACCACCACCCAGACCTCGCCCGAGAGGTCCGGCAGCGGGTTCGCGGCCGAGCCCACCTGCTCTGTGAACGTGCCGTCGGACCTGACCCGTAGGTGGAACTCGCCGCTCCAGACCGAGTCGGGCCTGCCGGACCCTGCGTCGGCCTCCGACGGCCTGGACGCGCATATCGAGATCCTCGCCTCGTACGTCCCCGGCTGGGAGAACGGCGCCTTTCCTGTTATCTCCATGCGGGCTGCTGCCACGGGGCGGACGGGCGCCCACAACTATTTTTGTATTTATATTGCGGGCAGATCCGGACAGGCCTCCCGCAACAGTTGGTATTTATCTTAGACGGGTGCCGATCCGGCCCGTGAAGCCCAAAAAGCGGGACGAGATCGGATCCGGAAAGCATGAAAAGCAGGACGGGGCCGGATCCGGAAAGCCCAAAAAGCCCGACGAGCCCGGGCCCGGGAACACGGGCATCGTCGATGCCGACTATGCCCGCAAGAAGCTCTTCAAGAAGGGGATCAACCTCATGGCGGACGAGAAGCTCCATGACGCCGTCTCGGCGTTCGAGCAGGCGCTGCGGATAGACCCCGGGAGCGTCGAGACGATGCTCAAGCTCGGGTACGCCAGGTTCCACATGGGGGACCACGCCGGGGCCCTGAGGGCGTACGACGGGGCCTTTGAGATAGACGTCACCAACCCCGAGGCGTGGAACCTAAAGGGGCTGGTCCACTACGAGCAGAAGAACTATGCAAAGGCCCTCGACTCTGTCGAGAAGGCCATCGAGTCGGATCCCACCTACGGGATGGCATGGTACAACAAGGCGTGCTACCTGTCCCTGCTCAACCAGGTGCCCGAGGCGCTCGAGGCCCTGAAGAGGTCCATAGAGATAGACGTGAAGAACGCCAGAAAGTCGGTCCGCGACAAGGACTTTGCGAACGTGCGGATAGAGGAGGGGTTCAAGAGGATACAGGAGGTGGTGGTGCTCGAGTCGGTCCGGCAGGGCTACCACACCATCGGCTCGATAGTGTGGACGACCTTCCTTGACAAGGCCGACGCCGAGGACGCGCTCAGAAAGCTGGCCGGCAAGGGGCTCATAGTGAAGAACGAGAGGCGCGAGGGGCTCACGAGGGTCCCCGTGTACGACCTGGCGGCGGGCGTGGCGGAAAAGGTCGGCGGCAAGAAGAGGAGCATCCTCGGCATAACGCGGAGGGTGCTCCCGAGGCCCGCAAGCGGCATGAAGGAGATGATCCGCTCCATCCAGGCGGCCAGGGAGGCCATCGAGTCGCGCGACGCGGCAGGGACGATGGAGAGGTTCGAGGAGTTCATAGACCCGGCAAGGTCGGGCCAGCACATGATAGACGGCTTCCTTGACGAGCACCGGGAGATAAGGCTCTGGAAGGCCAGGCTCAAGGAGGGCGGCACGGGCTACCTCGAGGAGAACGCCGAGAAGATGCTGGTGCTGCTTGGAAACGTCGAGGCCGCGATCACGAAGAGGATAAGGAGCGAGATGCGCGCGGAGCAGGGCTAGCCGGCCGACAGGTCCCAGTAGTTGGCGTCGGCCTGCGTCTCGACCGGCTTTGAGAGGCCCCGCCACTCCTTGAACGACTTTGCGTACAGCCGCGCGTTGGACCGCCCGGCCGACTTTAGCGCATAGTATGCGAGCCCCGAGAGCGTCCCGACGCTGCCGCAGTAGGTGATTATCTCGGCGTCCGCGGGGACCCCCCTGTTGTCAAGCAGGCGCCCAAGCTCGCCGGGCGGGCGGAGTATCCTGCCCTCGCCGCCGAGGGTCACGTAGGGGAGGCTGACGGCCCCCGGTATGTGGTGCTCAAGATAGTTGAGCCGCTCCCGGTTGTCAAGGACGACGGTGCCGTCCCTGTGCATCACGGACTCGAGATAGTCGGCAGTCGCAAGCAGGCCCGGCTGGACTGAAACGGAGTGCCGCTCGGACGCGCCGCGCGGGCCCCCCGTGCCGGTGCTCCTCCCGGCGGCGGCCCACCCAGAGTACGTCTCCTCCAGCAGCAGCACGTCCCGGTGCCCGATATACTCGAGCGCCCAGGCGACCCTCGAGGCGAGGGCCCCGAACGCGTCGTCATAGATGACGGCCCGGGTGCCGTCGCCGACGCCGGCCTCCCCGGCGAGCCGGGCTATCTGCTCAGGCGTCTCGGCCTCCAGCAGGCCGCCGAGCGGCAGGCTGGCCGCCCCCGGTATGTGGCCGCCCTCGTACTGCTCGGCGTGCCGCACGTCCACCAGCCGGATGCTGTTGTCGCGGACCGCCTGCTCGATGCCGTCGGCCGCCGCGGTCACGCCGCTCATGCGGCGCATTCTCCCCTGCCGGTCTTGGTGTGGTACCCGGTGTCGGAGCCGTAGTCGAGGTAAAAGTCCGGGTCCTCCTCCTTGGACGGCGGGGCGAGGAGCGGCTCGATGGCGCGCTTTACGTCTGACACGGACTCCATGCCGGGGGCGCCCGCCCCGGCCGCCAGCCGGTGGAGCCACCCGCCCAGCGTGTCCCCCTCCGACTTGTGCTCGCGGAATATCTCGATTATGCGCAGGATGACGGGCATCACGCGCTTTGCCGGCACGCGCGCGCACGTGGCGCCGAGCGCGGCCCCTCCGTCGGACCTGCCGCCCAGCGACATCTGGTAGTTGGCGTACATGTCCTTGCCGACGCGGGCGCCGCCGCCGTAAAAGCCGATGGTGGCGATGCCGTGCTGGCCGCACGAGTTGGGGCACCCGCTTATCTTGATGGTCGAGCCGCGCAGGTCGTCATGGCCGTCAAGGCCCATCTCGAGGAACTTTTTCTGGATCTCCTTTGCGAGCCTGTGCGAGTTGGTGAGGGCCAGGTTGCACGAGGTCGTCCCCGAGCACCCCACCGGGGAGGCCATCGTCAGCGCCCCGGGCCTTGCGAGCCCGGCAGAGACCAGCCCGGCGTAGAGGCGGGGCAGGTCGTCCTCGTGGACGTGCCGCAGCACCACGTCCTGCAGGAAGCCGGCCCTGGCGTGTCCCTCGCCCGAGTGGTCCCTGACGAGCCCGGCGAGGGACCGCAGCTGGCCCGACGTGATGTCGCCGGCCTCGAGCGAGACAAAGACGGCGCGGTACCCCGGCTGCCTCTGCCGGACGGTGCACGTGGAGAGCCACCTCTGGTAGCCGGCCGGCTCGGGGTCGGCGCCCGACGTCACGGATACCGGCCTCCTGACCTCGGCGGGCCGCGCGTCCACCTGCAGGCTGGTCACCACGGACTGGGTCGCCTTTACCACGGCGCGCTCCTTTAGCACCAGGGCCTGGAACTTTTCCCACCCCATGTCGTGCACCAGGTACCTCATGCGGTTCCGCGCCATGTTCTTGCGGTCCCCGAGGCGGTCGAATATGCGCATCACGGCGATCGACGTGTGGAGCAGGTCCTCCTCCGGGGTGAACTCCTCGAGCAGGTGCCCCACGTACGACTTGTTGCCCAGCCCGCCGCCGAGGTAGACGCGGAACCCGCGCACCCCGTCCTCGATCCGGGGCACGAGCCCCACGTCCACTATCCGGGCCATGCCGTGCTCCTCGCAGCACGTAAAGTTGAACTTGAACTTGCGCGGCAGGTTCTGCGACATGGGGTTGCGCAGGAAGAAGCGGGCCGTCGCAAGGGCGTACGGCGTCGAGTCAAAGGCCTCTTCGGGGCAGACGCCGGAGAGCGGGCTGCACATGACGTTGCGCACCGTGTTGCCGCACGCCTCCCTCGAGGTCAGGCCCACGCCGGCCAGCCCGCGCATCACCTCCGAGACGTCCTCGAGGACGACCCAGTGCAGCTGGACGTTCTCGCGGGTGGAAAAGTGGGCGCTCCCTATCGAGTACTGCTCGCTCAGCCGGGCTATCCGCTCCAGCTGCTCTGGGCGCACCTCGCCGGCGGGCAGCTTTATGCGCACCATCGCATAGTCGCCGGTCATGCGCGTCCCATAGGCGCCGTTCTGGAGCCGGAACCTCCTAAAGCTGTCCGCGTCGTACCTGCCCGCCCTGAAGAGCCTCACGGTCCTTGCGAACTCGTCGGCCTCCTCGTGTCGCGCCCAGTCCGGGGCGCCCCCCTCGGCGCGCCGCTCAAGCTCTGCATCCAATACGCGGGCGCGCTCGCGCCGTGCGGTTATAAGTTTTTGACGCCCTTAGCCGGAGCTAACGGCAAGGTATTAATTGTTAGCTGGGGCCACCCGGCCCGATGCAGGAGGCAGTGACGGCCCAGAGGAGGGGCATGTTCGCCGAAGTCCGCGAGGTCGAGATCACGCGGGCGATAGCGGCCGAGTTCCACAGCGTGCTGGAGGAGAGGGCAGAGTCGGACGTCATCATCATAGGGGCGGGGCCGGCGGGGCTGACGGCGGGGCGCGACCTCTCCAACATGGGCTTCAGGGTGCTGGTTATCGAGCAGAACAACTACCTCGGCGGGGGCTACTGGCTCGGAGGGTACATGATGAACCCGGTCACCGTGCGCGACCCGGCCCAGAAGATATGGGACGAGCTTGGGATCCCCTACAAAAAGGCCGGCGAGGGGCTGTACATCACGCCGGGCCCGCACGCCGTCTCAAAGCTCATAGCAGGCGCGTGTGATGCGGGCGTAAAGTTCCTGAACCTGACAAAGTTTGACGACCTGGTGATGCGCGGCGGGCGCGTTGCAGGCGTGGTGGCAAACTGGATGCCGGTCTCTGCGCTCCCGAGGAACATCACGTGCGTGGACCCCGTGGCCTTCGAGTCAAAGGTCGTGATAGACGCGTCGGGGCACGACTCTGTCGCGGTAAAGAGGCTGGTGGACCGCGGGCTCGCCGAGTGGAAGGGGATGGACCCGATGCACGTGAGCGAGGGGGAGGAGCACGTGGTCGACAAGACCGGCGAGGTGTACCCCGGGCTGGTCGCAGCCGGCATGTCCGTCACGGAGACGCACGGGCTTGCCAGGATGGGCCCCACGTTCGGATCCATGCTATACTCCGGAAAGAGGGCGGCCGAGATAACGGCCCAGAAGATAAGGGAGCTTGAGAGGTAGGGGTCCCCGCCGCGTCGGGAGGATCATAATACATGATGGCTGCGCGGACGGGCGGATCTCCGGCGCGGTCGCCTCGTGCCTGTCCGGGCTGGGCGGGGTCGAGACGCGCGGCGGCGCCGCTGTCGACGCTGGGGGCGCCCTGATGGGGGCGCACGGGGGCGCGGCCATGTACGAGGGGCACGCGCTGCGCTCGGCCCTGTCCCGGGCGATAGGGGCGGACCAGGGGATCGGCACGGTCCACATGCTGCTGACTGACATGCTGGTCTGCACGCGCGAGGGGGACAGGATACACGCCAGGACCATGATGGCGCCAAGCCCCGCGATAGTATCCATCCGCGGCATAATCGAGGGGCCGGCGAGGCCGCCCGGATACTATGCGGACCTGGCAGAGTTCGGCAGGGCCGGGCCCGCGCGGGGAAGGTACCTAGAGGAGGGGGACCCGCGGATCGCGGGCGCCGCCTGCGTCTGCGCGTACCAGGCCGCCGCCTACTGCGAGACGGGGGAGGGGCCGTGCGGCGACCCCGGGTGCGTCCTGTATGATGCGCACCTGCAGGGGGAGCTGCTCGGCCAGGCCGCGGGGATGCGCCTGTGCGGCCGGCACCCGGGGCTGCCGGGGCCCCGGACATTCACTTAAATTGTTGGGGGCATGCCGCCCCCGCCATGATGGCAGCTGGGCCGGAGATGGCGCCGGAGCAGGCTCCCCCGCGCGGGCCGCCGGGCGAGCCCGGCAGGGAGACAAGGTTCGACGTGGTGATAATAGGGGCCGGGCCGGCCGGATATACCGCGGGCATCTACTGCTCGCGCGCCGGCCACAAGACGGCGGTGCTCTCGGGGCCGCTGCCGGGCGGGCAGCTGGTCAACACGACCGAGGTGGAGAACTATCCGGGGTTCGAGTCGGGGATCATGGGGCCGGACCTGATGATAGAGATGAGAAAGCAGTGCAAGATGACCGGAGCCACCATGATAGACGACGAGGCGGTCAACGTGGACCTGCGCGGGCCCCCGTTCAAGGTGCTCACCGCAACCGAGGAGTACGAGGCGCGGGCCGTCATCATAGCTACCGGGGCGACCCCGCGCAAGCTGGGGCTGCAGGGGGAGAAGGACTTTGCCGGGCGCGGCGTCTCGTACTGCGCCACGTGCGACGGGCCGTTCTTCAGGGGGCAGGAGATAGTGGTGGCCGGCGGGGGCGACTCTGCGATCGAGGAGGCCACGTTCCTTACAAAGTTCGCAAGCACGGTCCACGTGGTGCACAGGCGGGCCGAGCTGCGCGCCAGCAAGGTGATGCAGGAGCGCGCCCTTGCGAACCCCAAGATTCGGTTCGTCTGGGACACCGAGGTGTCCGACGTGAGGGGCAAGGAGAGGGTCGAGCAGGTGGTCCTCAGGAACGTAAAGACTGGGGCCGAGGAGCAGGTGGGCGCGGGGGCGCTCTTTGTCGCCATAGGGCACGAGCCGAACACGGCGCTCTTCAGGGGGCAGGTGGAGCTTGACGAGGCCGGCTACGTGGCGGTGAACGGGTCCGAGACGAGCGTCAGGGGCGTCTTTGCGGCCGGCGACGTGCACGACAGGAGGTACAGGCAGGCGGTCACCGCGGCGGGGTTCGGCTGCATGGCGGCAATCGATGCGGACAGGTACCTGTCAAACTAGGACTTTTTGATGGTGATCGTGACGGCCCCGCCGTCCTTTGTGACGCCGAGCAGCTCGTGGCCGGACCTTGAGGCCCACCGGGTGATGTCGTCCTCGGCGGCCGGATCATCGGCCGAGACCTCGATGGTCTGCCCGGCCTGCATCTTTTCCAGCTCGATCTTTGTCCGGAAGACCGGCTCGGGGCAGAAGAGGCCCCGGGCGTCAAGCGTCACGTCTGGCAACGCCGCCCGGCACCCCCCTTGCCATATTAATGTCTGCCCGGCCGCCCGGCCATGCCGTCCGGCGGCGGGCCGCAGAAGAGGTCCTCGTCGTTTGGGCGCAGCAGGAGGCCGGCCCCGCCGCCCCCGCGCATCCGGAGGCCCCTCACCACGGCGGCCGGGATGCCGAGCGACTTGCCCATGACGATCTCGGCCGCGCCGCATACCTCGTCGGCCAGGGCGACGGCCGTGACGCGGAGCTCGCGCCCGTCCGCGTCGCGCTCGCCGGCGTACTCGAGTACCGGCGGGATCCCGTGCACCCCGATGGCGCAGTCAGTCTGCCCGACCCGGAACGCGCGGCCGAACGTGTCTGAGACCAGGACCGCCACTCGGGCGCCCGAGATCTCCAGTATCTGCTCGGCGATGCGACGCGCCGACGCGTCCGGATCCTCGGGCAGCAGGACGGCGCGCCCCTCCCCCGCGTTGCTCTCGTCGACGCCCGCGTTGGCGCAGATGATCCCCGAGCGCGTCTCCATTATCAGGGTGCCGCGGGCCATGCGGACTATGCGCCTTGACTCGGAGAGCGCGAGCTCGACTATGCGCGGGTCCTTGCCGTACTCGGAGGCGATCCCCTCGGCGAGCGGCGACGGGGAGACGTCCGAGAGCAGGACCACGCGCCCCTCGGACTTTGAGACGGCCTTTTGCGACACCACCACCACGTCGCCGTCCCGCAGGTCGGCGTGCGCGCAGAGCAGGGCGGCGACGGGGCCGGACACCTCCCCGGGCACGCGCACGGGCAGCACCTCCAGCCTGCCGGGCCGGTCGTCGGGGCGCGCGCCGGTCATCCCGGGCGCGGCACGGCTATCTCCAAGCCGTAGTGCCTGTTGATGATGCCCACTATCATGGCCAGGTCCTTCGTCTCGAGGACCTCCGTCGCCATCTCCTTTACCACGTCCTGGGCGCGGTACGCGATGCCCAGCCCGCACATGCCGAACAGCTTTACGTCGTTGGCCCCGTCCACCACGCAGACGGTGTCCTCTTTCTTCTCGCCCCACTCGCCTGCGGGGCCCCTCGCGGCGGCGGCCTTGTCGGCGCCGACGGCCACCCGCACCCCGTCCAGCCTGCCGTCCCTGAAGACCAGCTCGTTGGAGAGGACGCGGTCCAGCCCGAGCTCGCGCTGCAGCCGGTCCATCATGATCGTGAACCCGCCGGAGACGGCCATCAGGCGCCAGCCGGCCGCCTTTAGCGCCCGGCACGCCTCCCTGGCCCCCGTCATTATGGGGAGCGAGTCGGCCACGCGCCTGCACGTGGCCTCGTCAAGGCCGCGGAGGGCCTCGACGCGTGTCCGGAGCCCCTCCTCCCAGTCGATGGCGCCGCTGATGCCGCGCCTCGTGATCTCCCATATCTCGTCCTGCCGGCCCACCTCCTCCGCCAGGATGGGGAGGTACTCCTCGTCGTACAGAACCCCCTCGACGTCAAATATGACAAGCAAGCGCCGGCCCGGCGCGGCCGATGATATTAAAGTCTAAGCACCCGGGCCGCGTGCCGGGGGCCGCAAAGCGTTGGTATAAATCCAAGCAGGAGGGGCGCCCCGGCATGGAGCTCGACTTCAAGTACGAGGTGGAGATAAAGACCCGGGAGGGCCGGCAGAAGCTCCCCGACGCCGTAAAGGCCGAGATGAGCTCGGCGGGGATGATGGACGAGAGGGGCAAGCTAAAGCTGAAGGGGGTGAGCCCCAAGATGCTAAAGAGGATGAAGCAGGAGTACGTGGACTGCCCCGTGCTCGGGGAGCAGACGCACTTCATACAGTGCTTCGTATGCAGGAACTTCCAGAGCAGGGTCATGGGAAAGGTGCTGTGCAAGGGTGACGACCTCTAGGCCGGGCGGGGACAGGGGGGCCGGCGTCACCGCCGCAAAGGAGGGGGACTTTAGCGCCTGGTACACGCAGGTGGTCACCCGGGCCGAGCTTGCAGACTATGCCCCCGTAAAGGGGCTCATCGTGCTGCGCCCCGACGGGTACGCCATATGGGAGGCCGTGCGCGGCGCGCTGGACGCCAGGTTCGCCGAGAGGGGCGTGAGGAACGGCTTCCTCCCGGTGCTGATCCCCGAGTCGCTGCTGGGCAGGGAGAAGGAGCACTTTGAGGGGTTCAACCCGGAGGTCTTCTGGGTCACGCGCTCGGGAAACGACGAGATAGGCGACAGGCTGGCGCTCAGGCCGACGTCCGAGGCCCTCGCGTACACGATGTACTCCAAGTGGATACAGAGCTGGCGCGACCTGCCGCTGAGGATGAACTTTTGGAATACCGCGCTCAGGGCCGAGATAAAGGGGACGAAGCCGTTCCTCAGGACGTCCGAGTTCCTCTGGCAGGAGGGGCACACGGCGCACGCGACGGAGCAGGAGGCCAGGGACGAGGTGGCCGCAATGCTGGGGATCTACGGGTCGGTCGTGCGCGACGAGCTTGCGATCCCGGTGATACATGGGGACAAGAGCGAGAGGGAAAAGTTCGTCGGCGCCGTGTACACGAGCGCCATCGAGTCGGTGATGCCCGACGGGAGGGCGCTGCAGATGGGCACGTCGCACTTTCTTGGCACGAACTTCTCGGGGCCGTTCGGCATAAGGTACTCTGACAGGGAGAACAGGGAGCACCTGGCGTGGCAGACGTCGTGGGGGGTGTCATGGAGGCTCATCGGCGCCATGATAATGGTCCACGGGGACGACAACGGGCTGGTGCTGCCGCCGAGGGTCGCCCCGGTCCAGGCGGTGGTCGTCCCGATAGTAAGGGGGGACGCCGCCGCCGTGGCGGGGGCGGCGCGCGCCGCCCTCGCGGCGCTCAGGGGGGCCGGCGTGAGGGCCGTGATCGACGAGCGGGAGGGGTTCTCCCCGGGGTACAAGTTCAACTACTGGGAGCTGCGCGGCGTCCCGCTGCGCATAGAGGTGGGCCCGAGGGACGCGGCGGCCTCAAAGGTCACCATATCAAGGAGGTACGACAGGTCAAGGTCCGAGCTCGGGGCAGGCGAGCTCGGGAGGATCCCCGGGATGCTGGAGGAGATCCAGCGGGCCATGCTGGCAAGGGCCGAGGAGGCGGCGGGCAGGCTGACCCACCGGGCGGGCAGCTATGGGGAGCTGGCCGAGCTCGCCGGGCGGGGCCTCGTCTACGCGGCGTGGTGCGGGGGCGGCAAGTGCGAGGAGAGGGTAAAGGAGGAGACGGGCGCCGAGATACGGGTGGTGCCCCCGGGCGGCGCGGACGGGGCCGCCTGCGTCGTCTGCGGGGCCGGGGCATCGTCGGTCCCGGTCTTTGCGCGCGGCTACTAAACACAATTATACCAACGCGCGGGGCGGCGCCGCGTTGGCGACCCTCGAGTACGCGCCCCTCCTGGAGGAGTTCCTCAGGACGCGGGCAAGGACGCTGGAGCTCGTCGGGACGCTCGAGGCCGACGACTATGCGGTCCAGACTGCAAGGTACTCAAGCCCCCCAAAGTGGCACGTGGGGCACGTCAGCTGGATATTCGAGGTCGTGCTGGAGAGGATCGGCGGCGGGTACGAGCGGTACTCGGAGGAGATGTCCGGATACCTCAACTCATACTACCAGCAGTTCGGGAGGCCGCGCGACAAGGGGAGCAGGGGCTCGGTCTCGAGGCCCACCACCGCCGAGATACTCCGGTATTACGACTCGGTGACGGAGAGCGTCAGGGCGAGGCTGCTGCGCGGGGTGTCGCCGGGGGAGGCGGCCCTCGTCGAGACGGCGTGCCACCACGAGTCCCAGCACCAGGAGCTGCTGGTGTACGACCTCCAGCACATGCTTGCAGGCGCGTACAGGCCGGCAAGGCGCCTGCCACCGGAGGCGGGGGAGGAGGCGGCCGCCGGCACGGCCAGGATCCCCGGCGGCATATACGAGATGGGCAACGCCGGCGGGGGGTTCTGCTATGACATCGAGCTGCCGGAGCACAAGGTGTACACGGAGGACTATGAGATAGACACGCGGCCCGTCACCAACGGCGAGTTTGCAAGGTTCATCGAGGACGGCGGGTACGGCACGTACAAGCACTGGCTCGCCGACGGGTGGGAGCGCGTCAGGGAGGAGGGCTGGGAGGCGCCCATGTACTGGACGAGGAGGGACGGCGCGTGGCACGTATCTGACTTTGCCGGCGAGCACGAGGTGGATCCGGACATGCCGGTATGCCACGTGAGCTATTACGAGGCGGACGCGTATGCAAGGTGGGCCGGCAAGAGGCTGCCGACGGAGGCCGAGTGGGAAAAGGCCGCGTGCTGGGATCCCGAGCGCGGCAAGCTGGCGTTCCCGTGGGGGGACGCGCCCCCCGGCCAGGGGACGTGCAACCTGCTCGAGTCGTACCACTGGGGGCCGGCGCGCTCAGGATCATACCCGGCGGGCCAGAGCCCGTCCGGGTGCCGCCAGATGATAGGGGACGTCTGGGAGTGGACGGCCTCCGAGTTCACGGGGTACCCGGGCTTTAGGTCGGGGTTCGACGAGTACAACGACAAGTGGTTCACCGGGCAGAAGGTGCTGCGCGGCGGCTCCTTTGCGACCCCGCGCGCGTCCATCAGGACGAGCTATAGGAACTTCTTCCGGCTGGACGAGAGGTGGATGTTCGCCGGGTTCAGGTGCGCCCGGGACGCCTAGCAAGCGTCAGGGAGAAGAGCCCGTCGGGGTCGGTCCAGCTGCGCGCCTCCTCGAGGCCGGCCTCGCGCAGCATTGCGGTTATCTGCCCGGGGAGGAACTTGTGCGAGTACTCCGTCCTGATGCTCTCCCCCTCGGCAAGGTCGACCCGCAGCCCGGCCCCCGGGACCGACACGCTCTGCGCCGACTCCGAGACGAGGTACATGCCGATCCGCTGCTCGGCCCCGTGGTATATGGCCCGGTGCGCGAACTTTGAGGGGTCAAAGTCGGCGCCCAGCTCCGCGTTCATCCTGTGCAGCAGGTTGAGGTTGAACTCGGCCGTGACGCCCTCCCGGTCGTCGTAGGCGGCCTCCAGCCTGCCGGCGTCCTTTACAAGGTCCAGCCCGACCAGAAAGTGGTCGCCCGGGGCCATCGCCCCGCGCACGTCCCCGAGAAAGCGCATCCCCCGCTCCGGCTCAAAGTTGCCATAGCTTGACCCGAGGAACGCCAGGAGTGACCGCCCGCCGCCCAGCTCGCCGAGCAGGCCGAGGCCCCCCTCGTACGTGTCAAGTATGCCCGTTATGCGCAGCCCCGGATAGTCGCGCAGCAGCAGCTCCGAGCTCTCCTCCAGTATGTCAGAGACGTCCACCGGCACGTACTCTGTCGAGCCGCCGAGCGCGTCAAGGAGGATCCTCGTCTTCACGGACGCCCCGCTCCCGAGCTCGACCAGGCGCGTCCCGTCCCCGACGATCCCCGCTATCTCCTGGGCCGCGGCCTCCAGTATCGACGTCTCGGCACGGGTCAGATAGTACTCGTCGAGCCCGCAGATCCTCTCAAAGAGGCCCGAGCCGCGCCTGTCGTAGAGGAACCTCGGGTCTATGCGCTTTTCGGGCCCCGCGAGCCCGTCCCGGACCTCGCGGGCGAACGGGGCCGACGGGGCGGCGCCGTCAGGCTTGAAGTAGCGAAGCCTCTCGTCCACCACGTACTGCCTGTACGAGACCAAGTGCGCCGGGCCCCCGGCCGTTTACATAAATGCCTTGTGAGGGTTGAAATACGCGCGGCGCGGCGGCCGCCCATGGAGGTGCTCCGCGCCAGCGGCCTGGCAAAGACGTACAGGGGGGCCGGGTCGAGGGCCGTCGACGGGGTCTCGTTCTCCGTCTCGGCCGGCGAGGCGCTCGTCCTTGCAGGCGAGTCCGGGTCCGGCAAGTCGACGATCGCGCGGATGATACTGCGCTCCATCGAGCCGGACGAGGGGACCGTCCACGTGGACGGCGTCAGATCCGGCGGCGACAGGGAGGGGCTGGCCAGGATCAGGTCGTGCTGCCAGATGATGCACCAGGACCCGTACGACTCTGTGAACCCGCGGATGAGCGCGTGCCAGATAGTGGAGGAGTCGCTCGAGGTGTCCGGCATGGAGAGGGCGCGGCGGAGGGAGAGGGCGCTCGAGGCGCTAGGCGAGGCGGGCCTCGATCCCGGCATAGCGGAGAGGCTCCCCCACACGCTGTCCGGCGGGCAGAGGCAGAGGGTGGTGCTGGCGCGCGCCCTGGCGCCGCGCCCGCGGGTCATAATCGCCGACGAGCCGGTCTCGATGCTCGACGTGTCCGTACGCGCCGGCATACTGGGGCTATTCTCGAGGCTGCGCAGCGGCGGCATGGCGTTCATCTATATCACGCACGACCTTGCCACGGCGCGCCACTTTGGCACGAGCATCGCGGTCCTCTACAGGGGCCGCATAGTAGAGTCGGGGCCGGCCAGCGACGTGCTGCTCTCCCCGCGGCACCCGTACACGGCGGCGCTGGCGGCCGCGGTCCCCGAGCCGGACCCGGCGTCGAGGGGGCGCGGCGTGCCGCTTGCGGAGGAGGGCCGTGAGCTGCCGGGCGGGTGCGCCTTTGCGCCGAGGTGCCCGCACGTGGCCGACAAGTGCTCGGAGGACCCGCCGCTTGCGGGCTCGGGCGGGCGCCTCTCAGCCTGTCATTTTAGCCTTGGCGGCGGCCCTCGGGTCGGCGTACCTGAGGACCTCTGAGGCGTTCCTCTTTGACATGACCCCGTATATGAGGTCGGCCTGCTGGATGACCAGGTCCTTGTGCGATACCATCAGGAACTGGCTGGACCGCGACCTCTCTGAGAGCAGCTTTGATACGTTCTTTGCGTACACGGCGTCAAGCGGGGCGTCTATCTCGTCGAATATGTAAAAGGGCGCCGAGTTGAGCTTTTGGAGCGCAAGTATGAACGAGATGGCCGCCACCGCCTGCTCCCCGCCGCTCACCATGCCGGAGCTCATGGCGGCCTTGCCCTTGAACTGGGTCTTGTACATGACCCCGCCGGCGAATATGTCGTCCTCGTTCTCCAGCTCGAGCCAGGCCTCCCCGCCGGTCACCTTTGAGAATATCGAGCGGAGCTCGGCGTCTATTAGGTCAAAGGCGCCCACGAAGGTCTGCTTCTTCTTCCTCTCGATGTTCTCGATGAACCCAAGTATCTTCTTGCGCTCTGACTCTAGCACGTTGCGCCTCTGCGACATGGACCTGTACCCGTCGGCCACCGCCGCATAGTTGGCGGGCGCGTTGTAGTTGAGCATGCCGATCCTGCCGAGCTCCGCCTCCAGCCCGGATATCAGGCCGGTGACGTCGCGCACCGGCTCGTCGGGCGGGACGTACAGCCCCATTATCTTGCGCAGCTCCGCCTCCCTCTCCCTCATGGCGGTGATCTCGCGGCGCAGGTCGTCCGACCTGCGGTCGAGGCGCGCCTGCTCGGACGAGGCGCGGCGCTCTGTTCTGCGCAGGCCGGCCAGCTTTTCCTGCGCGTCAAGCAGCCCCTGGGTGGAGAACCCCTCCTTTATGAGGTCCTGCTCCTGCCCCCTCAGCTCCTCAAGCCTCTTGAGCGCCGGGGCGGACGCGGCCTCTAGCCGCTCCGCCTCCCTCCCGAGATCGGCGATCCTCGAGCGCGCGTCGGTTATCTCCTTGCGCGCGTCCTCGAGCGACGAGCGGATCCGGCCCGCCTCGCCCCTGGCGTCGGCCAGCTTGCCGGACAGGCGGTTGTACTCCTCGGCCGCGCCCGTGTGGAGCCTGTCCGCCTCGGACTTTTTTGAGCTCGTGCCGGCCTCCTCGCCCATGATCCTCTCAAGGTCACGGCGCGCCCCGAGATCGCGCTCGGCGCGCACCTTTTCGCCAAGGGATTCTGCCAGCGACGCGGCCGCCTCCTTGCGGACTAGCGCCGCTTCGGACTCACGGCGCAGCGACGCGATCCTTTCCGGCAGGCTGGCGCACTTTTCCCTCGACTTTGCCACGAGGCGCCTGATGCCGTCTATCTCGCCGGATATCTGCGCGGCGAGCTTTTCGGCGTTGTCGACCCTGCTGTTGAGCGACTCGATGGACCTGTCGACGCGCCTCGAGGACTCCTTTTTCCTGGCGGCGAACTTTTTGAGCTCGGCCGCCGACCGGAACAGGCCGTCAATGTCACCGCTCATGTTGATGATCCTCGTGATCCGGGATATCCTGGAGCTGACGTCGACTATGGAGGACCCCGCGTCCGCCTCAAAGTACTCGCCCGCCGTCGTCACGGCCCGGTAGCCGGCCCTGGCCATCTGCTGCGCGGACGGCCTGTCGGCTGCAAGCACCACGTCGCCCAGCAGGAACGACCTGAGGGCCTCGTACCCGGGCCGGCACCCCACGTGATCGGCAAGCATCCCCGACGCGCCGGGCATCTTGGGCCGCGCTGGCCTTATCGATTCAAGCGCCTCGAGCGGGATTATCTTGATCTTTGCAAGGCCCCTCCTCCGGACGGCCTCGGCGATGCCGGCCTGGGTGGCAAAGTCGGGCACGACCACCGCCTTGAGCCAGTCGGAGGCGGCGGCCAGGACGGCCCGCTCGTACCCCGGATCCCACGAGAGGGCCTTGTACGCCACGTCCAGTATGCCGAGGTTCTCGGCGTCGCCCATCAGCATCGCGACGGTATAGTCCTCGTGCATCAGCCCCTTGACCGTCTTTATCTTCGACTCGTACCTGCTCGCCACGGTGCTGGACCTCTCACGCATCTCCTCGAGATCGCCGATAAAGTCCTGCATCTTTCTCTTCCTGGCGTGGAGCTTTGCTATCTTTGAGCGCGCCTCGCCGGCCTCCCTCCTCTTCTTCTCCGCAAGCGACTCGAGCGCGCCCCCGAGCTGCGAGAACTCCCTCGTGACGGACTCCTCGTTGGACATCTTTGCGGTAAGCGCGTCGGCCGACCTTGAGAGGCGCTGCGCCTCGGCGCCGGCAGAGCCGCGCTCCATGCGCGCGGACGACAGCTCCGACTCGAGGCCGCGCAGCCTCGCGTCCGACTCCGCGACGGCCCTCCTCGCCGCGTCGCGCTCGGCGTACATGTTCGCCTGCCTCTCGTCGGCGGCGCGCGCGCCGGCGGCCGCCTCGTCCCTGCGCCGCAGCGCCTCCCCGGCCGACTCTGACGCGGCGGCCGCGCGCGCCTCGGCGTCCGACGACGACGCCTCCAGCGACAGGATCTCGGACTCGAGGTCGGGGATCCTGCGCTCAAGGCGCGACATCTCGCCCCTCGCCTGCTTTATCGCGCTGCCGGCCGCGTCATAGTCGGCGCTCGCCTGGCTCAGGGCGCCCTTTATGCGCGCGTCCTCCTCCTTGTAGCGCTCGATGCCGGCAGTTATCCGCTTCTCCTCCTTTTCGTGGGCGGAGATATCCCCGCGCATGCCGGCGATCTCGCCGCGCAGGCGCCCAAGATCCTTCTCGGCAGATCCGAGCTCGGCGGCCTTTGACCTTATGGACGCGACGACGCCGCCGAGCTTTGACGCCGCGTCGGCCGCACGGTACCGCTTGATCTCGGCCTCAAGGAGGGTCTTTCGCAGGACCTGGTCGCGCTCGGCCCCAAGATCTACGATCTGGTCCTTCTTTACGTTCATCTCGGCGACCGCCACGGCAAAGCGCTTGTCCGCCTCGTCCAGGTTGGCCTTTGCGGCCACCTTCTCCTCGTCAAACTGCTTGATCCCCACCAGGCTCTCTATCCGCTCCCGCCTCTCCTCGGGGGAGTCCCTCGATATCTGGCCCACCATCCCCTGGTGGACCACGTTCATCTGGTCGGGCCCCGCGTGGACCAGGCCCAGCAGGTCCACCACCTGCTGCCTCGTGGACTTTTTCCGGTTCAAAAAGTACTCGCTCTTGCCCTCCCGGTCCATCTCCCGGGTCACCTCGACCAGGTCCGCGTCAAACGGTATGGCCCGGTCCGAGTTCTCAAAGTGGACGCTGGCCCGGGCCATCTTGGACCTGTCGGCCCCCTGGTGGACGAGGCTCCTGAGGCTGTCGGCGGACATCATCCGGGGCTGCTTTTCCCCGGTGGCGAATATGATCGCGTTGAGTATGTTGCTCTTGCCAGACCCGTTGTGGCCGCATATGGCGGTCAGGCCCGGCTTTAGCGCGATCTGGGTGTTGCGGGATCCGAACGACTTGAAGCCGTATATCTCCACCTTCTTGATGTGGGCCATGCCGTGTGGGGGGGATCATCCCCCCGATAATTGGATATTGCCAAGTTTTCTTGACAGGATCGTGGGTTTTCAGCGCGTCAGCCGGCCACGAACTCCTCGCACGCGGCCTTTGCGTCCGGATCGGACATCTGCTCGATCGGGTGCTTCATGAGGTAGGCGCTGGCGGGACGTATGGGGCCGCCGATCCCCCTGTCAAGGGCGATCCGGGCCAGCCGTATGGCGTCTATCACGATCCCGGCCGAGTTGGCCTTGTCGTCGACGTCCAGCCGGACCTCCATGTTGTACGGTATGTTGGCCCACTGCCGGCCCTCGATCCTCATGAACATCAGCTTTGTGTTGCCCAGGAACGGGATAAAGTCCGACGGCCCCACGTAGATGCTGTCGTCGTCGAGCCGCTCGGCCAGCTGGCTCTGGACGCTCTCCGTCTTTGAGATCCGCTTGGAGACGAGCCGCTCCTGCTCCTTCATGTTAAGAAAGTCGGTGTTGCCGCCCACGTTGATCTGGTAGGTCTTCTCGATCCGGGTACCCCGCTCGCTGCAGAGCCGGGCCAGGGTCCTGTGGACTATGGTGGCCCCCACCTGCCCCTTGATGTCGTCCCCGATGCAGGGTATCCCCTTCTCCTCGAACCTCCTGGCCCACCCGGGGTCCGACGCTATGAACGAGGGGATGCAGTTGACAAAGGCGGCCCCCGTCTCGAGGCAGATCCCGGCCCAGAACTCGCTTGCCTTGTCGGAGCCGACCGGCAGGTAGGAGACCAGTATCTCGGCACCCGTCTCCCTGATGGTCCTCCTTATCTCGTCCGCAAGGTCGTCTGCCGAGCGGCCGCTCTGGACCGGCTTTACGCGGTTCTCGACCCATATGCCGACCCCGTCGAGGGCAGGCCCCTCAAAGACGCGGGCCTCCGTGCCCGGCATCTCCTCCCGCGGTATCCAGTCGACCATGTTCGGGGGCTCGTATATGGCCTCCACCAGCGGCCTGCCCACCTTGTTCTCCCCCACGTCGAACCCGCAGACAAAGTCAATGTCGTGTATGCCGTATCCTGCGAGCTTGTCGTGGATGATGCCTATCACCTGCTGCGAGGGGTTCCTCCGATAGTACTCGATCCCCTGGATGAGGCCGGAGAAGCAGTTCCCGATGCCGACCAGCCCGACCTTTATCCTTCCCGCCACGGGCGGGGTGGGATCCGGGGCGGTTTTAAGCCTTCGGGGCGCGTGCATTTTATACGGGTGCGGCGCCCCGCGCCCCCGTGATAAGCCCGGGCAGGCCGGTCAGGGACATCGGGGCGGGGCCGGGCGCCTCGGTCGACGGGATAGTGAGGGCCATGTCAGAGTCGGGGGGCTTTGGCTCCGTCGACCTTGCCGACGGCGTCGGCATACTGGACAGGATGATCCGGGACGAGGAGTGCCTGCGGTTCGTCTCGTTCGTGGGGGCGGTCGTCTCGACGGGGCTGCGCGGGGTGATACGGGACATGTTATCCAGGGGGTGGTTCGACGTGGCAATGACGACGTGCGGGGCGCTCGACCACGACATCGCCAGATACTTTGCAGAGTACCGCGAGGGGTCGTTCACGATGGACGACGTCGAGGTGGCAGAGGCCGGCATGCACAGGCTCGGCAGCGTGCTCGTCCCGGAGAAGAACTACGGGCCGCTCATCGAGGAAAAGATGCAGGGGTTCCTGGAGGCAGAGTACCAAAAGGGGGTCAGAAGGATGGGAACCGCCCAGATATGCAGGATGATAGGGGACAACCTCGGGGACGGCTCGTTCCTGCACGGGGCGACAAAGAGGGGGACGGACGTGGTGGTGCCGGGGATCATGGACGGGGCCGTCGGGAGCCAGATCTGGATGTTCACGCAAAAGCACAGGGACTTTGTGCTGGACATGGCGGCGGACGCGGAGCTGTTATCCGGCAGGGTCTTCAAGGCGGGGAGGTCGGGGGCGCTTATGATCGGGGGAGGCATCTCAAAGCACCACACGCTGTGGTGGAACCAGTACAGGGGCGGCCTCGAGTACGCGTTCTACATAACGGAGG
>UYNY03000032.1:11028-13890 GCA_900620265.3 Nitrosopumilaceae archaeon | reverse complement strand
CACGAGGGGCCCGGGGTGGCAGCGTACATTGATGCCGGCCTTGACGTGTCATACATGCAACCCGGCCACAAGTCCCACGCCAGGTTTGAATACGTCGCATACGTGCTAGGTGACAGGGACAGGCTAAACTCGATCGCCAACAGATACGGCCTCGACGGCTCGGTGCACATGAGGCGTCTCGGAGCAGGCCGCCGCGATCGCATACTTTCGGGGATGGATCTCTCCGGGGCCGGAGTGTCGGCGTGCTGTATCAAGATAACAAGGATGTCCACGATAAACGAGGTCAGAGTGAATACGAGCTATACCCATAGCCGGGTGGCAAAGTCCTTTGACCTTTTCCTATTCCGTGAGATTGCAAGCAGGATGGAGGAGTTCATCAGGCCGTACAAGCTGGAGCTGCGTGACGTGGAATTCCAGTCGGACGCGGACTGTGATTCCATGCTTGACGCAAATCGTATAAAACACGTCAGGCCCAAAAAGGCCCACAATCTTGCAGATGCCGTTGCGTGGGCAAACAGCCATGGCACGCCCATAACGGGCGTATCCGAGGTGGATCTGGCAGACAAGATACTGGCTAAGATGATGGGTGGATAGGGCCCGTTACCCACATCTGCCCAAGGCGCCTCTACGTCGCCGCCGAGACCCAGGGGATTCGGGTAGGAGCGGGTCTCCTGAGCCGGCAGGCATAATTATTCTTATCGCTAGGCCCGGGGATCCGCCCGGGCGTCCCGCCCCCGATCCGGGACTCCCCGCGGGTCTGACCGGCGCCCCCCTCTGCACGCCGGGCCCTCATGCACCGGATCCGAAGATCCCGACCACCATGAGGCCGCCCCCGCGCCGGCCCGTGCTGCTGACAAGGAGCGTCTTTTGGCGCGGATCGCCCATCCCGAGGACCGGCCACAGCCGCCCCGCGGCGTGTGGGCGCCTCCTCAGATATTCATACGACCTGCGCTCGTGGAGCCGGTGCTCGTGGCGCCCGCCGTACCTGCATGCCGGGCACCTGTACGTGATGACGGGGATCCTGGTATAGCTCCCGTCGTACGCGGATCCGGGCTCGGGACGCAGCTCCGGGTCGTCCCGGTCCGCAAAGAACCCCTCGATCACGTCGGGCCTTACCATGCCCAAGCTGGCCCGGCCGCCGTCCATGTCGCCGGCACACCCGTAGCAGAACTTTCCCACCAGCTCCCCGAGCAGCTTCGTCCGGGCCTCCTTTCCCAGCCTGCCCGCGTACCTTATCCTCTTGTGCAGCGCGCGCCACTCTGATCCCGAGCCGCGGATCCTCATGCTCTCCGGCCTGGGATCGTCCGGATTCTTTTCCAGGCATACTGATATCACGTCCCATCTTGACACCCTTGTCCTGGTTGGTACCGGGTATATCCTTACCAGCCCCCGCCCCTCAGAGTATGCGACAAGGCACACCGCGTTCCTGTGCTCGCCGGGATCCGGCGGGGCGACCCCCAGCACGACCATCTCCTCCGACTCCCCGCCGTCCGGGCCCCGCGCGACGACCTGTCCCGTACCGCCGCCTGCGCCCAGCTCCCCTGCCAACGGCCCCTCATACCCCCTGTCATCATATAGGCATTGCCCCCCTGCCCCGAGGCCCGGCTGCGGCGCCCGGGTCCAGTCGCAAGCCGGACGGATCCCGGACGGCCCGACCCGTCCCCGCCGCATGGATGATTTTTATACGGAGGGGGCCGGCGGCGGGGCATGGCGAGCGTCCTCAAGACGATACGCACCGGGGAGGAGTACATCGAGAGCCTCCGCGGCAGGGACATGAAGGTCTACCTCTTTGGCGAGCTGGTGCCCGAGCCGGTCGACCACCCCATGATCCGCCCCTCCGTCAACGCCGTCGCCGAGACGTACGACCTGGCGGTCCGGGAGGAGAGGCTCGCATCGGCAGAGTCGGGGATAACCGGCATCCGCGTCAACCGCTTCCTCCACATCGCAGAGAGCGCCGAGGACCTGGTGATGCAGAACAGGATGCAGCGAAAGCTGGGCCAGAACACCGGCACCTGCTTCCAGAGGTGCGTCGGCATGGACGCGCTCAACTCGCTGCACTCCGTCACGTTCGAGATCGACGAAAAGCACGGCACGAAATACCACCAGCGGTTCCTAGAGTTCGTCAGGATGGTCCAGCGCGAGAACCTGGTGATAGGCGGCGCCATGACCGACCCCAAGGGGGACCGCAGCAAGGGCCCGTCCGGCCAGGACGACCCCGACCTCTTCACCCGGATCGTCGACTCTGACGAGCGCGGCGTCTACGTGTCGGGCGCAAAGGCGCACCAGACCGGCTGCATCAACTCGCACTGGATAATACTCATGCCGACGATGCGCCTCGGCGAGGAGGACCGCGCATGGGCGATCGTGGGCGCCGTCCCCGCCGACGCAAAGGGCATCACGTACATCTATGGGAGGCAGTCGTGCGACACGCGCAGCATGGAGGAGGGCGAGATCGACTCCGGCAACGCGAGGTTCGGCGGCCAGGAGGCCCTCATCGTGCTGGACCGCGTCTTCATACCGTGGGACATGGTCTTCATGAACGGCGAGTACGAGTTCGCCTCGATGCTGGTCGAGCGGTTCACCTGCTACCACCGGCGCAGCTATGTCTGCAAGACCGGCCTCGGGGACGTGCTGATAGGGGCCGCCGCCCAGATAGCCGACTATAACGGCGTGCCAAAGGTCTCCCACATAAAGGACAAGATAACGGAGATGACGCACCTCAACGAGACCATATTCGCGGCCGGGATAGCATCGTCCCACCAGGGGCACAGGATGAAGTCCGGCGTCTACCTCAACGACGACATGCTGGCGCAGGTCTGCAAGCACAACGTGACGAGGTTCCCCTACGAGATCGGGCGCCTG
>UYNY03000032.1:0-11018 GCA_900620265.3 Nitrosopumilaceae archaeon | reverse complement strand
ATTCGCGGCCGGGATAGCATCGTCCCACCAGGGGCACAGGATGAAGTCCGGCGTCTACCTCAACGACGACATGCTGGCGCAGGTCTGCAAGCACAACGTGACGAGGTTCCCCTACGAGATCGGGCGCCTGGCCCAGGATGTCGCCGGCGGCCTCGTGGTGACGCTCCCCTCCGAGAAGGACCTCCGCAACCCCGAGACGGGGCCGCTGCTCAAAAAGTACCTTGCCGGGCGCAAGGGCGTCGACGTGGAGAACCGCATGCGCATACTGCGCCTGATAGAGAACATGACGCTCGGCAGGAACGCCGTCGGGTACCTGACGGAGTCGATGCACGGGGCCGGCTCGCCGCAGGCGCAGCGGATCCAGATACAGAGGCAGATGCAGCTGGGCTACAAAAAGGGGCTGGCCCGCAAGCTGGCCGGCATCCCCGGCGACGGCGAGGATCCGCCGGAGAACTCGGAGTACTTTGAGCGCGTCTTCAAGTGCTAGACCTTGACTTTGAAAAGTGCCTGGCCGCCATTATCCCGACCACCACCACGATGATGATATAGTTGACCGGCGGCTGGAGCGCCTGCGTCACGTACCCGATGGCGGGGACGGAGTGGATCACCAGGCCGATGTACTCGCGCTCCGTTATCGGCCAGTCGGTGCCCGGTATCGAGCCGGAGTTGGCGTCCCCCTTTGTGCGCACCTGCTTTGGATCCTCTGATATTATCGAGGTGACCCTGTGTACTATGACCTTGGCCCGGTCCGACGGCCTGTCAAACACGATGATGTTACCGGGGACGACCTCCTCGAACGGGTGGTGCCCCTGGACCACGATGACGTCGTGCACCTCCAGCTCGGGCACCATGCTGCCGCTTGCCACCACGTAGAAGGGGTTGGGGGTCCCGAACGCCGCCTGCAGCCCGAGCCAGATGCCCAGCACGCCTATGGCCACCACGGCCACGTCCTTTACGACCTTTCTTGGTATCTTCAACGCCGCCCCGTCCGCCGTCACCGATTAAATCTGTTCGCCTAGAGCTTGGAGCCGCACTCCTCGCAGAACCGCGAGCCGGGCTTGTTCCGGAGGCAGCACTCCTTGGCGCCCGCGGCGCCCCCGGCGTCCGGGGCCCCCAGCAGGATCACGTCGCCTACCTTCTTGATGGACGACCACGGTATGCTCGACTCTGACCCGTCGGGGCCTGCCATGACCAGCACCATCGACTGGGACTGGTCGATCCCGACGCGCCTTGCAGTGCCGATCCTGTTGGCGCTGCCGTCTATGACGTCCCGCCCCTCTATCGAGCCGACGTCGCCGGCGCCCTGGCGGATCTCCGGCGCCTGCTCGGCCGGCTGGGTAGCCTGCTGGGCGGCCGGCTGCGCTGCCGGCTGAGCTACCTGAGCGGGCGGGGCCTGTTGCGCGGGCTGTTGCACCTGCGGCGCCACCTGGGCCGACTGTTGCGCCAGCTGCTCTGCCGTCCTGGCCGCGCCCACCTCGCCCTGCTCGTCCTGCTTTTTGAACTCGCGGTACTCTGCTATCGTGGACCCGCACGAGCACTTGTACCTGCCGCGCTCGACCAGCACGAGGTTGTCGGCGACCACCTCGCCGGGGCTCTCAAACTCGACGGCGGGCGCCCCCTCGGACTCTTTCTCGCACGTGTTGCAAAAGTACCTGGTAATGTCAGACTCTGGCAGCCTCCCCACCGGGGCCAGGAAGAGGTCGGGGCCCCCAAGGTTCCCCCTGGCCTGCTGCTCGTCGGTGACCTTTGCCATCACATAGCCCCCCGATCCCCTCAGCTTTTTGAGGCGGGTGTCATCCATGGGGGCGGCCCCCCTCCGCGCTCCATTTAAAGCATGCCGGGGCGGCCCCCCGTGCCCCGGCACCCCCTCTCAAGGTTTTTAGGGGCGCGGAATCGGCCCCCCCTCGTGGCAGTAGAGCAGATAACCGACCCCGCGGCGTGGGAGAGGGACGTCCTCCAGTCCGACGTGCCCGTCTTTGCCGACTTTTGGGCCGAGTGGTGCGGCCCGTGCCGGATGGTGGGCCCGATGGTCGAGGAGCTGGCCGGCGACTATGAGGGCCGGGTAAAGTTCGTAAAGGTGAACGTGGACCAGGCGGGGGCCATCGCCCAAAAGTACAACATCTTTAGCATCCCGACCCTGATGCTCTTCAAAAAGGGCGAGATGGTCAGCCAGCAGGTCGGGGCCGCCTCGAAGGACTCGTACCGGGGCATGATAGACAGGGCCCTGGCATAAAGCAATTAATACGGCCCCCGGGGGCCCCAGCACCATGTCGCTGGAAGGGGTGGACACCCTCAACCTGCTCTTTGACAAGCTGCAGGCCCTCTTTGACGAGTCCCAGGGGTACTATGAGACGTTCCTTGACACCAACAACATGTACAAGGCCGGCAAGCTCTCCGACAAGGAGTTCTTTGAAAAGCTGGGCGACTACGTGGTGGCGTACTCGGCCCTCGAGTTCCTGGCGATAAAGGTGATGTTCGAGATGAGAAAGGCCATAGGCGGCCCGTCGACGGGGATGCCGTCCGGGATGCCCGCCGGCATGGCGGCGGGGATGGCGGCGGGGATGCAGCCGGGGACGCCCCTGCCGGGCGCCACGCCGGGCATGCCGCCCGGGATGGGCCCTGCGCGCGCGGGGACCGCCGCCAACCCGGTCGGCGGCCCGCCGGGGATCGTCTCCGCAAAGGAGGCGTTCGGCCAGGTCGGCACGCTCCCGTCGCCGGACCCGTCGCTCGTGCCGCGCCAGCCGCAGGGCGGGTGCGCATCATGCGGCGCGCAGCTGCGGCAGGGCGCAAAGTTCTGCACGTCGTGCGGCGCAAAGGCCTAGCCGTGCGCCAGGGCGCAAAGCTCTGTACCTCCGGCGCAAAGGCCTAGTCGAGCGTCGTGCCGCATGCGGGGCAGAACCTTGCGCCGGCCGATGCCGGGCCCCCGCACTCGTGGCAGAACCTGCCCGATCCCGGGGACGCGGTGCTGCCGGTGCTCGCCGTGCTCTTTGCCGTGCCGCGCACGGCCCCCGACGGCTCGTACTTGTCGTCATCTATGAGGACCGGCTCAAAGTCCTGCTCCGTCATGAACGTCATCATGCGCGGGACCCCCTTGCCGCCCCCCTCGGGATCCGGCACGGAGTCGCCCAGCCAGAACGCAAAGCGCATCAGGGTCAGCTCCGGCGTGGAGAATGCCAGCGTGTGGGTCGACATGTAGTCCTGCGCCGCCTTTTTGCCGTCAAAGACCCTCATGGGGGCGGGCCGGCCCGGGTTTACGTATAATCCTACTGATCGGCCCCTGCTCTGTTTATTAGTCGAGGTGCCAGGTGGCCCGCCGGGTTGGCCGTATCATGGATGGCGGGGGGCGTGCCCCACCGAGGCGGGAGGGGCGGCACCCTGGCGGGGCCGGGGGGTTGAGGAGGCGCCTCAATATCCCCCTCGTGGTCGTGGGGGTCCTGTCCGCGGCCTTTGTGTATGCCGCGTTGCAGGCGGGCCCGGCGGTGCCTGATTAGGCGGGGCGAAGTTCAGGAACGCAGGGCGGCGTGCCAGAACGCGAACACTATGATCCATGTCCAGCCAAAGATGCCCGTCGCAAACCAGATGCCAAGCCCCAGCCTCAGGTACCTTGCGGCCACCGCCCTGTCGCGCTTTCTCCACGAGAGGTACAGCGCCGGGGCCGCCGGCAGCCCCCGCCATCTCCCGGGTATGCGCCGCCCCCGGATCTCGCTCTTGGGATCCTGCACGATGATCCGCAGCGCCGGCCCGCGGTCGGCCGGACGTCCACGTCGGGACCGGGCCCGCGCGCACGGCCGCCGCCAACCGGCTCGGCACGGACGGCGGCCTAGGTTCCCAGGCGTCCCGTCCCCCGGGACCTGCCAAGCTATAAACGAAATGACGGCGCATCCCCCGCGTTGACACGTGGAACGGCGGCCGCCGTCGCGATCATCCTGGCGGCGCTCGGCGCGCTCGCGGCCTTGGACATCTCGGCGCTGCCCGGCGACAAGGACTGGCTCCTCAAGAGGGGCAACGTCCTCTGGGACGGGGGGCAGGGCGAGGCGGCGCTCCCCTGGATCGACCGTGCGCTCGAGATCGACCCCGGATTTGCAAGGGCGCACTCGGACAAGGGGTTGGTGCTCTACGACCTTGGCCTGCACGAGGAGGCGATCGCGAGCCTTGACCGGGCCATTCAGATAGAGCCGGACAACGCGGCGGTGATCGCCAACAAGGGGTGGGTGCTGTGGGGGATGGGCAGGAACGCAGAGGCCCTCTCCCACTATGAGGAGGCGGCTGAGCTGGATTCCAGCGAGACATTCACGGTCAACAGGGCCGCCATCCTGTCGGACCTTGGCAGGTACGAGGAGGCCCTGGCACTGTACGACCAGATCCGCGCCATGAACCCCGACCTCCCGTACATGCACCTCTATGACCGGGCCGCCGTCCTCGTCCAGCTCGGGCGCCACGGCGAGGCGCTCGTGGATCTTGAGAGCCTGATAGAGGCGCATCCCTGGGACTCCCGCGCCCTCCTCCTGATGGAGGAGATCGGGGGCAGGTGACCCCCTTCCCTGCAGGCCCGGGTTCGAAAGGCTGCCACAGGGATGTTGGCGGAATGCGAGGAATATGACAAAAGGTGCGCCCGCTGTGACGGCAGGACAAGGATCGCCCCGCCGGACGCGTCCCCCCGGGGACCGGCTGGGATGGCCTGCAATCCCGCGCGCACCCCACGCCCGGATCCCTCCGCTGGCCACGTGGGGGATGCGCAGTACCCCGGGCCTGCCGGCATCAGGGCCGGCCGTACTTTAGCATCGCAAACTCCGCCCTGCGCATGACATCCTCCAGCGTGCTGATGGACGGCAGCCTTGCCGGGTCGTTGGAGACCGTCAGCGTCACGGTGACGGTCCTCTCATCCTCCCTGATATCCAGCCTGGGGTCGCTGCCCTCAAGGGGGGTGAGGGGCACCCTTGATCCCTCCTTCCTAGCGCGCTCCACGCTGCCCGCGCTAGGCGCCGGCAGCGACCTTGACACCTCCAGCTCCGCTCGGCCGTCGCGCATGCGCAGCTCCGCGCCGTCGATATACCCCGCGCCGTCCGGCCCCGATCCGCGTCCCGGCGTGGCATGCGCGGCGTGGCCACCCGTCAGGATACACTTCCAACGGATCTAGAGGCGCCGACGGATCCTATTGGTAAGACCCGCCGGAATCAATACTAGACTGGACGGATCATCTCCCCGTAACCACGGACTTTGCAGGGGGCTACAGCGCCCCGTAACTGCCCGGTCCCGGCTCAAGACGCGGGCGCCTGCCCCCGGCGTGCGCGCGATCCCAGAGCGCCAGCACGAGGCGCGCCACCGGGACCCATGTCGCTGCGAACCCCAGCGCCAGTACCAGCCCCCACGCCGCCAGGACGGCGTCCGGGATGCCGTCCCTGTACATGTCGCCGAGCAGCGCCCCGTACACGTATACCACCATGGCGACGGGGCTGGACCACATGACGGCCTGACTGGCGGCCGAGGCAGGCGCGCCGGCGGTCAGGTAGAACGCGGCCATGTTGGCAAGCGGCAGCCCCGCGTAGAGGGCTAGCCTGCGCCTGCCCTGCCCTGCGGCACTGCACGGCGGCGCGCCGCCCGTCCCGGCCGCGCGTGCCAGCCTGCGGATCCAGCCCCACACGCGACAGGCGCCGTACGCGACCGGGATCCAGAAGAGCGCGAGGAACGCGGCCAGGGCGGGCCAAACCGACGCGAGGTACTCGGGGCCATAGTCGCCCAGGAAGGCGGGGGCGAGCCCATGCGCCGCAAGCTCCATGTGGACGTAGAACAGCGCCATCAGCGGCACGATGTTAGCGAACCTCCCCGGCATGTCGGCCTCCACATCAGCCGGCCCACCAAAGTCCACCAGCAGGATCGCCATGTTTGCAAGCGGGAGCGCCGTGTACAGGAACGGCCTATATCTCATGCCGGATCACGGTACTCGGGACTTGGCAAAGTCCCAGTTGGTGTCCGATGTGTCCATCATATGGTTCCACGTGTTGCTCACATAGACGGTGCTGCCCGGTACGTAAGGCTTGGTAGTGGTATAGTGGCACCCAGCCGGTCCATCTAGACATGCATATACGCCGTCCGAGCTCCATGTGTTGGGGAACTCTATTCTGCTGTTGCCATGTATGATGAATATCTCCTCATCATGATCCCGATTATACATGAGTCCCCTCAGTATGTCATAAGCCGCGTCTGCCCAGGGATGATCCTCGTCATAAAAATACAGTTTAAATTGAACGGAGCACGAATTTGGGATCTTGTCTATCTGGACCCTGTACAGGGCGTTTCCGCCGTTGAACTCATAGTTGCCATACGTGCCGCCCCTTATGTCTATGACCATCTGCTTGTATGAGGGGGACGTGGTGGGCGGACACGCGGCATGGGCCAGGGGAAGCGGCGTCCAACCGAACCCCGCCTCCACGGTATTGCCGCCCCCGAACCTTGCCTTCTCCTCGGCCTCCTTTATCCCCTCGCGAAATATGTAACCGATCGCCTCCTGGATCTCCTGTTCTGTGAACTCCCTCGTACCGGTGTGCTGGCGCGCGTGCTCTATAATGTCCCTAAGCATCCCGTCGTGCTTTTCCAGCGTCTCGCTTGTCTTGGCGTTAAACTCCGCCGTATCCTTGTATTCTAGCAACGTACCTATATCCAACTTGAATACCTCGATCATTTCCACGGTCCGTGCATCCAAGGTGATGTTGTATGGGGCAATATTCACGTCGGGGACGACGGGCTGCTGATCTGCCCCATCCGTGAAGTCCTGGGCGCTGCCTGCACCGGGCCACGTCAGGGCCGCTGCCGCCGGCAGAGACAGCGCCGCCAATGATCCGGCTGCTACGGGCGTGATCATGCCCCCCGTGCGTCCTTATTGTATTTAACATGCTCCTGTCCGGCGGAATTCGCATGCCTAGTGGTGGATCCGGGGAAAATACGTACCACAGTGGTACGTATCGGTTTTATAGCAGTGTAGGACGGCATCCGGATTGTACGATCTGCGCCGCCACGCGTGTCATATCCCGGGATGTATCGTCCCCGCATGGGCGACACCGCATACCGAGATTAAAGATCCATGGTTACGGATTCGTTTTGAATAATTTTGATTGCGTGGTCAACAACCGTGCCGCACACGTTCATTCCTCCGTTTTTCATATGTGCAGGGCGTGGACTTGAGACGATACTGCCGGAGCTCTACATGTTCGGCGTCAGGCACAGTGGGAAACTGCACGTTGGCGACACGCTCCACAGGGCGTTCATCGACGTGTCTGAGGCGGGGACGGAGGCGGCCGCCGCAACGGCCCCCGAGGCGCGCCGGGTCAGCGGGCCACCGTTATACCTGGGCAAGCGCTTTGTGGCCGACCGCCCGTTCATATTCGCGATCCAGGACGACGGGACGGGGGCGCTGCTGTTCATGGGCCGCGTTATGGACCCGACCACATAAGGCCGTGGGACGCGGCGTCTCCCGGCCCTGTTGCTACTGTATGGTCCGCGCGGGCCACGGCCCTGTGGAACCCGCGGAATCTCTTTGGAACCGTCCGGGCTGACGCGGGCCTGATGACGAGATCGAGGGGTACACCTATTGGCAGAATCTGAAGGACAGAATCAGGCAGTCCGGCGGCATCTTACCTTAAGCTCTGTAAAGTTGGCGGGATAAGCACCATTTAAACAAGGGATGGTAAGATATTCAAAATGCCCAAAACCGCCCTAGACGGTGAGGTCTTGGAGGGCGACGTTCTAGATGGATTCAGACATTGCCTTCCCTATTATGTCCATATCCCGCCAACTTTACAGAACCTTGCCTTAAAATCCTTAAATACATTGGATTCGGCCCCTCCATGTGAAGAGGCTCCTAGTCCTCGCGTTGCTTGCGGCCGCCCTGCCGGCAATCGTATACGCCCAGACCACGGGCCGCCCGTTCGGGGATCCGTCCGCCCCTGATATCATACCTCAAGATGACAGCGTGGGCCCGGTGGCCAATACCGGGGCAGAGTTCAAGTTCGACGACGGCTTTTACCAAAAGATCCAAGATCTGATCGACGCGGAACCGCGAGCGGGCGACCCGGGCGTCTTTGACGGCGTCAGGTACTATGACGTGATACTGGTGGTCAGCCGCGACGACGGCGACGACCGGGATCCCGACGAGGTGGCCAGGGAGAACAAGGAGGACGTGGTAAAGCGGCTCGGCCTGCTGGGTGCAAGGGACGTCGTTGCCGCCGAGACGCTCTCGTTCGTGACCGCGTCGATCCCCGTGGCAGAGGTACCCGGGTTCTCGTTGCACGAGGACGTGTACAAGCTCGGAGACGGCGAACTTCACGTAGAGTCTGACGTGGATCTTGCACGGGATGCCATTGGTGCCACAATGCGGCAACTTGCTACATCGGCGGGCAGGTCAGTTGACGGGACAGGCGTCCGCGTGGCGGTAATCGACACTGGCATAAACCACACTAGCGCGTTTGGTGACCGGATTGTAGATCGGGTCACATGCGATGATAACAAATGCGGTGATTCCTCCAAGCCCATATACGGTATTATTAACGATAAAATTGTCCCGTCGCACGGCACTGCGGTCGCACAAATCCTTGGAGCGTCAGGGCTTACAACCAACAACGGGATTGCCCCCGGAGTGGAGATTTTGGACATACGGCACGGATCTACCGCTAGCTCCCCAGGCGCGTACATGTTCTGGATAGAGGCGACCGATCCCTTCAACCACGTGCTGGAGCCGTTCGTGGTGGAAATCCCTTGAACGTAAGGCTGACAGCCGTGGCAGCCGCCGTGGCGGTATCGGCGGCGGCGCTTTACGCGGCCTCCGGCGGCCCCGACTCCGCGCACATCGGGCCGGCGCGGGATCCCGTCGCCGTGCTGGACGCCGTGTCGGCAAGCAACCGGTTCGCGATTGACTTTTACAACCAGGTGTCAGGCGGCGACGGCAACATCTTCTTCTCGCCGGTAGGCATGTACGTTGCGTTCTCCGCCCTGTACGAGGGCGCCAAGGGCGAGACGGCGGCGCAGATACGTGACGCCTTCGGGCTCGACGAGGACGCGGATGCGAGGCACGGCGACATAGGCGGCCTGGTGGAGCGCACCAACAGGGCCGGCCCGGACTCGACGCTGGCGATGGCAAACGCGCTGTGGGTCGACGACGGGCTGGATCTGCTTGACTCGTACAGGGACGCCGTGAGGGACAACTATGGGGCGCACGCGGAGAGCCTCGACCTGCAGGAGGACGGGGTCGGGCGGGTCAACGGCTGGATGGAGGAGAACACCAACGGCGCGATACGGGACGTCCTCAGTGAGAAGGACATCAGTTCTATGACCCGCCTCATAATCACGAACGCCATACACTTTGCAGGCGAGTGGGAGACACAGTTTCCAATTGATTATACACATAACGTCTATTTCTGGAGGAACAGCATGGATAACACGCTGGTGGAGATGATGTCCGTGACAGATATCTTTGATTATGCGTCGTTTGGGGGCCACCAAATGGTGAGGCTTCCCTACAAGGGGGCCGGGCTGTCCATGCTGGTGCTGCTGCCCGACGACAGGGACGGGATACGCGGTCTCGAGGGATCCATCTCCCCACAAAGCATGGATGGGTGGGCGAGTGACCTAAAGCCCACGACGACGCTCGTCCAAATCCCAAAGTTCGAGACTGACACTGTCTATGACCTGGCAGACTACCTCAAAAACCTCGGCGTGGCCGACGTCTTTGAGCCCGGCGTGTCCGACCTGTCCGGGATTGGTACGGACGCCGGGACCGGGCGCGGCATGCACGTCTCCGTTGCCATCCACAAGGGGTTCGTGAGCGTCGACGAGGCGGGGACCGAGGCGGCGGCGGCGACCGTTCTCAGTAGCGGGCCTGACAGCGTCCCGGAGCGCCAGGTCTTCAGGGCCGACCACCCGTTCATATTCGCGATACAGGACGACGAGACGGGGGCGCTGCTGTTCATGGGCCGCGTCATGGATCCGACCGCGTAGCTGCCCCGGCTTTAGCGCCTATCGGAAGCTGCCAGATCCCGCGCGGGGGGGGGGAGGGGGCGCGTCTCTGGTCCTCAACATCGCGAATTCCGCCCTGCGCATGGCCTCCTCCACAGCCCCCATCCCGGCAAAGCCCCCTATCCAGCACGAGAGGCTGATCTCCATGACGCTGTCCTCGTACCTGTAGATCTCCATGATCGGGCGGGATCCGCCCATCTCCCCGGGATCAACGAGCCTTCCCCTCTCGATCGCCCTCTCCATGTCGGCCGATCCCGACATCTCGACGCACCTGCCGGCGACCAGCTTCATGTCTCCGCCGCGCACCTTGAGCTCCACGTCGGAGAGATATGCACTTGTCTCGCCCGGCACCTCCAGCTCCAGGCCCATTCTGCCGGCCGCGATGTCAAAATCCGACTCTAGGATCTTGCACGGCGCGCCGATGATCTCCCTTGCCGCCTGCTCCAGACAATACCCGGCGCGCGACCACCTTACCGCCATCACCGGCTGGCCCTCACGGGCCCCTATTCTCCAAAACATCCGGCACGGGATAACCCGGACGCATACTCTTGGCATATCCCGTCATATGTCACCGGTGCCCCCCTATGATTGGTCCTCCGATGTGTCAGCCCGACCCCCGGCTTGATCCCGGCAGGAGACCTTGGCGTCCCGTCAGGTCGTGTTCCGGCTCCAGTCACTCTACCATCCGTGAGACTGTCGGCAGCCCGGGCCCTACTCCCGTATCATCCGGCACGGGTCAAGAGACGCTTTGGCTCCCGAGACGATCCCGTGGTGGCTTTAGAGTTGCTTCGAGCGTCATCAGCGGCTTCCACTAGTTATACTAGTGATCCTCCCTAGTATCACTAGGGTTTTTCCCTAGGGGCCCTAGTGATCCTCCCTAGTCACCCTATAGTGCAGCTCATAATTAATTTTCAAAAGAAAAAGGCGCACGTTGAAAGGTTTTTAGATCCCCCGTGCAGGGGGTCGGCCATGACGAACGCAAGAGAGATGCGCAGTCACATAAGGAGGATGAC
>UYNY03000031.1 GCA_900620265.3 Nitrosopumilaceae archaeon | reverse complement strand
CAACATGGACCAGATAAGGGAGCACGACCTGCCCCCCAACCCGGCAAAGAAGACGGATCCGCGCTCCCGCAAGTACGCCGCCAAGTACGGCGGGGACTCGTGGGAGCTTGACGCCCTGGATCCCGCGGTCCTGGAGGACCTGCTGGAGTCGGCCATCCTCAAGCACCTTGACGTGGATGCGTACATGGCCGTCGTCAGGCAGGAGGAGGAGGACAGGAAGAGGCTGGAAGGGATTGCCACCGGCGCATGATGCCTCCCGCGGGCCCGGATATCCGGTACTAGTCCCAAAGCCCGGCGGGCGTGCCCGGGCGGGCGGCGGCCCTCTGGCCCTGGCCCCAAACCCGGGCCCCGTATTGGACGCATGGCGGCAGTTTTTTGATTCTAGTCCAAGAATCCCCGTGGGTGATGCCGGCGCGCGGATCGGCAGCCTTCCAAGGGCGGATCTGGATCTCCTGCTGGGATCCGAGAAGCGGCTGAGGGCCGTGCTAAAGAAGGTCGCCGGCGGGGCCGTGGGGAGGCGGCTGGACGAGCGCTTTGGCGACTTTGTTCATACCGCCGCCGCCCGGAAGTATAGGCGCCCGTCCTCCGCCTCCGGGACCGCCATCGCCCCGGATATCGCGATAATCAGGTCGTCGGATCTGCACAAGTATGAGGAGGTCGTGGCGGCGGCGCGGGAGTTCAGCGACAGGATGGTGGATCTTGACGCCCTGATGGGACGGTGCAACACGAGACTGGGTGGGATCGTGGACAGTGCGGTCCTGATCTACCGTGGCACACTGATAGGGGAGCTTGAGACCGTGTCAAGACGTGGCGGGGCCTTTGGATTCCACAAGAGGGCCAAGTACGCGGCGGTGCCGGACTTTACGTCATTTACAGTCAGCAGCATGGCGGCCGCCCTGTTCGCCTCCCGGTGGCTGGATCTGGGCCTGGTCGTGGTGGCCGATATCTCCGGGCTTGACAGGAACGAGTACAAGGCGGTGACCTACGAGGCCAGGAACATAGTCCGCGTGACAGGGGCCGGGAGGCGCCTGTTCAACCCGTATGAGCGGTTCGGGGGGAGGCAGTCGGGACTGCTCCTGCACGAGGCCGAGGTCCACCTCCGGGTCGGCTCAAGGCCGGCCATAAGGGCGATACTGGTAATGGGGCCCAGATCCGCCCGCTTTAGGAGGCGGCTGGACAGGGTGGTGGCCAGCCTAGGGCGGCTCCAGGGCCAGATGATAACGGTTATGTACGTGGACTAGCCCAAGGGGGCCATGGAAAGGAAGCTCACCAAGGGCGAGGAACTGGCGGTCCGGATGATGATGAAAGAGTATGGCTGTTCCCGGATCGTTGCAATAGACCGACTGGACCACTGGTCCTGATCGGCCCTATTGGCTGAGCCTTGCTAAAAGGTCGCCTACCATCCCCTGCAGGCGGGCGTTTGCCTCCTCCAGCCTCTTGATCTTGGCATCCGCGTCGTCCGGCTGGGACGACCCCCGGGCCGCCGTCCGGGTTGCAGTCCGGGCGGGCATCCCCGGATCCACGCGTTGGCCGTCCTCCCCCCGTCCCGTCCCGTATCCCACATACTCCTGCATCCGGGCGCGCCCGGCCCCCGCCGCCGCCGGCCCGGATGTCCATGCGCGGCCCTCCCCGGGCCGTTCCGCCGGCACTGCCGCGCCGCCCGCCGAGCCCACTGCCCCGGCCCCCGCCAGGCCGGCTCCCGCCCCGGTCCCCGCCGGGGGCGCGGGGTACGCGCCGCCGGCCGGGTATCCGGCCGGGTGTCCGGCCGGCCATCCATCCTGCCCCTGCACGGCCGGCCCCTCCATCGGGTGGCCCGCCCCCTCCATGCCGCCCCCGCACCCGGGGCACGCCTCCCTGTCGGCCGAGCTGACAACCCCGCAGGAGGGGCACTGGCGGGCAAGCAGGACGGCGGACCTGCGCCTCTCGTTCCTCATGCCGTGGAGCCTCAGGACGGCGTCCTCCTGGTCGGAGCTGGCAAGGTGCTCATAGACGCTTATCATGTTGGACGAGGCCGTCCAGTTGCCGTAGATCTTTGCCACGTTGCCCATCAGCTTGCTGTACTCGGTCAGGGCCGTGTGCCGGAAGAGGTAGGGCCAGATCCTCTTCTTTATGCCCGCCCTCCTCTGGGCCGAGCTTATCGTGTATGCCAGGCTGCTGTACCCCATGACGCCCGCCGCGTTGTTGTGGAACATCAGGAACGCCTCGGGGTCGTCGACCCGCGGGTGCTCTGAGAGCCACTCGCGGAGCGGCCCAAAGCTGGAGACCAGGGTGAGGGACTTTGGGCCGGTCTTGCCGGTGGTGATCACCTTTGCAAACCCGTCGTACAGCTCGACCCCGCCCACCCTGATGGAGAGGATCTCGCCGGGCCGGTAGGCCCCCTCGAGCATCATGAATATGAGGGCCACGTTCCGCCTGACGTGGCGGCCCGTGTCCTTTACGGCCCGGACCAGGGCCAGCACCTCCTCCTCGGTGAGCAGGTCCATCGGCTGGATCTTCTGGTGCCTCTCGTTAAAGGCGCCCGGGGTTATCCAGGCCACCATGGGGTCGTACTGCCCGCCGGCCGCCTTGTTGGGTATGTCCCCGTGGACGGCAAAGTGGTACAGCCTCTTGAGGCAGGTCAGCGTGTCCTTCTTGACGCTGTTGGAGTACCTGGAGCAGGCTATGGACTTGTGGATCCGCTCGACGTCCTCCCGGCTCCACTCCGCCACGGTGGCCCCGCAGATATCCAGTATCTTTGCGACCCCGGCCGCATAGCTTGAGATCCTGCCCAGGGAGCGGTTGGCCATGTGGAGCCTGTCGATGTACCTGCAGGCCAGCTCATAGTTGGGCCCGGGGTGCCTCTTTGCTATCTTTTTGAGCTCCAGCTCCGTCCTGTACCGGGACTTGTGGATGTCGTCGTCCATGCCCTCCAGTCCCGGGTTGTATTTAAGGAGCCTTTTCAGTTCAGGATTTGACAAAAAGTGCGTAGCCCTGGTCCTCCTACCCATCTTCCACGCACCTTTTTCCGTGCCTGCCGCTGCAGACTTTGAATGTCGCATAAAATAACATCTGGGCCCTCAGGCGTAAAAGATATTCAAAAAGGCCCGAAAACGGCCCCCGCGTGGCCCTGCCGCAGGCGTGGGCCCCGGCCCGAATTCGAATGTCATTCCCGGCGCCAAAACCCTCCTACATCCCGGGACGCCCCCCCGCCGGGCGCTTGGTTAATTTGCCGGGACGCGCGGCGCCCCCGCATGGACACGGGGGAGAGGCTGCGGGGGTCCGGGATCCCGCTGGAGGACGTGATATCCCACTTTAGGGAGCGGTGCCGGTACTGCGGCCACCACCGCATAATGCATGCTGCAGACGGGTCCTGCGAGGGGGTCATGAACAAGCCGTGCGGGTCCGGATGCGACTCGTTCGAGCCAGAGGCGCCGTTTTAATACCACGGGCCGCCCATGATCCCCGTGCACGGGACCCGGATATACCCCAAGGGGTACGAGCCGCAGGACGAGCCCGACTATGACCCGGGGCTGCGGAACCAGCTCCTCGACCACATACTCTCGTCGGCCTCCGAGGCGGACACCGACACCGACATGTTCCGGGTGATGGCAAGGCGCAGGTCGACCCGCCGGTTCTCAAAGAGGCCCGTCGAGGCCGTAAAGATGGACCGGATAATAGCGGCGGCCGACACGGCGCCCACGGCGGGCAACTACCAGGGGTTCGAGATATTCTACGTCCGTGATCCCAAGGTGAAGAAGGGCCTGGTGGCCGCGTGCAACGGGCAAAAGTACGTCGACGCGCCCGCCGTGCTGGTCTTCTGCAAGAACCCGGCCCGCGTAAAGTTCGACTTTGAGCAGTACGTGCTTACAAAGTTCGCAATCCAGGACGCCACCCTGGCCGCCGCCTACTCGCAGCTGGCCGCTCAGGCCCTCGGGCTCAGCTCGATATGGATAGGCATGCTCGACGAGCGGGCGGTGATGGAGGTGATCGGGACGGATCTTGTCCCCTCGTCGATCCTCTGCATCGGGTACCCCGAGCAGTCAAGGTACCCAAAGCCGCGCCGCAACCTCAAGGACCTCGTGCACGTCGTGTGAGCGTCGCAGGTTTAAATACCGAGCCCGGCGCCGCGCCGGCATGACGCGCGCGTACGTGATGCTCAACTGCGAGCTCGGGGCCGAGGCCGACGTGGCCGAAAAGCTGCGGGGGACCGACGGTGTGGTGGACGTCTTTGAGACGATCGGGGCGCACGACATGATGGTCGTGCTCGAGGCCGACAACTTTGAAAAGGCCCGCGAGGCCGTCACGTGGGGCATACAGCGCCTTGAAAAGGTGCGCTCGACTGCCACGCTGATAAGAAAGGACTAGCCGGGCCTCTTGGGGCCGACCACGTCCTCCGGCCTTACCCTGCTGTCCCAGTCGCCGCGGGCCCCCCTGTACAGCATGAACGCGCCGGCCCCCGCGATGCACGCGACTGCTACGAAGAAGAGCGCCGCGTCCCCCTCGCACCCCGGGTTCCCGGCGCACTCGCCGAACTCGGCCGCCTCGGCCAGCGCGTCCCTGTGGTCACCCCCGAGCCCCGCCATGACGATGAACCCGGCAAAGAGTATCCCGATCCCGGCGAGCACGGCGCGCATGTCGCTCACGCGCGTGCCTGCATCCCGGGGATATTTACCCCTTCTCCAAGAGCCTCCGCAGGCCCGCCAGCGACCCAGAGTAGAACCGCCCTAGGTCGTCCAGCAGGGCGTCAAGCCCCGAGTCGGCGCAGACGAACGACTCCCACGTGACGGCGGTGCGCCCGCCGGATCCTGCCAGGCTGACAGTCGCCACGTACGCCCTCGCGCCGAGCCCCGAGACGGCCACGTACGTGTATGACCTTGGCGGGTCCCACGCCGTGACATACTCCTCGATGCCCCGCCCGCCGGCCATCCTCACGACCCTGCCTGCGCCGACGCCGCGCCTCGGGCCCGGCAGGGCGTCCGTTCCCGTGACTCCGTCGGCCCACTTCTCCATCCCGTATATGCCGCCGATGACGGCCCACACGGCCCGCGCCGGGGCCGCGACTGTGGCCCTCCTCCTGACCCTGCCGGTGCGGCGCACGTTGCCGCGGGCCCGCGCGGGCCTTTAAACCTTCACACGATTTTTTAATGAGCGGGGCGCGCCGCGCCCCCATGGTGTTCGGGCTTGGCAAGAAGAAAAAGCCCCCCGAGCCCCCGCCCCGCAGGACCATACGGCTGCGCGACGTGCCGGGGGCCGTCTCTGAGATCGAGTCGCTGCGCGGCAGGACGCTGGCCGAGGAGGCCGCCCGCCTGCGCGAGCGGGCGGCCCCCGCCGTGGAGGGGCTCGCCGAGGTGGGGCGCCTCCTCAAGGACGACGACCTTGACGTGGACGAGGCGGACCGGAACATACGGGTGATCGTCGTGCGCGGCAAGAAGCAGGTGATCGAGGCGATCGGCAGGTGCTCTGACGGCCTGCCCGAGGTCTCCGGCGAGGACGGCGCCCGTGAGCTTGAGGCCCAGATGGCCCAGATACTAAAGCGCGTCGGCGACGCGCTCGGCAGGCAAAAGCGCGTGATACACCTGTTCGCGAAAAAGTACTCGCAGCGCCTCCGGGACGACATGGCCGAGGTGAGCGCCGCGCACAAGGAGCTCCGGGTACTCGTGACGGAGGCGGACCTGCGCCGGGACTCGGCGGCGCGGATACGGGAGATCGTGGCCGGGGTGGCCGAGGCCGAGGAGGGGGGCGCCGACCTGCTCAAGAAGGCAGGCGAGGCGGCGCGGGACGCGGCGGCGCACAGGGGGGAGGAGGAGTCCCTCCGCGCCAAGGTGGAGGAGGAGCGCGGGTCCGACGGCTATGCCAGGTACCTTGCAGCGAGGGACAAGTCGGGGGCGCACGAGGCGGCCGGCACCGCCCTGCGCGCCGAGGCCGCCTCCGTCTTTGCACGGATATCAAGGCCGCTTGGCAGGTACTCGTACGGCTCGTCGCTTGACAAGGAGAAAAAGGCGCTCCTCGAGTCTCTGGCGTCCGACCCGTACGATGCGCTCCGGCGCGGCAGCGACGCTGACGTCGCCGAGATACTCGGCAACGTCAGGCGCGCCGTCTCGTCGGGGTCGATATCCGTAAAGGACGTGCAAAAGTCGCTCGCGCAGGTCGACGAGGCGGGCGCCGCGGCGCCCGGGCTGGCCGCGCGGATCTCTGCGCACGAGGAGGCGGGGCGCGCGATAGAGGCCGAGGTCGAATCGGCGCGCCCCCTGGGCCTGGAGAGGGCCGAGAAGGCGCTAGAGAGGGCCGGATCGATGGCCCGGATGGCGGCCGAGAGGTCCGAGTCGCTGCGCGCCGAGGCCGCCGCGCTGGAGGGCGGCATCCCCGGCATGGTGTCAGAGGCGGGGCGGCTGCTGTGCGCCATGTCCAGCACCGAGTACGTGGTGGAGCGCGGGTAGATGTTCGGCAAAAAGCTGGAGCGGAGCGTCGAGGTGAGGCGCGACGTGATGGACAGCATACTGTCATACTGCCGGATAAAGCACCCCAACGAGGGTGTGCTCGTCCTCAAGGGGCGCTCCAAACGGGGGCTCATCACCGTCGACGGGCTGGTGATACCGCCGTTCAGCGAGTCGGGCCCCTCCTTTGCGGGGTTCCCCCACTCGTTCCTCCCGTTCGACCTCAGCTACGTGGGGATGGTGCACTCGCACCCGAGCGGCCCGGCCGAGCCGTCCCTGACGGACCTGCACAACTTCTTCGGCCTCGTCTCGGTGATAGTGGGGTTCCCGTACGAGGACGGCTCCGTGTACGCGTGGGACAGCGGCGGGAGGCGCCTGCCGCTCTCAATATACGGGGATCCGGCCACAGGTGCCCGGGATCTCCGCAAAACTTTATAACTCTACGCGGCCCACGATCCCCGTTGTTCCAGTACAAGACCTACCTCATCTTTCTCTTCGCGTCCCTGGGGCTCAGCATCGCCCTGCAGTGGATAATCCCGTTCCCGTTCGGCCTGGCCGCCGCCCTCGCGATATTCGTGGCGTTCCCGCTGCTGCTCCGCAAGAGGTACAGCGGCCAGATGGGGGGGTACGGCTCGGGGGCCGGCGGCTTCTTCGGGTCCGGCCCGCGCGGGTCCGGCGGGGTAAAGTACGTCTGCCTCGTCTGCAACAACACGTACAAGGGGGGCTCTTGCCCGCGGTGCGGCTCCAAGATGAAGCGTGCTGACTTTTGACCCTTGATGAGATGCGCCAAAGGGTCCTCTTCCACAACTCGATAGACGTCTGGATAGGGCTGTGCGAGGAGCGGGGCGCCGGGTGGGGCGATCCCGACGGCTATCGGGGCTTCATATCGTACCTGCGGGAGAGGGACCTCGGGCTAAAGTCGTTCGGGCTGTGCGCGCACGACGCCGGCTCCGAGGACGCCAGGTCCAGGCTGGCCGACGAGCTTGCAAAGTCGCCGGACGACCCGTCCTCGCGCGTCTACACCATCCGGCTCACCGACGGCGCCCTCGGCGTCATCCGCGGGTTCGAAGCGCCTGCGACCTGACGTCGGTGGCCGACTCGATGGCGTTTCCAAGCAGCACGAACGCCAGCCCCGTCACGGCGATCATCACGCCGGGCGGCACTATCCACCACCACATCCCGCGGGAGCCGGCTCCGTGGACGTCCGCGTCGTGCAGCATCTGCCCCCAGGTGGGGAACGAGGGGTCGACGAGCCCGAGGAAGCTCAGCCCCGCCTCGGTGGTTATCGCGGCGGGCACGGATATGGCGACGCTTGCAAGCGCGTAGGGGAGCATCTGCGGCAGTATGTGGCGCCTGATTATCCTGCCAGAGCCGTGCCCCATCAGCGCCGCCGCGTCCACGTACCCGCGCGTCCGTATCTGCAGCGCCATGCTCCTTGAGACCTTTGCGACGCCGACCCACCCGAAGAGCGCCAGGAACCCTGCCATGACGAATATGCTGCCGCTGACCGTGACGGCGAGCATGACGAGCAGCGGCAGGGCCGGTATGGCGTACGCCACGTCGTTGAGCCTCATCATGGCCTCGTCGGTCCTCCCGCCCCTGTACCCGGCATAGACGCCGTAGAGGAGGCCGGCGGCCACCGAGGAGATTGACACCGACAGCCCGATGAAGAGCGCGATGGGGGCGCCGAGCAGGAGGCCGGTCGCGACATCCCTGCGCAGCTCGTCGGTCCCCATCAGGCCGAACGCCCTGCCCCCCACCACGAGCGACTCGCCGGAGACTGCTATCCCGCCTGCCGCCGAGTGGACGTCTGCCACGAGCGCGTACCTTCCTGCCAGCGGGCCGCCGGCCCCGTCGGAGAAGAGCAGGCGCTCGGCCGGGGCGCCCGGGAGGAGAGGCGCGGCGGGCGCCTGCATGGCCGCGTTCTTCCTCACGGCGTGGTCGGCCGAGAAGACCCTGACGTGCTGGGCCCCGTACTCGCCGTGGAACGGGAGCGGCGCCGAGTAGATGCGCATCGAGGAGCCGTCGGGCCTCTCCAGGCGCAGCAGGAGCAGCGGCGAGCCCTCGTACGATGCCTCGAACCCGTATATGAGGTCGCTTGGAAACCCGTCGTACTCGTAGTCAAACTCAAAGACGCGGGTCTCCGTGTGGGTGGCCCCGGCGCTGCCGCCGGCGCGCGGCCCCTCGAGCAGGAGGTGCTCCGGGATCCTCTCCTGCTGGATGAGGCCGGCCCAGGCGGGGGCGGCGGCCCTCGGGTGGGAGAGCCAGCTTGCCGGGTTGCCCCACTCCCTGAACGCCTCGGGGGGGACCGCGGTGACGGCGAGCACCGACGTGGCGGCGAGGACGAGCAGCAGCGCCGCGCCGGCCGCGCCCGCCCTGCTGCGCAGCACGCGCCCCGCCGCGCTCATCGCGCGCGTATCCTCGGGTCAAAGTACCCGTACAGTATGTCCGCAGCAAGGACGCTTGCAAGGAAGAAGACGGTGAGGACGAACGTGGCGCCCACTATGACGGGCAGGTCCAGCGCAGTTATCGCCTCAAAGTAGAGCCTCCCCATGCCGGGCCAGTCAAAGACGGCCTCGGTTATGATGGCGCCGCCGAGGGATCCCGAGAGGCTCAGCGCCAGCACCGTGACTATGGGCGGGGCCGCGTTGCGCAGGGCGTGCGTGTATACTATCCTCCTGCGCGGGATCCCGATGGCCGCCTTTGCGGCCACAAAGTCCTCGCGCATGATCCCCGACATAAAGTTCCTCACCAGGTACGCCCACGAGCCGAACCCGACCAGCACCAGGGTGATCAGGGGGAGCGCCATGTGGTAGAGGAGGGACGCGGCGTACCCGGGGTCGGTGGGCGGGAGGTCCGGCGTGGACCTTGCGGGGAACACCTGGTAGGTGAACGCGAGGAGGAAGATCATCAGGATCCCGACCCACCAGACGGGAAAGCTCGAGCTTGCGACTGCGAACGCCGAGGTCGCCCGGTCCGGGGCGGAGCCGGCCCTGCTGCCGGCCAGCGCCCCTAGCAGGATGCCGATGAGGGATATGGCCGCCGTCGCGGTGGTAAACAGCAGTATGGTGCGCGGGAGCTTTTCCAGTATGATCTCAGAGACTGACGTGGATCCCGTGTCGCCCGTGAGGAACGTGGCGTGCCCAAAGTCAAGCGTGATGACGCGGTATACTGACTGCCCGAGGCGCAGCGGCGAGTACCACGGCTCGTCAAGTCCTAGAAGGACCTCCCTCTCGCGCACGATGCCCGCCACGTACGCCTCGAACTCCTCGGGGGTGCCAAACGAGGCGACCGTCGCTGGATCGGCCGCAAGCTCGGTCCTGACCTGGACCGAGATCCCCTGCTTTAGTATCACGTCCATGTTGGATCCGACCACCGCGATGGTGATGAGGACGGTCGCGAGGAGGACCCCCGACATGGCGGCCGCCCTTGATGCCGCATACCTTGCAAGCCCCATGGCGGGCGAGGGCGGGGGCGCGTGTTAAAAACGGTTCCCGGGGGTCAGGGGGTGCCCGTTCCCGGCGGGTTGCCGCCGGTGGCGTTCCTGTTGAACTCCTCGAGCGTCTCCCTCGGCACCTTTAGCGCCTCCCAGTAGGCGTCCTCGGCCTGCTCGCTCGTCCCGCCGGACGCGATGACGGCGTCCCTGGCGTCCCTTGCGCCGTCAAGGACGCCCCTTGTAAAGTTGAACTGCCCCTCCACCAGCTCCCTGACCTCGGGGTGCGCCATCTCCAGGTTCCACCTGTACGACTCGGCATCGGCCGTCCCCGCGCGCCGCTCGGACTCCTCGACGGCCTCCTGCCTCAGCCTCTCGGCGATGCCCCTTGACTGCTCCGCTTGGAGATCCCTGGTCGTGGGTGCCATTCCCGCCACCTTCTCCTCAAGATCCCGCCTCATCGAGTCATAGTACTCAAAGAGCCGCGCGCCTATGGGATCCCTCTCAAAGTCAGACGCGTTTGCGGCAAGGTACCTTGCAGCCGCCGGGGTGGATAGGGCCGCCCTCAGCTCGTTCGTCCCGTCGAGGCTGCCGGCGACACGGAACCGCCCCTCGTATATGGACGCCCCGTCGCCCGAGGATGCTACCAGGTTGACGACGTACGTGGCCGGCACCTGCCACCCGCCCTCGAAGCGGGCCTCAAAGCCGCCGCTCGAGTTCGTGCGGATCGACTCCGTTATGCCCCCTATCCTGACCGTTATCTCGGCCCCCTCGAGCGGGTCGTACCCGTGGTCAAGGGCCCTCCCGTGGACCGTTACCGGGCCGCCGGGCTCCGTCACGCCCGGGGACACCTCCCACTCGACGATGACGTCCTGCAGGGAGGCGTGGGCGGCCGGAACCGCGAGGGCGAGCAGGACTGCCACGGCTGGGACCAGCATGCGGCCCGCTCGCCCGTGGTTCTGTTAAGGCGGGGTATTAACAAAAGCTGCCCCGGATTGGATTTTTGTTGAGCGTGGCCCGCCGCCCACGCCTGAGAGTATTTAACTGTCGACTTTGTCGACTTTGCCCGCCCACGCCTGAGAGTATTTAACTGTCGACTTTGTCGACTTTGCCCGCCCACGCCTGAGAGTATTTAACTGTCGACTTTGTCGACTTTGCCCGCCCACGCCTGAGAGTATTTAACTGTCGACTGTGGAGCAACTGATCTGCTATTATAGCGGATCAAAGCACGGGTGGGTGATGACAGACGCCAACCCCTTTACGCCGGGCGCCGGACGCACCCCCCATACCTGGCAGGCAGGGGCTCCGAGCAGTCGGCGATGGGTGCACTGCTGTCGGATCTTGACAATGGCCTGGCCGGAAATATCCTGATATACGGCCTTCGCGGGGTGGGTAAGACCGTCCTGCTCAACGAATTCGCCACCATGTGCGAGGCGGATGGCTTTCTACCCGTGGTCCAATACCAATACTCTGAGGAACACAACGATCCGGAAAAATTCTTTGAATTCTTCAAGCAGTCCCTGGACGACGCGATCTGAAAATATTCAAAAAAGGAGCAGATTTTAGCCAAAGCGCATGCCGTGGCCGCCCAGATGAAACCCAAAAAGGTCGGCGCCTATGGCATGGAATACGAGCCGTCCTACGATGCCGATACAAACCCGATCCTGATGAACCGCATAATGGCCTATATATCAAAAAAATGGGGGTCCATAACGAGTGACCACTCCGGCGTCATCTTTCTCTTTGACGAATTTCACACAATGGGCAAAAACGGAGATAATGCCACCCTTGCAAATTTCATCGGTGCCATGAACGAGCTCCAAAGAACGGGGCAGCGGTGTTCAGTCATACTGTCTGGCCTCCCCACGCTCCTGATCAACGTCAAAAAGGCCAGATCCTATTCAGAGAGGGTGTTCAGGGCCATGGAGATCTCGAATATACGCCCCGGTAAAGCCGCCGAGGCGATAACCATACCGCTGAAGAATACAAAATGGGACTTTGCGCCCGACCTGGTCGACGCCGTCATAAAAGACACTGAGCGGTATCCGTATTTTATACAATATTTCTCCAAGCAGGTCATAGATCTAACAGACAAAAACCACATAACGCTTGCCGATTATGCCAAGATTCGTTCTTCGATAATCGAGGGCCTGGGTGAGACGTTCTTTCTACAGCGCATCGCCCCCCTCAGCTCAAGCCAGAAGAAGGTCTTATACGCGATGGCATCCATGCCTGCAGGTGATCTGAGATTTTCAGACATAATCGCCGCATCTGAAATCCGCAAGAGCTCCCTGGCCAACTATATGAGCCGGCTTGTAGACGCCGGCCTCGTCTTCAAGTCGCAGCGCGGCTTTTACAATTTTACGCTGCCCCTTCTCCGTCAGTACCTGCTTGATGCGGCCCCCTGCTAGGGCCGTCCTGCGCCCATCACGCGGGGTTCCTCCCTCCCGAGACCGGCTCCCGGGGCCTGACCCCGCCCCGCGGCCCTGCCCCGGGGGCCCGTCCCCCGGACCCGTACCCGGGACGCGCCCCTTTCCCAGGGACCCGGCCCCATGGGCCCCCGCAAGCTGGGCATCTAAAGGCTCAAATTCGGCAAGATCCCCCCGACCAGTCGTGATATGCGCTGCGTGCGAGGCCCGGAAGCACTACGAGTGCATCGACTGCCTCAACAACCACGAGACGCGTCTGTGCCTCTGCGAGTGCCACGACGAGAACACGCCCCCGCACCCGCTGGGCAAGCCCCACTAGCCGCGCATCCTTGACTCTAGCTCGCCGGCGTCGCCGATCTTCATGTATGTGAGCGCCCCGAGCGTCCTTACCACGCTTGCGGCCGCCCCGTACTGGACGACGTCCGGCCTGTCTATCTCGCCAAAGAGGCCTATCCCGTCCATCCCCGCGTTCTTTGCAAACCCTAGCATTATCCCGTTAAAGCCGGTTATCGCCGACCTGCCCGGGGTCAGGCGCATCCCCATGCCGGAGAGCCTCTCTGCAAGCGCACCCGACGTGGACGTCACGTACGTGCGCGGCGCCCCGGCGCGGGATCCGGCGTGGAACCCGCCCACCGTGTATATGATCTTGGCCGAGTGACTCTGCGCCACGCCGATCACGTCGCGGCAGAGCTCGCCCATCTCCGCGCCCTCCGGCTGCCCGCGCCCGCCCCCGAAGACGATGACCCCGTCTCCGTACCGGTACTCCCACCCCTCGTCCGGGACGTCGATGCTGCCGCCCCTGTCGATGACGTGGGACGGGTGGTCCGGCACCGCCCTCCTGAACGGCGCCGTCCCGAGCGACCTGTTTACAAAATCGATCACGACGCCCCCCACGTTCCCCATGTCCTGCATGCCTGCTATCACCACCGGCTTGTCGACCGGCGGATCCGATTCCTGCTCGAACCTCACGTGATCCCCGCCGTCACGAGTGGTACCGCCTCATGCCCTCCTCCGTTATGCGGAGCTCCACCTTCTGGCCCAGCAGGCCGGACTTGCGCTCCACCCTCATCAGGCCCCCCTTCTCAAGGTCCGCCAGTATCTTGTCAAGCTCCTCCTCGTCCATGCCCAGCCTGTCGCGTATCCGGGCATAGTCGCTGATCCCGAGGCTCATCTGCCCGAGCACCCTCTTGTCGGGCGGCAGGTCGCGCCGCGGATCCTCGGCGGGCCCCGCCGCCCGTCCCCCCTGTCCGGGCCGCTGATCGGCCCGCAGCCCGATCCGCGGATCGGTCCTTGGCTCGGCCCGCCGGCCCGCGTTCTCCCCGGCCCCCCGCCCCGCGCGCGATCCGGCCGGCGAGCCGCCCGGCGATCCGGCGCGCGTGCCGCGGACCCTGGCGATCAGGCGCGGGAGGATCCTTGCAAGCGGGATCATAAAGAACACCAGGTACAGCCACCATACGGACTCGTGCTCCATGCGCTCGCGCGCGGCGTGCCCCCGCCATATTACGCTTGCCACGGGCGATCGCTGATCGCCCCGATCACGTGCGGCAAGGTTCATAAGCGGTGTTCCAATCCATCCGGCAAATTATGGACGCTCCGCTAGAGTCCATCGGGACGCTCCAGTACGTCCTTGACAGGTACTCCAAGATATGGAGCTGGAAGATATCCGGCTCTAGGGCCGTCAGCATGATCTCGAGGCTCGTCCCGGAGGCGTGGTACGGGGAGAGGGACGACGAGGTGATAGTCTCTGACAACGCCGAGAACGTGCGCCAGATACAGATGATGATGGAAAGATACCCGATGGAGGTCCTCTCAAAGCACGCCTGGCAGCGCAAGGCCGCCGGGATCCGGGCCCCCCGCCCGGGCCCGCCCCCCGTAAAGCACGACCTCAAGAGGGCAAAGCCGGGGGAGCAGTTCCGCGGCAGGCTGCTCAACTTCCAGAGGGAGGGGCTTGACTTTCTGCTAAAGTCGTCCGGGAACGCCCTCCTGGCCGACGAGATGGGGCTCGGGAAGACCGTCGAGACGCTCTCGTACGTGGCCACCGAAAAGCACGCGTTCCCGGTGCTGGTCGTGGCCCCCCTGGTGACGCTCCACAACTGGGAGAGGGAGATAGCAAAGTTCCTCCGTAAGAAGAGCCGGAACGGCCGCATACTGGACTCGGGCTCGCCCACCGTCACCACCATCCGGACCGGCAGGAGGGCGCCGCTGCCCCGGAGCGACATCTACCTGATAAACTACGAGCTGCTCTTCAAGAGGCGCGCCGACATCGAGGCGGCGGGGATCCGCACCATAGTCTGCGACGAGGTGCACAACCTGCGCTCAAAGGCGACCCAAAAGTACAAGGCGGTCAAGAGGCTCGCCGCGCTAGACACCGTGCTGTACAGGATAGGGCTCTCGGGGACCCCGATCTACAACCGCGGCTCCGAGATATGGCCCATCATAGACATCATCCAGCCGGGGCTGCTCGGGTCGTTCAAGGAGTTCTGCGAGTACTTTTGCTACGTCAACGAGAAGGGCAAGGCGATCGTGCTCGAGAACAGGCGCGCCTCGCTGCGCAACCAGCTGCTAAAGCACATCATGCTGCGCAGGAAAAAGTCCGACGTGCTGCGCGAGCTCAAGGACAAGGTCCGGTACAAGGAGGTGATCGGCGCCGACACCGACTATTACTTGGACGAGCTGAAAAAGATCTGGGAGCGCCTCGAGGAGGAGCGGAGATCAGGCGCGCCGTCGACAAAGTCCTCCTCGTACCAGCGCGCCATACAGAGCGAGCGCCAGGTCGCCGGCGTCGCCAAGATACCGCACGTGATAAACTTTGTAAAGAACATCATGGAGATAGAGGAGAGCGTCGTGGTCTTCTGCCACCACCGGGCCATACACCAGCTGCTGCGGGAGAGCCTGGCCGAGTTCTCGCCCGTCTCGATAATAGGCGGGCAGTCCGACTCTGAGCGCCAGTCGCAGATAGACATGTTCCAGAACGGCCAGTCAAAGCTGATGATCGCGGGCCTGCGCGCCGGCAACGTGGGGATAAACCTGACCCGGGCAAAGTACGTCCTGTTCGCCGAGCTCGACTGGAGCCCCGCCATACACAGGCAGGCCGAGGACCGCCTGCACCGCATAGGCCAGAGGAACACCGTCTTTGCCTACTACCTGATAGGGTCGGGCACCCTTGATGACCACGTGGCCGACATACTGGTGGACAAGAGCTACGAGATCGACGAGATACTTGACGATGACGCCGACGAGTTCGAGGACCGGAGGAGGGCCGAGATGATACTGGCCCAGATACAGGACAAGATCCGCTCAAAGTGACGCCCTGATATCCTCCAGCAGCCTGCGTAGCCTCGGTATGTCCGGCTCGTCCCGCCCGAGCTCGCGCCCCATCCTGTCGGCCGCCTCGGCCGCGTCCCTCCTCGATATGCGGGACGCCCCCTCCGACTGGATCTCATACACGGCCTCGACCTTTCCGCCGCGCCTCTGGGTGGTGAGCACCGCCTGCCCGGACTCCCGCAGCGACTCGGCCTCCCTGCGCGCGTCGTCCTCGCCGATCATCAACACGCGCGCGATCTCCTGGGCGGTGCAGGACCTGGCGCGCAGCAGGCGCAGCACCCGTGCCCACACGGGATCCCCGGCGTTCCAGAGCGCGTCCCTGGCCCTCTCCGTGGCCCGGAACGCGGCGCCGTCGCGCACGACGTACCCGCCGTCGACCAGCGCGGCGAGCGCGTCAAGCACCCTGCCGGTCCCGTACCTCCCGACGCCGGCAGCTTCCAGCACGCGCTCGTCGGCGGTCCCGCCGTTGCCGATGCACGCGCGGATGATCTCGATGCCGGCGCCGTCCAGCGCGGCCATGGGGGTTCGGCCCCGCCCCCCGTATAAAAAGCCCGCCTGCGGTTATATTTGGACGGGGGATCCGCGGCGCGTGGCATACCACGTGCCGGAGCCCCGCTTTGCCGGCTCGGGGCTCGGCGGCTTCCTCGGGCCCGCCTCCGTCATGTCCCACCTCGAGGTGCACAGGGCGCACGCCGCGGCGCTCAACGCCGAGCTCGAGTCGATCGGGGCCTCGGCGCACCCGCGCCACATCTCCTCGGTGCTCTCCGACCCGCTGTCCGTCCCCGAGGGCTCGAGGGGGCGGATCGGCTTCTACGGCGGCGGGTATGACAACCACTCTGTCTACTGGGAGTCGCTGGTGCCGGGCGGGAGCCGCCCCGGCCCCGCCCTCGAGGGGCAGGCGGACGTCTACTACGGGGGGCTCGGGGGGCTCTCGGGGGAGATCGAGTCAGTCTCGCTCGGGATCGAGGGGAGCGGGTGGTGCTGGCTGGCCCTCGACCCGTCCCTGATGCGCATCAGGGTCCTTGCCACGCCGGGGGAGCAGAGCCCCCGGTCCATGCGGCTGGTCCCCCTGCTCGGGCTCGACATGTGGGAGCACGCCCACTACCTCGAGTACGGGCCCGACAGGCGCTCGTACGTCAGGGGGTGGCTCGGCTCCGCCAACTGGGCCCGGGCCGAGGCCCTCCTGGCCCCCCTCGGCTAGGGCCTCGGGGGACAGGTATAATTATGGGTATTCTGGGGGCTTGGGCATGAAGGCCGTCGTGTATGACGAGTACGCCCCCGATGACGACTATGCGCGCATACTAAAGGTGAGGGATATAGACGATCCAAAGCCAAAGCCAGACGAGGTCGTATTCAAGGTCCGCGCCGCGGCCCTCAACTATAACGACATCTGGGGCATGCGCGGCCAGCCGGTGCCCGTCCCGCTGCCGCACGTCTCGGGATCCGACGCCGCAGGCGACGTCATAGCGGTCGGCGAGGACGTGGGAGGGATCCAGGTGGGCGACAGGGTCGTCTCGCACTCGAACATGTCGTGCCGCGTCTGCAGCGCCTGCACGGACGGCCGCGAGTTTGACTGTACAAAGAGGACCATCTGGGGCTTCCAGACCGGCCCGACGTGGGGCGCCTACTCGGAGGTGACGCACCTGCCGGAGGTCAACGTCTCAAAGATACCCGAGGGTGTCTCCTACGAGGAGGCGGCGGCCGCCTCGATGACGCTGCTCACGTCGTGGCACATGCTGGTGGGCCGGGCAAAGATAACGCCCGGGCAGACCGTCCTCGTGATGGGCGGCGGCTCGGGGGTCGGCAGCTTTGCCATCCAGATAGCAAAGCTCTACAACTGCGACGTCATCGCGACGGCCAGCCCCGACAAGCTCGACAAGTGCATCGAGCTTGGCGCCGACCACGCCGTGGACCACCGCAAGGAGGACTGGTACAAGGAGGTGCGCAAGATATCAAAGGATATAGCAAAGAGAAAGGGCGAGGCGCCCGGCATTGACATCTCGTTCGACCACATCGGCCAGACGCACTGGAACCAGCAGCTGACCCTGCTAAAGTACGGCGCCACCCTCGTCTCGTGCGGAGCCACCACCGGCTACGACGCAAAGACCGACCTCCGCCACATCTTCTTCAAGGGGACCAACATACTGGGGTCCACCCAGGGGACAAAGGCCGAGCTTGACCAGGGCCTCTACTGGATGGGCCAGAAGAAGATAAAGTCGGCGATCGACTCCGAGTACCCGTTCGAGCGCGCCGCCGAGGCGCACACAAAGATGCTCACCGGCAAGGGCCTGTTCGGCAAGATAATCCTAAAGCCCTGACATGGAGTTCCGCAGCCTACTCTTCGTGCCGGGCAACAACCCGCGCTTTGTGGCAAAGTCGCGCACCGCGCGCGCCGACGCCGTCTGCCTGGACCTCGAGGACTCCGTGCCGGCGGCAGAAAAGCAGGAGGCGCGGCGCGCCGTGCGGGAGGCGCTCGGCGGCCGGTTCGAGGGCGCCGCGCTGGTCCGCACGAACTCGCCGGGCTCGGGGATGATGGAGGACGACCTGCGCGCCGCGTGCGGGCCGGGCCTTGACGGCGTCGTGATACCAAAGGTGGACGCGGCCCGGGAGGTGGACGCGGCAAGGCGCCTGATGGACTCGCTCGGGTGCGGCGCCCCCGTCCTCCCGTCCATCGAGTCGGCGCTCGGCGTGGTCAACGCGTTCGGGATCGCCTCGTGCGGCGGGACGTCCGCCCTCGTCTTTGGCGTCTTTGACCTGCTGCACGACATGGGGTCCGAGTACGAGGGCGGCGGGAGCGCCGCCTATGCGCGATCAAAGGTGCCCGTCGACGCCCGGGCGGCCGGCAGGTACGCCATCGACTCCGTCTGGCAGGACGTGCGCGACCCGGGGGGGCTGGCGGACGACTGCAGGCGCGGCCGCTCCATGGGGTACCTCGGCAAGTGCGCCATACACCCGGACCAGCTGCCTGCCATACACGGGGGGTTCGCACCGTCGGAGGGGCAGCTGGCCCTCGCGCGCGAGGTGCGCGACGCGTACGAGGCGTCCGCCGCGTCCGGCAGGGGGGCGACCACCGTGCGCGGCAGGATGATAGACGAGGTCCACTACAAGCAGGCCGTCCGGCTGCTGGGCCCGCAAGGCTAAATTAACGCCGGCGCGCAGGCCGCGCCCGGTGGACTTTGCAGGCATCTTCCCGTTCGCCCCGGAGATCGGCTACCCCCTGCTCGGGCTGGTCAGCTTCTTCGGGTCGCTCGTCCCCTTCGTCCCGCTGCCGGGGTTCCTGCTGCTTGCCACCATGTCCGTCGGCCCCCAGTTCGACCTGCACGCGCTGGCCCTGATATCGGCGCTCCTCTCGGCCGGCGCAAAGCAGGTGATATTCTACGCGAGCTACGGCGGCAGGAGGATCGTCGGGAAGAGGACGCGGGAGCGCCTGCGCCCGTTCGAGCGGCTCGTAAAGAGGTACGGCGCGGCTGCCGCGTTCGCCGCGGCGGCCACCCCGATACCGGACGACCTGGTGTACGTGCCGCTCGGGCTCGCAAGGTACGACCCGAAGCGGTTCTTCGCGGCCACGCTGGCCGGCAAGCTGGTGCTCAGCTACGTGATCGTCCTGGCGTCGCACCACCTCGGGCTCACACTGGTGGGCCCGCTGCTCGAGGACGTGGACGAGTCCACGGTCTACGTGGGCACCGCCGTCTTTGCGGCCTCGATGACCGCCGTGGTCGTCCTGATGCTGCGCCTTGACTGGCACCGGATACTGGGCCGGATAGCCCCGTGGACGCTCGACGACTAGGCGGACCTAAAGTTCCACGGCCTCTGCGCCGCGAGGCGTATGCCGACCCTGGGCGACGACCTGATCCGGCGCGGGGCAGGCCCATCCTCTATCCAGACGCGGCGGCCGACCGTGAGGTCCTCCCCGTACAGATCCCCCGTTATGCGGAGCGCCTGCGCGAGCCTCGCCGGCCCGCGCATGACGTCGCCCCTGCCGCCCCTGTTGCGGATCATCTGCGCCGTCCCCGACTCCGGCTCTGCCGCCCTGACGAGCACCGCGCCGGCCTCCTCGCCCGGCCCCCTCGCGACTATGTTAAAGCACCAGTGCATCCCGTAGGTAAAGTAGACGTACGCGCGGCCCCGCTGCCCGAACATGGCCCTGTTCCTGTCGGTGGCGCCGCGGTGCGCGTGGCTTGCAGGGTCGTCGGCGTGGCCGTACGCCTCAGTCTCGGTGATGATCCCCGACATCGTGCCGAGCCTGGTCCTCCTCACCAGCCTCTTGCCGAGCAGGCCCCTTGCGACCTCTGCCACCGGCCTCCCGTAGAACCCCCTAGGGACGCACGATGTCAACCGGCACCTCCGCGCCGCCCCTGGCCGCCGCGGCCAGCCTGGCGGCCCTTGCAATGTCCTCGTCAAGCGCGCCGGCAAGCGACGGGTTGTATATCACGGCGGCCGGGTGGACCGTCGCCATGAATACGCGCCCGCCCACCCTGGCGACCCTGCCGCGCAGCTTTGTGATTCCCGACTCGCCGAGCAGCGAGCCGAGCGCCGTGTTTCCCATCACGCATATTATCTCCGGCCCTATCTCGGCCAGCTCCGCCTCGAGGTGCGCCCTGCACGCGTCCCGCTCGGCGCCCGTCGGGACCCTGTTGCCCGGCGGCCTGCACTTTACCACGTTGGTGATGTAGACGTCCCCCCTGGCGACGCCGGCCCGCCCCAGCGCCCCGTCCAGTATCCGGCCCGCCGCCCCGACGAACGGCTCGCCGCGCAGGTCCTCGCTCCTGCCGGGCGCCTCGCCGACCAGCACGAGGGCCGCCCCCCCGCTGCCGGATCCGGGCACGGCGCGCGTCCTTGTCTCGCACAGGCCGCACGCGGTGCAGGAACTGACCCCCTCGGCGATGGCCCCGAGCCGCATCACCCCCGCCCGGATCCCCCCGGTATTAGCGGTTACGCGCCGCCCGATATGGCCGGCATCGTGAAATAGTACTCGTCCTCAAAGACGTGGTCCTTCCTCCCCGCGCGCCTGAGGTGCTCAAAGTACGCGTGGCAGTCGCTGTGGAACCTGCTTGCCATGGTATATGGCGGGCCCCGCCGGGATTTTACGGGCCTTGTCAGATCATTTGGCCCCCCGGGTCTGTATTCTGCGACCCCGCAAGGCAATTAAGGGACGGCGCTGGACGCCGCCGCGTGAAGATAGTCCCGGATACCAGCGTCATCATAAACGGGCGCCTGCTTGCCCAGGTGGAGTCCGGCTCGCTCCGGGGATCCGAGGTGATAATACCGCAGGCGGCCCTCGACGAGCTCCGCTCGCAGGCGGCGGCGGGCCGCGAGCAGGGGTACGTGGGGCTCGAGAAGGTGGGCCGGCTCAAGGCCGTCGCCGAGCAGCACGGGATCGCAGTATCTGTCAGGGGCCGGCACCCGACGGCCGAGGAGGTCGGGCTTGCAGGCGGCGGCAGGATCGACGCCCTGATATCCGACCTTGCCGCCGAGGAGGGCGCCGTGCTCTACACGTCTGACGCGGTGCAGCACATGGCGGCGCAGGCCACGGGCCCGGGCTCCGTGATGCTGCGCGCCCCGGCGCAGTCCGGCGGCCTGCGCTTTGAGAGGTACTTTGACGGGCAGACCATGAGCGTCCACCTCAAGGAGCGGAGGATCCCGCTTGCAAAGAGGGGCAGGCCGGGCGCGTTCGAGCTTGAAGAGGTGGGCGACGCTCCGCTCGAGCGGCGGGAGATCGAGGGGATCGCCTCGGAGATATTCGACGCGGCCGGCTCGTCGGACGACGGCAGCGTGGACATGTCGATGACGGGCGCGTCCGTCGTGCAGCTCGGGACCTACCGGATTGCCATAACGCACCCGCCGTTCTCCGAGGCGTTCGAGATAACCATCGTGCACCCCATAGCCAGGATGTCGCTTGAGGAGTACGGCGTCTCTGAAAAGCTGATGGAGCGCTTTGCCGGCGGGGCGGAGGGTATCGTGATATCGGGGGCGCCCGGCTCCGGCAAGAGCACCCTTGCGTCGGGGCTTGCCAACTTTTACCACTCGCGGAGGAGGATCGTAAAGACGCTCGAGTCGCCGCGCGACCTGCAGGTGGACCCCGGGATCACCCAGTACGGGCGCCTCGAGGGGAGCTTTGAGAACGCCGCCGAGATGCTGCTGCTGGTGCGCCCCGACTATACCATCTTTGACGAGGTGCGCCGCCGGGAGGACTTTGCCACGTTCGCGGACCTGCGCCTGACCGGGGTGGGGATGGTCGGGGTCATCCATGCCAGCTCGCCCATAGACGCCATACAGCGGTTCGTCGGCAAGATAGAGCTGGGGATAATACCGAGCGTGCTTGACACCGTCGTCTTCGTCAGGGACGGCTCGATCCAAAAGGTGTACGGGCTGGAGCTAAAGGTAAAGGTGCCCTCCGGCATGACAGAGTCGGACCTTGCGCGCCCCGTCATCGAGATACGGGACTTTGCCGGAGGGGAGCTCGAGCACGAGATATACACGTTCGGCGAGGAGAACGTCATCGTGCCGGTGTCCGGGCGCGGGGAGAGGGCCGGCCTCGACCGGCTCGCAGAGGAGCGCATCAGGGAGGTCTTCTCAAGGTACGACCCGGGGGCGTCCGTCGAGGCCGTCTCCGGCGGCAGGGCGCGCGTCACGGTCGACGCCTCGCGTGCCGCCTCGATAATCGGGCGCGGCGGCTCGAACATCAGCGGGATAGAGAGATCGCTCGGCGTAAAGATCGACGTCGTCCCGCGCGGCCGGGACGCGCCGGGGGGCGGCGCGCCCGGGGGCCCTGCAGAGGGCGTCCCCTTCAAGTATTCAGAGACGCGCGGGGCCGTGATACTTGACGTCGGGCTCGAGCACGCCTCGACGGAGGCCGAGGTGATGCTTGACGGGCGCCTCGTCGCGCTGCGGCGGGTCGGCAGGCGCGGCCTGATAAAGATCCCGCGCCACTCCGGCGCGGGGCGCACGATCGCCGACTCCCCCTCCGAGATACGGGTGCTCCTCAGAGGTTCCTAAAGCTCTCCGCTATCTTCGGGTTCGCGCGCAGGAACGTGATGAACTTTCGCAGCTGCGCAAGGGTGGTCGGATCCAGGTGGTGCTCTATCCCCTCGGCGTCCCTGTTCGCGGCCCGGTACCCGACCCCGATCATCTCGAGGAACTCGAGCAGGATCCCGTGCCTCTGCCTCACGGACTCGGCCACCGACGACCCCCTGGCGGTCAGCTTTATCCCGTGGTACTTTTCATACTCGAGGTACCCGCCCTCGTCGAGCCTCTGGAGCATCTTGGTGACGCTCGGGGCGCTCACGTGCATGTATCTTGATATGTCAAGCGTGGTGGCGTACCCCTTGAGCTCCACGAGCTCCGAGATGACCTCGAGATAGTCCTCGGTCCGGGAGCTTGACTTCTTCCTCTCGGAGCGGTGGGCCGCCTTTATCGAGTCGAGCCGCCTGCTGTCCCCCATGGGGCCGGATCCGGGCCCGTCCTTGTATAATTGGTGCCCCTTGTCGGCAGATCTTGACTAGCGGGTTTCCTCCGCCGATCCCCCGCCCTTAACTAGCGTCCGGGCGGATCAGGGCCCGGATGGATCCCATGAGGGAGAGGGTAGAGAGGCTGCGCCGCGTGGCCGGCTCCGCCAAGAGGCGTGCCGGGCTCTACTCGGAGCTTGCAGGCCTCGGCGGCTCGCAGGCCGCCTCCTCGCTCGGGGCCCTCCGCAAGGCCCCGGCCCCGGGCAAGAAGCTCCAGAAGATCGGCTTCATGATGCTCTGGATCCCAGAGCCGACCGGCGTCACGTGCGCCGTCGGGGGCCCGATGATAGTGGCCGGCAGGTATCTTGACAAAAAGTACAACGGGGCCACCATCGGGGACGTGGGGGCCGAGGCCGGCCGCACCCTCTCGGCGATAGGCGACTTTAGGAGATCCATAACGTAGATTTTTTAGGCGGGGCGTGCGACACCGGCCATGCCGACCCGGGCCCAGGCGCTCGTGCCAGTGATAGCGGCGGCCGTCGTGGTGGGGGCCGTCGGGCTCTACACGGCGCCAGGCGACGCAAAGCTAAAGTCCGTCGAGTTCCCGCGCGGGCTCATAAAGGTGGACGGGACGGCCTTCCAGGTGCAGGTGGCCGACACGGACGCGCGGCGCGTCCGGGGCCTGATGTTCCAGGACGCGCTCCCGTACGACGAGGGGATGCTCTTCGTGTTCGGATCCCCGGGCAACCACGGGATCTGGATGAGCAACATGCAGTTTGCCATAGACGTGGTCTGGTTCTCCGCCGACGGCAGGGCCGTGGCAGTCTCCGAGGGCGTGCAGCCGTGCACGACGGTCGTCGAGCTGGTCAGCTGCGTGACGCACGAGCCCGGGATCGACGCGCTCTACGTGCTCGAGGCGACGGCCGGCTTTGTGGAGATGCACGGGATCGAGGTCGGCTCGGTCCTCGAGATAATATCGGCCTGACCCGGGCAATCCTTGTATTTGGGGCCCCCCGGGCCCCTCCCCATGGCACGCAGGATCGCCGCCGTGGCTCTCGTGACGGCCGGGGCGCTCGCGGCGCTCGCCGTGGCCGCATGGGACCCCCCCGAGCCGGAGCTTGCCCGGCTGGACGGCCTGCGGTCGGCGTTCGGCGACGCGGGGATCCGCATGACGGGGCACACCCTCTTTACTGACGTGACGCGCCTCGAGTACTGCCCGAATCCCGGCGGCGAGCAGGCCAGGTACTGCGCCACCACCGCCCTCGTCAGGTCGGGATCCTCCATAGGCAACGTAAACGCGGGGGCCGGCGCGTCGGGGCGCATGATAACGGTGGGGGTGGTGGAGCCTGCGGGCCCCGCCGAGGCGGCCGAGGTCTTCAAGATAATGATAGAGGAGCTTGTCTGCAGGTGCTGGGAGGCCGAGTCCCCGGGCGGGTTTGCAAGCATCCTCGGGTGGCTCGAGGACGCCGCGTCAAGATCGGCCGAGCACGGCGGCCAGATCCCGCTCAACTCGGAGATATCGGGGCTTGCGGGGGCCGACATCCTGCTCGAGGTGGGGCGGGGCGGCGACAGGTGGGGGCTTGTCATCACGCAGCCCTAGCGGGGGCGCCGCGCCCTGATAGAGCACCTCTGGCTGGTCCCGCTCGGGCTCGCAGCGGGGCTGCTCGGGTCCGCGGCGGGGCTGGGGGGCGGCATCGTGACGGTGCCGGTGCTCTCCGTGCTGGGGTTCCCGCCGGCGCTTGCCGCCTCCAACGGGCTCTCCGCGGCGCTCGGCAGCTCGGCCTCGGCCGTAGTCTCCGGGGCCCGCCGGCGCGGGCCGCTGGCGCCCGGGCTCATGCTCGGGGCCGCCGCGGCGCCGGGCGCGGTCGCGGGCGCCCACGCCTCCTCGGCGGTGGCGCCGCCGGAGTTCCAGATCCTGTTCGGGGCCGTGCTGTGCGCCTCTGCCGCGTACCTTGTCGCGAGGGGGAAGATGGGCAGGCGCCGCCTCGGCACCCCCGCCCTGGTCGCGCTGGGGGTGCCGGCCGGGGTCTGCGCGGGCGCCGCCTCGGCGTTCTTTGGGATCGGCGGCGGCGTCATATTCGTGCCGTTCCTGGTCTGCGCGGCCGGGATGCGGATGGGGGAGGCCGTCCCCTCCTCGCTTGCGGCGCTGATGCTGGCGTCGGCTGCCGGGATGGCCGCCCACGCGTACCTCGGCCACGCCGACGCGTACCAGGCGCTCCTGCTGGCGGCCGGCGCCGTCCCCGGCGGGATTGCAGGATCAAAGATTGCGGGGCGCGTCCGTGACGGGAGGCTGGTGCTGCTTGCCGCCGTCATGATGGCCGCCGCCGCGGCCCGCCTGCTGTACGGGGCGCTCGCCTCACCTTGACTCGTCGACGCAGAACGTGACGACGGGGGACGACGGGGCGTCATCCGAGACGGCAAAGTCGAGCGCCGCTGCCACGCGCGAGTCGTCCGGCTCCGCGCCGGATACCGTGCCGGGAAGGACCGTAAAGACCCTCGCGCGGGACCCTAGCACCTCTGAGAGCTCCTGGTTGACGGTGGCGGTGAACGGCCTCAGCGCCCCCCTGAACACCTCGGCGCGGGCCCTCTGGGCGCCGGCCGTCTTTTTCCCGACGGGAAGCCCCGGCCCCACGATCAGCACCGCGCCGCGGGCATCCCTGTAGAGGCGGGGATCCGCGCCGCCGCCGTGCACCTGCGCCTCGAGCGCCCTCTGGGCTATGGTGGCCGGCGTGGTGACCAGCCTTGCCACCAGGGCGTCCCACTCGTCCCTGCCGGTCTCCGAGAGCGGCCTCTCGGGCGGCCCGCCCGTGATGTGGACGGCCGCCTGGATCCGGCCGCCGCCGGAGGCCCTGCCGAGCAGGGCGTCGACGGCCCCCTCGTCTGCAAGATCGACTGCCTCGGCGCCGACCGAGCCGGCAAGGCGGTCCCTGATGTCCGCGGATGCCGACCCCGACACGGCGCAGACCGCCCTGCCCCCGTTCCCCGATACGTGGCCCGCCAGGTGCTCTGCAAGCGAGGCGCCGGCCCCGTCCACGGCATCGGCCGTGACGAGGACCGTCCCGAACCTCTGCGGCGGGACCGGGGGCGCCGCCGCCCCGACGTGCGCCCTGACGGGGTATGAGACCCTGTCGCCGGGCACCACCCTGCCGTTCAGTATCGCCGAGATGCCGTCCCCGCAGATGCACAGCACCGTCTCTGCCACCTGGGCCTGCGTGAGGAACTGGCCGTCCTGTATCATGCGCGACGTGTTTGACTGGACCTTTTCCGCTATGGTGGATATCTTCTCAAGCATCCTTGTGAGGACGTCCTCCCCGATGCCGAGCCTGCCGGACGCGGCGGCTATCCCGTCCCGGACGGTCCCGTCAGACTCGCCGAGCAGCGGGAGCAGCTCCGCGCCGGCCCCGGCGACGCCGGCCGGATCCACCCCCTCGAACCCGGCGGCCCTGAGGAACTCGAGCGCCGCCTTTGGGTATACCGTCTTGTAGATCCTGTCAGAGTGTACGGGCCCGGGGTTGGTCGCTATTGACGCGATCCCCCTGTCCGCAAGCTCCCACGAGAGCGCCTCTGCAAGGCGGTTCTTTGCGCCCTGCGCCGCCGTGTACGGGCTCCTGAACCTGTACGGCCTCTGCTCGAGCGGCCTCTCCTCCGTGAAGAACGTCGATATCGTGATTATCTTGCCCCCCTTCCTGATGGAGGGAAGCCCGCGCACGGCGCACCAGAACGAGCCGGTCAGGTGGATGGCGACGGCGTCCCTGAACTCGCCAAGCGGCGTGCTCACAAAGCACCTGACCGGTCCTGAGACCCCGGCGTTGTTTATGATATAGTCGACGCCCTCGCCCGCCGCCTCGAGCTCCGCAAAGACGCGGTCGACGGCGCCCCCGTCGGCCACGTCGACTCCGGCAAAGACCCTGGCCGGGACGCCCCACCTTGACCTGATGTCGGCGGCCGCCTCCTCGAGCGGCTCCCGCCTCCGCCCCAGCAGGACGACCCCCGCGCCGCGCTCTGCAAACGCGGACGCCACGGTCCTGCCGATCCCGGTGCCGCCCCCCGTCACCAGTGCCGTCTTCCCCTTGAACTCCACCGGGCTGCCGCCGATCCGGGCTCTATTTAACGGATCGCAGGCACGAATGGTATTAATTGTATGCATACTGTGCTGATGTATGTTAATAGCAATCCGATCGCAGGCCGTCCATGGCACGCGCATACCCGCGGATAATCCGCGAGTTCGACGACAGGGACGACCCCCTCGTGTACCGGTAGGCTCCAAAGTGTTTATTTTGGGGCGGCCCCGGGGGCCTCCCAGATGCACGACGACGAGCCCGAGACGTTCAGGTACATGACGTGGCCCGAGAGGTTCTCGCAGATGCTCTCCGAGATCGGGGTCGAGTCCGAGGTCATACGGGGGGACGACCCGCTCGAGGCCGGCGACTGCTACTCGAGGTATTACTCGAGCACGCCCCGGATGGTGAGCAGCAGGGGGTGCCTCGGGCTGAGCGGGTCCAACATCGATGCCGTGCAGATAATCCAAAAGGGGTGATATGGTGGGATCAGACGCGGTACCTTGGGGGGCGCAGGACAGGTTCCAGGCGCACTATGTTGTGAGGATTGATCCGGCCAGCCCCGCCGACTATGCCGCGCGCTCCATAGTCTCGACGGAGGGCGCACTCGGGAGGGGCGCCGTCACCGGGGTCACCTGGGAGGGCGGCCGGCTCGCCGGCGTCCTGGCCGCCGACGGGGAGCTCTGCCGGATGATGGCCTCGCAGGGGGCGCGCTCCGCGCGCCTCTTCGTCGAGCCGACGGAGGGGGCCGTCCGGATACGGGGCGGCTGGGAGAACCACCTCGAGTTCGGGGTCTCGCGAGGCATGTACGAGATCTGCGACCGGATAGCGGGGCACATAAGGTCGCTCTAGGCGCGCCACCAGTCTATCGCAAGGTACTCGACGCCCCCGGAGCCCGGTATGGCGAATATGAACTGCTTTCTGACGGTGGTCGCCATCCGGCCCGCGTGGACGAGGCCCGTGGCGGTCAGCGGCTCGGACCTGGTGCAGACGCGGACAAGGTACGGGGCGTGGTCGATGCCCGGGCCCCTCTCATAGACTGCAAAGTCGCAGCCGAACTTTATCCCGGGACCCACCACGTACCCCCTCTCCCTAAAGTCCTCGTAGACTGCGTACCTTGGGGCGAACCCGTGGTGGGACGCGCGGCACGCCTCCTCGATCTCGGCGTCCCCCAGCCTCCTCCCCCCGGAGCGGACCGTGATGACGCCCTTCCTGGATAGGTAGAGCGCCTCCATGGCGTCAAGCACCAGGGGCGCCCCGAGCGGGACGTCCCCCCCGTCGGCCTTTGGCTTTGGGACGCCGACTGGCTTGCCATAGTACCCTGACCTGAATATCCTGCCTCCGGCCGCCCTGTCCCACACCACAAAGCGCCCTCCCACGAGGTCTGCCGCCGGCATGGCGGGCCGGGCCGGGCGCCCGTATATTGGTTTAGAGGCTGAGGGCCAGCAGGATGAACGAGTCAGAGACCCTCTGGCACTTGTCGGCCATCTCCTCTATCCCCTCGATGACGTCCTTGATGAGGAGCAGCTCCTTCGTGTTCGATACCTCGGAGAGGAGCTTTATGGTGGCGTCCCGGTACTTTATGTCGATCTCCCTCTCGATGGTCTGGGTCTCCTGGGCCAGCTCGATGGCGCTGGCCGTGTTGGTGGTCAGGCTCCTGATTATCTCGTTGAGCTTGTAGACCTGGTCCACGACGAGCTCGATGAGCGTCGTGATGTCCTTGTCAAGCTTGGTGCCCTTGAGGGTGGCCACCTTTACGTTGGAGAGCTTGAACGAGATGCCCGTGATATACCCCGCTATCTCGTCCATCGTGTAGGCGGTGTTCAGGAGGTTCTCCCTGTTCATTATGAGGCCCCCGACGTCGGCAACCTCGCGCGTTATCTTCCTGCGCAGGTTCTCCACGTCCTCCTCTATCGAGGAGATCTCCTCTAGCGCCTTTTTTATCCCCCGCTTGTCCTTCTTTACCATGAGCTCCGGGATCTTGCCCAGCTCCCGCGAGGCGTGCAGTATTCGGCTGATCTCGTCCTGCAGGACCGCAATCGCCTTGCGCTTTGCCTGCACCTCGAGCTCGCCGCTATACATTGACGCGCGGGCCGGCGCGCGTGGTAATTTAAACCCTGTACGGTCAGGCGCGCGCCGCCTTGTTCTGGCCCGCGTAGAGCGCCTCGAGCTCCTCGTTGGTGGACGCCTGCTCCGGGGACTTGTCGTCCCTGATCCTGCCGGTGAACTTTGGGAAGCGGAGGGCGAACCCGTACCCCTTGCGGACGGCGTCCATGCCGGCCTTGTGGGTGGGGCTGAGGGTCACCTCGGAGGCGGCCACCTCTATCACCAGGGACGGGTCGAACCAGACGTCCGCCTCCATCCCGCTCACGACCCTCCTGTCCCTCCTGGCCCGGGCGTCCGGGCTGAGCATCTGGTACAGCGAGTCAAGGTCGGCGTCGGTAAAGCCGGTCCCCACCTTGCAGACTGACGTGAGGGTGCCCGTCGGGGCGTCGTTGGTGGCAAGCAGCAGCGTCCCGTACATGCCGGTGCGCCTGCCCCTGCCGAAGAACGCCCCCACCACCACCAGGTCGAGGCTGTCTGCCAGGTCGTCCCTGTACTCGCGCTTTAGCTTGAGCCAGTTGCTGCCGCGCGACCCGGCCTGGTACGTGCTGTCAAGCTTCTTGAGCATCAGGCCCTCGGCCCCCGCGTTAAAGGCGTCCTCCATCAGGTCGTCAAGGCCGGCTCCCCCGGTCCTTGCGGCCTGCACGCACCTGACCCTCTGGTCGGCGTCCACCATCCCCTCGAGGATCTCGCGCCTTGCGCTGTACGGCTCGCAGAGCAGGCTCCTCCCGTCCACATACAGCACGTCAAAGAGGTTCACAGAGACGGGGTACTTTGTGACGGCGCCGGCCACGCCGTGCTTTCTCCTCCTGTGCATCAGCTCCTGGAACGGGAGGAAGGCCCCCGTCTCCTCGTTGACGGCGACGGCCTCGGCCTCGAGTATTGCCTCCCGCCCCCCGATCCTTGGCGGCACCATCTCGATGATGTCCGGATAGTACGACGCCACGTCCTCGAGCCTCCTTGAGAAGATGGCCACCCTCTCCCCGCCCGCGTGTATCTGGACGCGCTCGCCGTCCAGCTTGAACTCGGCGGCAAACTCGGCGCCCAGCCTCGGCTCGGCGCCCGACGGGTCCCTCACCCGCTCGGCCAGCATCGGCCTGACGGGGCTGTACATCCGGATCTCAAAGCCCCGGGCGGCCTCGGCCCCGCCGGCGGCGGCGGCGCTGGCCACGCGCCCAAGGTCGCTTGAGACGTTGTAGGCGCGCTCCAGCTCCGGCCTCGCCTCCTTGCCGCCCGCGAAGGATATGGCCAGCGCGTCGAGCATCGTGTTCTCGGCCACCCCGAGGCGCATGGTCCCGAGGAGCAGCTTTACGATGTACCTTGCCTCGTCGGGGGTGGCGTCGTTGAGCAGGCTCGAGATGTACCTTGCCTTCATCTCCTGTGACCTGGCGCCCGAGGCGCGGGCTATCCGGAGCAGCGTCTCGTAGACGCGATCCACGGTTATCTCCTCTGCGGCAAAGGTCGTCTGGGCCCTGCTGTCCAGGACGCCGGCCGCGGCGTCCCCGAGGTCGCCGCCGCTCTTGAACCGGTCGGCGACGGCCGAGGCGGGGACGCCGGCCGACTTTGCAATGGCGCGCGCCGCCAGCTTTTCTGCCACCCCGAGCTCCACCCCCTCAAAGTCGGGGCGCAGCTTGCCCTGGATGAGGTATGTTATGGTGGCGACCGACTCGGGCGGGGTCTCCCTCAGCAGGTCGACGAGGAAGGCCGTCAGCTCCGTCCGCTTCGAGGTCGACTCCATCCTGCCGAACGCGCCGGCGAGCACCGCGAACTTCAACTGGGCCCCGCGCGGCGGCGGCCAATAAAAGGATCTAGATATACCTGAATATGGTGGGGCGCGCCGAGCCGGGGTCGTCAGATACCAGGGCAAAGCTGTTCAGCGGGTATGCCTCCTTGTACTGCCTCATATAGCTCCACGCCACGTCGTGGGTCCTGAACCGGGTCCTGATGCCCTCCATGCGGCACCTTGATCCAAAGACGTCAAAGACGACCACCTCGTACCCGGTGGGGCGGGTCCGGGGCCGGGCCCTCAGGATCCAGGCGAGGGCGAACACGAAGACGGCCCCCAGCACCACGTACTCGCCGGCCATCCGGAAGGGGGAGGCCAGGACGCCGGGGATGGTCTGGCCGAAGAGGACCGCCAGGGTGCCCGGGATCGAGAGGGCGGCCAGGTGGGCGTAGGCGTACCAGCTTAGCCAGCTCGGGGACATCAGGCGGGCGCCCGCCCCGGTTCGAATTTAATTATTTCCCGCGCGCCGGGATCAGTCGGGATCCTCGTACTTTTGGCGTGCCGCCCCGGTCTCGGCCTGCTCCATCTCCTCCATCCTGGACTCGAGCACCTCCATGCGGGCCCTGTACCCCTCGGCGTACTCGAGCTCGGAGGGGACGAGGGTGGCCGGGTGTATGAACCCCTGGCTGCGCATCGCCGCGGCGCGCTCGGCGGCAATGCGCCTCGGGCGGTCCCAGTCAGGCGTGGAGAACCCGTCAAAGGGGCCGGTGAACCTGCCCCCGTGCATGCTGAAGACCAGCGAGCAGACTATGGGTATGCAAAAGTTGATCGACGCGGCAGAGTTGAGCGGCACCGGCATCAGCGGCATGTTGTGGCTCCCACGGGTGTTGCCTGCCACGTAGTGGGGGTTGTCAAAGGCGCTGCCCACCTCCTCGGTGGCCGGGAACCTCTTCTGGGTCCTCACGAGGCAGACGGGGTCGTCCTTTCCGACGTAGGTGCCGGCGATGTTGTGCAGGCGGTCCGTCGAGGCGGCAAGTATCGGCTCGCCGTCCCTGGTGGAGACTGACTCGACGACGTACCTGCCGGGGTACATCAGGGCCGCCTCGATGGTGGGCTTGTCCTGCCAGAGCTCGAGGCGGGCGATCCGCCCCTTCTCGACGTCCATTATGGAGACCCTGACGCCCTCGGCCAGGCTCTTGTTCACGATGAGCCCGGTGTTGCTCAGCGAGTCGGCGAACATCCTGTATATGGGATAGTTGAACGCGCCGGGCTCCGTCTTGTCCGCCGCAAAGACGGTGAACGCCTCGTTGGGCCTCTCCTCGAACTCGAGCTCGGCGACGCCGGGGCCCATCCCCTTTACGTTCCCGGAGAACGAGTCCTTGAGGAGGTCCTGGCCGGCCCCGTAGAGGCCCTCCTCCCTGGCCACCTGCGTGCCGGCCATGAAGGCGTCCCACGCGAGCCTGTGGATCTCCGGATCGCCGGTCCCGCGGGTGTGGGACATTACGATGTGGGTGTCGTCCCCGCAGTACCCGACATACCTGTCAAGCGGCAGGTCAGAGCCGGAGACGACCTCCATGACGGCCTTGAGGAGGGCGTCGCTGGGCCGGGTGTGCCCCCCGATCCCCCCGACGTCGGCCTTGATCACAGAGACGGTGATCCTCATGTCCGGGCCCCCGCCCGTGCTATCTTATGTGCCTTTGTGGGGCCCGGCCCGGCGCTCATTCATAACAGTAATAAATAACCCGAATCGGGGCCCCCCCGATGGCAGACAAGCCCCACCTGAACCTGATCGTCACGGGCCACATCGACAACGGCAAGTCGACGACGATGGGCCACTTCCTGATGGATCTCGGGGTCGTGGACGAGAGGACCATAGCGGCCCACGCCGCAGAGTCCGAAAAGACCGGCAAGGGCGACACGTTCAAGTACGCCTGGGTGATGGACAACATAAAGGACGAGAGGGAGAGGGGCATCACCATCGACCTTGCGTTCCAAAAGTTCGAGTCCTCAAAGTTCTTCTTTACGCTGATAGACGCCCCGGGCCACCGGGACTTTATCAAGAACATGATCACGGGCGCGTCGGAGGCCGACGCGGCCATCCTGGTGCTCTCCGCAAAGGAGGGCGAGACGGATACCGCGATCGCCGCCGGGGGGCAGGCCCGCGAGCACGCCTTCCTCCTAAAGACGCTGGGCGTGAACCAGCTCATCGTGGCGATAAACAAGATGGACGACAGCAACTACTCGGAGGACGCCTACAAGGCGGCAAAGGAAAAGGGCGAAAAGCTGGTAAAGTCGGTCGGGTACAAGCTGGAGAACGTCCCGTTCATCCCCGTCTCCGGGTGGAAGGGCGACAACCTGGTCAAAAAGTCCGAGAACATGTCCTGGTATACGGGAAAGACGCTGCTGGAGGCCTTTGACGACTTTGCGGTCACCGAAAAGCCGGTCGGAAAGCCGCTCCGCGTCCCCATCCAGGACGTCTATACGATCACCGGGGTCGGCACCGTGCCCGTGGGCCGCGTCGAGACCGGCACGATGAAGGCTGGCGACAAGATCGTGGTAATGCCGTCCGGGGCCCCCGGCGAGATAAAGTCGATAGAGACCCACCACACCGAGATGCCAAAGGCCGAGGCAGGCGACAACATTGGGTTCAACCTCAGGGGCGTTGAAAAGAAGGACATCAAGCGCGGCGACGTGCTCGGGACGCCGGACGCGCCCCCCCTGGTCGCAAAGGAGTTCAAGGCGCAGATCATCGTCATACACCACCCGACGGCGATCGCCCCCGGCTACACGCCGGTGATGCACGCGCACACCGCCCAGGTGGCCGCCACGGTGACGGAGTTCCTGCAAAAGATAAACCCCGCCACCGGCTCCGTAGAGGAGGAGAACCCAAAGTTCCTAAAGGTCGGCGACTCTGCAATCGTAAAGATAAGGCCGGTGAGGCCCACCTGCATCGAGACCTTCGGTGACTTTCCGGAGATGGGGCGGTTCGCGCTCAGGGACATGGGCGCGACCATAGCCGCCGGCGTCGTAAAGGAAGTCACCGAAGAGTACAAGCCATAGGTGGGCTGGTTGGTCCAGACAGCCCGCGTAAAGCTCACTTCGGCAAACCTGAGGCTGCTTGACGGCGTCTGCGAGGAGATAAAGGGGATCGGCAAGAGGACCGGCGTCCGGATCCGGGGGCCGACGCCGCTGCCCGTAAAGCGGCTCCACGTGGCCACCCGCAAGTCGCCGTGCGGCAACGGGACCGAGACGTATGAAAAGTGGGAGATGCGGATGCACCGCCGCATAATGAGCATCAGCGCCGACGACAAGGCGATAAAGCAGCTGACCCGCCTGAACGTGCCCGACGAGGTCTACATCGAGATGACCCTGGCATGATGTTTAAATTACCGGCACCGGGGGGCCGGACATGGCAGATCTAGGGGAGATTCCGGCGGCCGCGGCCCCGCCCCCGGCCCCCCCGGCAGAGGCCCCGCAGCCCGTCGAGGCGCCCCCCGAGACGTTCGAGGTGAACTATTCGTGCCTAAAGTGCGGGACGGCCGTCTCGAACGCCGAGCTCACGAGGCTGCCGGAGATAAAGTGCATCTGCGGGTTCCGCGTCTTCATAAAGGTGCGACCCCCCGTGGTAAAGACCGTGAGGGCCGTCTAGCCGTCGTACCTGTGGCTTCCCTGCAGGTGCGTGCGCATCTCCTCCATGCTGGAGAATACGAGCCCGCACCTCCGGCAGTCATAGCCCGGGTCCGAGTGCTCCTTTTCCATGTGGTGCATCAGGCCCTCCTCGCCCCCGACCCTCCTGCCGCAGATCTCGCACCGGGTCATCCCATCTCCGCCTTCTTTGAGTCCCAGCACCGCCTGCAGAGCTGCCCCTCCATCTTCCACTTTGGCTTTGGGTTGTACCTTACAAAGCCCATCTTTGCTCCGCACGATGAGCAATAGCTCCGCCTCCTCCCGTGCTCCTCCTCCTTTGCGTCAAAGCACCCCTTGCAGAGGAGGCCGTCCATGTCCCACTGCCAGCGCGGCTCCCACAGGTCGGTCACCTTGAAGACCTTCTTGCACGCGGCGCACTCCTGGCGCACCTTGCCCTCGTAATAGTCCCTTGACTTTTCAAAGTGGCAGTCGCCGCAGAGGCGGCCCTTGATGTTCCACTCCCTCTTGGGCTTGTGCCTGTGGCCGAGCTCCTTCTTGCAGACGGCGCAGAACTGCGGACCCCTGGAGAAAAGACCCAACAGGGGGGACTGGCCCCCGCCTTTTCTATAAATGTAGGCGGGGATCAGCCCAGGATCTCTTCGAGGGCCTGCCCGGCGTCGACCATGCCCCTCTTCTTCGCGATCGCCGCGGCAAGCCTGTACTGCTCGCCGTCAAGGCAGACCGGCATCGTGCGTCTCATGGGTGCCCGTCCCGCCCCGTCCGCTAATATCCCTTTCCCTTGATCGCCGGGCCCTGCGCCGGAGCAGGCTGAACATTATCATGCCGACGTTGACTATGGATACGGTCTCGACCAGGTCCACCCCGTACAGGAGCCAGTCGAGCGCCGGGTGGACGCGGGAGACCAGCCCGGCCTCGAGCATCAGGTCGGCGTTCCACACCATGTGGGGGATCTGGATGAACTGGATGATGGCGATTATGATGATGCTCCCGAGTATCTTGTCCTCGTACCACCCCCAGAACCTGGTCCACGCGTTCATGCATCTGGTTGTTACAGGCAGATAATATACCTGTTGAAAATTAGACGCCCCTACTGAGCTGCGCCTAGTGAGCTGCGCCTAGCCCTCCCCCGGCACGCGCTCCCTTGGTATCCAGACCGTCCTGCCGCCCCTGTCGACGAGCTCCACGCCCATCCCCGCAAGCTCGTCCCTCGCGGCGTCGGCCTCGGCGTATCTGCCGGCCGCGCGCATCTCGCGGCGCCTGTCCACCAGCGCCCGGACGGCGCGCGCGTCGGCGCCCGCAAACTCGAGCCCGAGCACGCCTGCCATCCTTGATATCTGCGCGGCGGCCGCGGCGCCGCCCTCGGCGCCAAGCTCCCCGCCGGCCGCCAGCCGGCACGCGTCCCTTGCAAGGGACAGGAACGCCGTCAGCGCAAGGTGCGTGTTGAGGTCGTCGCCGAGGGCGCCGTCGAACTTGGCGCCCGCCTCTGCCGCCTCGGCCGCGCCGGCGGCGCCCTCGCCGGCCGCCTGCGACGCCTCGGCGTATCCCGCCTCGGCCAGCCTCCACCTTGAGAGCGACTCGAGCGCGGCGCCGTCCGTATAGTCGACGGGCTTTGAATAGTGTCCCGAGAGGCAGAAGATGCGCAGCACGTTGGGGCCCCACCTTGCGAGGGCCCCCCTGACGCCTACCACGTTGCCGGTCGACTTTGACATCTTCTCGCCGCCGGCCGTCACCATCCCGACGTGCATCCAGATCCTGGCCAGCGGCTCCCCGGTGCACGCCTCTGACTGGGCCATCTCGTTCTCGTGGTGGGGGAATATCAGGTCGCGGCCGCCCCCGTGTATGTCAAGCGTGCCGCCGGGGACCCTGCCGCACATGGCCGAGCACTCGATGTGCCAGCCGGGCCTGCCCCTCCCCCACGGGCTGTCCCAGGAGGGTGGCGCGTCCGAGAGCTTCCAGAGCGCAAAGTCAAGCGGGTTCCTCTTTGACTCGTCGACCTCGACGCGGGCCCCCGCCACCAGCTCGTCCGTCCTCTTCTTGGAGAGGGCGCCGTACCTCGGGGCCCTTGAGACGTCAAAGTAGACGCCGTTTGGCGCCGCGTACGCGGCCCCGATCCCCTCGAGCCTTCGTATGAACCCGATTATCTCGCCCATGTGCTCGGTGGCGCGCGGGTAGCCTGACGCCCTGCCCACGTTCAGCCCGTCAAAGTCCTCAAAGTACCTGTCGATGTACCTCTGGCTCACCTGGGCGGCGGTGGACGACTCCGCCTCCGACCTCGCGATTATCTTGTCGTCCACGTCCGTAAAGTTCTGCACCAGGACCGACTCCGTGCCGAGCCCGGCAAGGTGCCGCCGCAGCACGTCGAATACGACGACCGTCCTTGCGTGCCCGATGTGCGAGTCGTCGTACGTGGTTATCCCGCAGAGGTAGATCCTGACCGGGCCCTCCCCCCCGCCGCCCCCCGGGTCGAGCATGCCGCCCGTGAGGGTGTCCCGGATCAGCAAGGCGCGCCCCTCTTGTGGGCGCTGTCCCTGCGCAGCCGCCCCACCCTGGCTATCTTCTCCGCGGAGACGCCGGACGCGCCCTCCGGCATCCCGTTGTCCATGCAGTAGAGGACAGAGTCAAGCTCCTCGTAGGACATGCCAAGCTCGCCCTCCGCGTCGTGCCCGGGCCAGAGGTGCGGGCTGCTCCTCTTTGATATTATGCGGTCCGGGACACCGAGGTGCCTTGCAAGCCCCCTCACCTGGAGCTTGTAGAGGCCGGCAAGCGGGGCCAGGTCCGACGCGCCGTCCCCGAACTTTGTAAAATAGCCGGTCTCCACCTCGCTCCTGTCGCTTGACCCGAGCACCAGCAGGTTGCGCGAGTTGGCAAAATAGTACGATATGGCCGCCCTGGCCCTCGCGCGCAGGTTGCCCTCCGCCCTCCGGTCCGGCTCGAGCGCCCCTGCAAACGCGGCCATCACCGGCCCGATGTCCACCGTCTTGTGCGCGATGCCGAGTCCCGAGGCGACCGCCAGCGCGTCGTCAGTCTCCGACCGCGGCGTGACTGACGGGTCGGGCATCACCAGTGCCAGGGCCCCCTCCCTGATGCACGAGGCGCACGAGTACGCCAGGACCGCCGAGTCGACGCCGCCGCTGAGCCCAAAGACGGCGCCGCGCGCGCCGGCGTCCCGGACTGCGCCGCGTATCGCCGACGAGACTGACCCGGCCGCTGCCGCATAGTCGATGCCGGTGATCTCCGGGATGACGCCCATGCGGCGGCCGGACGGCCCGGCATGATAAAAACCGTTTCAGGCGTCCACGTAGAGGCCGTCGTCCCTCTCCTCGACGGGATACGTCCTGAGGTTGATCCCCTCAAGATAGTCGAGCAGCTTGCCGGACTTTATGTCATAGTGCCAAAAGTGCAGGGGGCACTCGACCACCCCGTCCTCGATCTTGCCCGGGGCCAGCGAGCCGTCCTGGTGGACGCACTTGTCGTCGATGGCGTGGTACCCGTCGCTGTTAAAGACGGCGATCCTCCTGCCGCCCACCTCGAACGCGGCCCCCTTGCCGGGCCCGACGGCCCCCCTGTCTGCCACCCTGGTCCATGCCATGGATACTGCCCCCGGGCGGGGCTATTTATCTTTGATATTTATAGCAGGGATCCGGGCCGCCCCGCGTGGGGCGTCCCAGATACACGAAAAAGATGGCCGAGGACGGGCGGCGGTCCTACGAGTGGGCCCGCTCGCACATGAGTATACTGGAGAACACCATATCACGCCACAAAAAGGCCGCCCCGCTGAGGGGTGTGACGCTGGGGTTCTGCCTGCACATCACAAAGGAGACGTCCGTCCTCCTGATGGGGGCAAAGAGCCTCGGGGCGACCGTCGCCTGCTGCGGGGGTAACCCGCTTACCACCCAGGACGACGTGGCGGCGTTCCTTGCATCCCAGGGGATCCACGTCTACGCGTGGGCCAACCAGACCCCAAAGGAGTACGACAGGTGCATCGAGATGGTGCTGGGGCACCGGCCCTCGATACTGACCGACGACGGGGCTGACATGAACATAAAGGCGCACTTTGACGACCGGTTCAAGGGGCTGGAGATCCACGGGGCGACCGAGGAGACGACGGCCGGCGTCACCCGGATCAGGGCGGTCGAGAGGAAGGGGCTGCTAAGGTATCCGGTGATACTTGTCAACAACGCGCACACAAAGCACCTCTTTGACAACAGGTACGGGACCGGCCAGAGCACCATCGACGGGCTGCTCCGCTCGATGAACCTGCTGATGGCCTCAAAGAGGGTGGTGGTGTCCGGATACGGCTGGGTCGGGCGCGGCGTCGCCGAGAGGTGCCGCGGCATGGGCTCGCGCGTCATCGTGACGGAGGTGGACCCCGTCAGGGCGCTCGAGGCGCACATGGACGGGTTTGACGTGATGCCGATGTCAAGGGCCGCCCCGCTCGGGGACGTCTTTGTCACGTGCACGGGGATGAGCGGGATAATAAGGCGTGAGCACATGAGGCGGATGAGGGACGGAGCCGTGCTTGCCAACGTGGGGCACTTTGACGTGGAGATCGACTCGAGGTTCCTGCTGCGGTACAGAAAGGCAGAGGTGCGCCCGGGCCTCGACGAGTGCCGGCTCCCCGGCGGCAGGACCCTCTACCTGGTCGGCAAGGGGAGGCTCGCGAACCTGGTGGCCGCCGAGGGGCACCCGCCGGAGGTGATGGCGCAGTCCTTCTCCAACCAGATCCTCTCGATACTGTACATACTGAAGAACCGCGGCAGGCTGGGGAACAGGGTCATGGACGTGCCCGAGCAGATAGACAGGCAGGTGGCGCGGGACGCCCTGGCCGCGATGGGGGTGGGCATAGACAGGCTGACCGGCGAGCAGCGCGGCTATGCGGAGAGCTGGTAAGCTCAACTTTTAACCCCGGCGGGTGGCACGGGCGCGCATGAGGAGGGCCCTGATAACTAGCGCCTTGCCGTACGCCAACGGCGAGATACACCTCGGGCACGTGGCCTCGACGTACCTGCCGGCCGACATCACGGCCCGGTTCCTGAGGATGAGCGGCGTCGAGGCGTACTATGTCTGCGCGTCGGACGACTTTGGCACCCCCATACTCATCCAGTCCGAGAAGGAGGGCAAGGCGCCGGCCGACTATGTGGCCCACTGGAACAGGCGGGACCGGGAGGACTTTGGGAGGCTGGGGATCTCGTTTGACTACTTCTCGGGGACCAGCTCGGATGCCAACGTAAGGTTCGTCCAGGACGCGTTCAGGAGGCTTGACGAGGCGGGGCACATCTACAGGAGGGACGTCGTCCAGTTCTACTGCGCGCACGACGAAAAATTCCTGCCGGACAGGTACGTGCGCGGGACCTGCCCGCACTGCTCGGCGGCGGACCAGTACTCGGACCTCTGCGAGGCGTGCGGCCGCATACCCGACGAGATCTCCGACCCGCGCTGCGCCCTGTGCGGGCGCCCGCCAGAAAAGCGGACGACGGAGCACCACTTCTTCAGGCTGGGCGGCTTTGCGGACCGGCTGTCCGGCTGGCTGGAGGGGAACGGGAGCCTGCAGCGGGACGTGGTCAGGTACGTGCAGAACTGGATACGGTCGGGGCTGGAGGACTGGGACGTCACGAGGGACATCCCGTGGGGGGTGCCGGTCCCCGGCGCCGACGGCAGGGTCTTTTACGGGTGGTTTGACAACCACCTTGCGTACATCTCCTCGACGCTCAAGTTCCTCGAGGGGCGGGGGATCGACGGCGAGCAGTTCTGGAACTCGGCCGAGATCTACCACTTTATCGGCAAGGACATCATATACCACCACTACCTCTTCCTGCCGGCGATGCGGATGGGGCTGGGCCGCTTCAAGCTGCCCGACAGGATGCCCGTGCGCGGCCACCTCACGTTCCAGTCAAGAAAGCTCTCAAAGAGCAAGGGGTGGTACATCGGGCTTGCCGACTTTATGGGGTCGTATCCGGCCGACTATCTCCGGTACTATCTTGCGTCCATGACGCCCTACTCGCAGGACGACCTCAACTTTGACTGGGACGACTTTGCGGCCCGGATAAACTCGGAGCTCATCGGCAACCTCGGCAACTTTGTGAACAGGGCGCTCGGGTTTGCAAAGAGCCGGTTTGACGGCAGGGTTCCCGACCCCGGGGGGGAGGACCCGGGCCCCGCGGGGCTCATATCCGGGCTTGCGCGCGGGGTGGGCGGCCTGCTCGAGGAGAACCACATCGACAGGGCGCTGCGCCGCCTGATGGAGTTCTCGGCCGGGTTCAACCAGTACTTCCAGCACGCCGAGCCGTGGAAGGGCGGCCCCGGCGCGGCAAGGTGCGTCTACTATTCGGTGAACGCGGCGCGCTCCCTTGCCATAGCGTCCTCGCCGTTCATCCCGTTCTCGGCGCAGCGCATATGGGGGCAGCTGGGGCTGGAGGGGGACGCCTCGGCCGCCCCGTGGGAGGGGTGCTCCGAGGCCGCCCTTGCGCCCGGGCACGCGATAGGGGACCCCGAGCCGCTCTTTGCGCGTGTCGAGGCGGCCGACATCGGGCGCCTCAAGGGGGGCATGGGCCGGTGAGGCCGGTCCCGAGGATATCGACGCGCGGGTACTATGACCTGCGGACGGGCCGCGCCCTCAAGAGGCGCAGGTACTACCTGTACCCGGCGCGCTGGTTCGCGCGGCTCGCCGGCTCGCCCGAGATCACCGTCGTGGTGCACGGCCTGCGGAACGACGGGCGCGCGGCCGCGCAAAAGGCCCTCATAGCAAGGCGCAGGCTGCGGCAGCTCGGGTACGCGCACCCGGTGGCGGGGTTCAGCTATGACTCGAACACGACGGGGGCGCACCTGGCCAAATCCGAGGCGCGCGCCGTCGCGGCCGGCAACAGGATAGCTGCCGCCAACGGGCGGCACCTCGGCATGTTCGTGCAGGATCTGGCCGCCTCGTCCCCGCGCACGAGGGTGCGCCTGGTGGGCCACTCGCTCGGGTCGCAGGTCATCCACTCGTGCCTCGGGTACCTCGCGGCGCGCGGCCTCCGCGTGCACAGCGTGCACCTCTTCGGGGCCTCGATACCGTCCGACTCGATGTCAGTGCCGGGCGGCGCGGCGGCGCGGCGCGCAGTCGCCACGCGCATCACGAACTATTACGCGCCGTCCGATCCTGTGCTGGCCGACGCCGAGGCGAGGGGCCTTGCGGACTCGCCGCTGGGGCTGCGCGGGGCGTCGGGCCGCGCCATCCCCGCGTACAGGCAGAGGAGGGTGAGGCCGGCCGGCCACCGCTTTGCAGAGTACGCGGCGGTGCTGCGCTCGTTCCCCTAGGGTCAGGCGCCGCCCGGCGGCCCGTCCGCGCCCCTTGCAAGCAGCCCCTCCCTCACCAGGATGGGGGCCCTGTAAAAGGAGGCGAGCGCGACGGCGTCCGACGCCCGGTAGTTCCTCAGTATGATGTCCTTCTTGCCGGTGAGGTAGAGGTTGGCGCGCATCACGCCGCCGCTCTCGTAGATCTTTACCTTTACGAGGACCACCTCGCACTCCTCGCATATCTCGCCGACCAGCCTGTATATCGAGGGCGGCGGGTCGCCCTCCCCGAACCCGGATATGTGGTGGATGACCTCGCCGGAAAAGGCGCGCATCGGGAACTCTGCCCCCGAGTCCGAGCGCAGCACGACCACCCCCTCCATGCCGTGCGGGTCGACGAACCCCATGGTGCCGATCCTGGCCTGCTCGTACCCCGGCTCGCCCTGCTGCCCGATCTCCACGGCGCCGATCGGGGCGGATCCGCTTATAAACGTGGGCCGGGATACAATTAAGAGGCGGCGGCCGGGCGCCGCCGCCGTGTCGTCGAACCCGAACAAGGCGATCTCGTACCTGCTGCGCAGGCCCGTCGAGCAACACATGAAGCGCGACGTCCTGATACTGCCGTGGGACACGCCCACCCGGGACGCCGTCAGGCGGCTCGGCAACGAGGTCGATGACATCATAGTGACGGGCGCCGACGGGGACCCCGTCGGGATCGTGACGGACGAGGACGTGCTGAGCAAGGTGGGGGACGCCAGCGTGGACGCCGAGAGGACGGTCCTCAAGGATATCATGAGCTCGCCCCTTGTCACCATCGGGTCGAGGAGGTCGCTCCAGGAGGCCCTCCACGTGATGCGGGACAAGCACGTCCGCAAGCTGCCCGTCCTTGACCGCAAGGGGGCGCTCGTCGGCATGATACTGCAGCGGGAGATCGCCGAGGATATCAGGCAGGCGACCACGACGCTGCCGCGCCTTCTCAGCCCGCCGGTCCGGGCCGTCCTCGGCAACCTGGGGTTCGTCCTCCAGTTTGCAGGCGTGCTGCTGCTCGTCCCCGCCATAGTGGCGACGGTGCTCGAGGACACGCTGACTGCCACCGGCATATACCTTACCACCGTGCTGCTGCTCGTGACGGGGTTCTTTTTGAACTCGTACGGGGAAAAGTCCGGGCTGAACCTGCAGCAGGCCTCGATACTGGTCTTCTCGAGCCTGGCCCTGCTCTCCTTGTTCGGGACGGTCCCGTACCTGTACGTCTTTCCGGGGTCGGCCGGCGACGCCGAGGTCTTCGGCAACGCGTTCTTCTCGAGCGCCGCGGGGTTCACGACCGGCGGGATATCCCTGTTCGAGACGCCCGAGGACCTGCCGCAGAGCTTTACCTTCTACAGGAGCTATACGCAGCTGGTCGGGGGGATGAGCTTCATCTACCTGGTGATAACTGCGTTCTACCCAGAGTCAAAGCTCCAGTCGATGCGCGGGTTCGTCACCGGCCGGACGCTGCGGATGAAGGAGCTCTTTGTGACCATCACGGTGATCTTCTCGATCTATATCGTGATAGTGGCGCTGCTCCTCTTCCTGCTGGGCGAGCGGAACCTGCTTGACAACTTTTCGCTGGCGATGAGCACGCTTGCGACGGGCGGGTTCGTCCCGTCATCGACGATCCTCGACGGGCTGCTCTGGCAGGAGAGCGCCGTGCTGATGGCCGCCATGATTCTCGGGGCGCTCCCGTTCACGTTCCACTATGTCTTCGTCGGCAAAAAGTTCCTCTCGCCGCGCCTCGGGCGCGAGGTGCTCGCCTACTTTGTGATACTGGGGTGCGGGACGGCCCTCTTCGTGCTGGTGACGGGGTCCGACCCCGTCCAGGGCGCGTTCCGGTCAGTCTCTGCAAGCACGACTGCGGGGCTCCAGGCCGAGAGCCTGGCCGGGATCGGGCCGGCGGCGCAGGCGGTCCTGATGGCCCTGATGCTCGTCGGGGGGTGCGGGTTCTCGACGGCCGGCGGGCTCAAGGTCTTCCGGCTGCTCCACCTGCGGGACGTGGCCCAGATGGCATCGGCGGCGCGGCGCGCCCGGCTCTCGCCCCACGCAAAGAAGGAGGCCGTCGCCACCATCGTGATAGTGGCATCGTTCCCGGTGATGGCCGCCGCCGCCGGGCACCACCTTGCCATGTCCGAGGGGGTGCCGTTCAACGACGCGTTCTTCGAGGCCGTCGGGGTCGTGACGACCGGCGGGCTGTCGGCCGGCGTGATAGACTCGGGGACCGATCCTGCCACCAAGATAGCGCTCTCGTTCCTGATGATAATAGGGCGGCTTGAGATCATCGCGATACTGTACATATTCGTGCCGAGGCTGGCATAGCGGCGCCGCCGGACGTGCGGGCCGCACGACCGCCCGGCGTTCCCGATCTAGCAAATGGTTATTAACGGGATTCCCGGGCTCCCCCCATGGCAAGCAGGTTCGTCTCCTCGGAGTCCGCCATGACCCGGACCCGGGACGTGTTCGTTTCAACGGCCGGGCACCTGTTGCAGATTGCCGCAAAACCGGGCGTTGAGGAAAAGACGGCTGTCGTCACGGCTGACTCCTCTTGGCGTGATCCCCCGGTATGCGAGATTCCAGAGCTTGATCCGGTGCGGGTCGTGCGCAGGGGTGACGAGGAACAGATCGTCTACCGTACATCGGATATGGAGATGGGCAAGCTGTACAAGGTGATGTGGTGCGGCGAAGGATACGCGCTGCGTAAAACTGAAACCGAAGTGGAGTTCTTCAAGTTTTATCCCGATGCGAAATGATTGAAATTTCCGGTGAGATTGATGGCGTGGGCGGTTCTTTTAAAAAATCCGGTTATCACTCACACGAGGTTGCCCCATGTAAGCACTTGGTTATATACAAAGAGCGCCTAGTGCGCAAAGACAAGATAATACTTATTCATGGAAACGATGACGGTGTCGTGTCAGTTACATCCGAGGTGGTGGATCAATGATCCCCCCTGAAGAACTAGCCCAGATGATCAATAATATGGGGTATGTAAAGTGCAATCCTACTTCATTGCTCCCCAGCTATTATCGCCTAAACGATGGAACCGGCACTATTGTCTCAGCCATCTGTGTAATAAGCCATCTTGCACCAAACCCATTCAACGCACCGGGATTCGGAATAGTCAGCAAGCCCGTGCTTTCCACATTTGTTCCATTATCGTCAAGAACACCTGAAAAATTCACCCCGTTTGAGTACCACGAGATTTCTTCTGGTATAATAGATGAAGACGTGGATTACGAGATACTCTCGGAAGAATTTGTAACATACGAGCTGGGCAATGGCAGGCAATTAAAGGCTAGGACCGTAATCGATCAGGTCAAAAAGACCAAGTTTTTTACACAGATCGGAGAACCCGTATATAATATTGGTACGAATCTCATAACAAAACTCACAAAAAACCCATAGCCCGATCGGCATTGCTTGTACTTGATCTGCCCCGGATCTTCGTGTTCCGGCAGCAGCGTGCCGCTGTGGCCTGCCGCCGTCCGTTCCGGCATGCACGATCCCCTGTTCGGAGCGAACGTTTTAAAGCCCCATGTGGCTGCCTTGCCCCGTGAGGGTTCTGCTGGCTGGCGGGGGCGGGCGCGAGGCGGCCATCGCCCGCAGGCTTGCCGAGGACTCGGAGGTGTGCGCCGTCATGCCGCACGAGAACCCCGGCATCAGGGACGCGTGCGCCGCGTCCGGCGGGGAGTTCATGATAGGTGATCCGGCAGATCCGGCGGCCGTGGCGTCGTTCGCGCGGGAGGCGCGCGCGGGCCTTGCGTTCGTGAGCGCCGACCAGCCGCTTGCAAACGGCGTGGCCGACGCGCTTGCGGCCGCGGGGGTGCCGGTGGCGGGCGCCACGCGCGGCGCCTCGAGGATAGAGTGGGACAAGGCGTACGCGGCGGAGATGGTCGCCGAGGTCTGCCCGGAGATATCGCCATTCCACAGGATCGTGCGCGACGGCGCGTCGCTTGACCGGGCGCTCGCCGAGTTCGAGGGGTCCGGGAGGCAGGTGGTGGTAAAGCCGCAGGGGCTGACCGGCGGCAAGGGCGTAAAGGTGATGCCCGAGCACCTCGGATCGTACGGCGAGTGCGCGGCATACGCGCGGGACCTGCTGGCGGCCGGCGGCAGCGTGCTGCTGGTCGAGCGCCTCGCGGGCCCAGAGTTCACCGTCATGGGGTTCACGGACGGCACGCGCCTCGAGCTGGCGCCGGCCACGTATGACTATCCGTACAGGCTCGAGGGGGACCGCGGCCCCGGGACCGGCGGGATGGGGTGCCTCGCGGGGCCGGATCCCGACCTGCCGTTCATGGGGCCCGGCGACACGGAGGCGTGCAGGCGCGCCATGCTGGCCGTCCTGGAAGAGTGCGCCTCGAGGGGCCACCCGTTCACGGGCGTCATCAACGGCGGGTTCTTCAAGACGCCCTCCGGGCTGCGGTTCATGGAGTTCAACGCCCGGCTCGGTGACCCCGAGGCGATAAACGTGCTTGACGTGCTGGAGGGGTCGCTGGCCGGCGTGATCTCCGGCATGGCCGGCGGCAACCTTGGGCGCGTCCAGTTCGCGCGCAGGGCGACGGTCACAAAGTACCTTGTGCCCCCCGAGTACCCGTCCAGGGCGCCGCCGAGGGAGTTCACGGCGGGCCGTATGGGGGGCGGCGCGTACCTCGTGACGTCCTCGTGCACGGGCGGGGACGGCAGGTACGTGGCGCTCGGCGCGTCGCGCGCGGCCGCCGTCTGCGCGTCCGCCCCCTCCGTCGGCGAGGCCTCCCGGATCGTCGAGGATGCGATACAATCCGGCGTGGGCGGCCAGCTTGAGCACAGGGCCGACATCGGGACGCCCGCCGGGATGCCCCGGGGTGCGCGGGCCTGAGCGGGACGAGGGGCGGGTGGGCGCTTGCCGCCACGGGGGCCGCCGCGCTTGCCTTGCTCTTCCTGGCGTACTCGAGGTACCAGGATCCGGCGTCGCTGACGCCGGACGCGATAGGCGCCATACAGAGGATAGCCCACATCTTTTACCTGGCGATGGCAGCATCGCTTGGCGCAGTCGCCCTGGGGCTGCACAGGTGGCGCGCCACGCTCGCAGCGTCCGGCTCCGGGTACCTGGGCGCGCTCGCGGCCGCGACTGACGGCGCGGCGCAGCGGCGCGCCTTTGCCGCCACGCTGGCCGCCTACGGCGTCTTCTTTACGCTCTTCTCCGGGACGCTGGTCTACCAGCCGGGGATAGACTTTGAGGAGCACTATGGGGCCGAGATACCGTCGGCGTTCGTCTCGCCGTGCTGCGGCCCGCCCGGGTACATGCCAAAGATACTCGTGTACCTGGAGTGGAACGTGGGGCTCCAGGTGGTGCCGCTCAACCTCGTGCTGCAGCTGGCCGTCTCGTATCTGGTGGCGCTCAACGTGTCGCTCGCGGTGCGGATCCGCAGGCTCGGCGGGGGCGCCGGGGCGGGCGCCGCGGCGGGCCTGTTCGTCGCGTGCCCGGCGTGCGCCGGGGCCGCGGCGTCGATCTTTGCAGGCACGGCCGGCGGTATAGCGGTGTCGGCGGCGCTGGCCCCGCTGCAGACTGCGTTCATCGCGGTCTCGATACCGGTGCTGCTTGCCGGTCCGCTCGTGGCCGCAAGGAAGCTCCGCGGGGCGTGCTAGGCGCCCGGCTATATGTCGGCGGTGATCCTCTTTATCCTGGTGACCAGCCGCACCTTTGCGCTTATCGGCATCTCCGGCTCCGTCGCAAAGTAGACGATGTTCCTCTTTGTGTATATGACCATCTGCGAGACGCTCTCCCGCTCGACGTGCACGTACCTCACCTTGCCGAGCGACCTGTCAAACTCCTTCCTCATCTTCCTCCTCTGGGCCACCTGCCTGCAAAAGTGCTCCTCCTCCCTCTGGGACTCGAGGCTGGTCTTGCCCGCCTTCATTATCGCCTCCCTGATGCGCCCCCTGTGGTCGATGATCGCGGCGAACCTCATCTGCGGATCCAGCTCTATTATCTTCTGGACGATCCCGAGCATGTCCGCCCCGGCCATGCGGGATAGGGGCGTCCACGGCAAATATAAGCCATAGAAGGGGGGTCCCGGGCACGCGTGTTTATAACCGGCCCGCCCCGGGCGGTCCGTCATGAGGGCGGAGGCGGCGGTGTTCCTGGCGGGCATCTGCATGCTGGCAGCCGGCCTTGCCGCGTTCTACTCTGTCGGGCAGAACCCCGGCGATCCGGCGCTCCAGCTTGCAAGGAACGCCGGCACGTTCGTGGGGATCGCCGGGATCGGCGTCGCCCTGGCCGGCGCCCTTCTGTACCTTGTGAGCCGCGGCCCGCCGCCGCGCGGGTAGGCATATACGGGGTTGCTTGGCGCCAGCCCCGCATGAGCGGCGCCTGGACGGGCGGCATTGACCTGATAAACGGCGGGTACGAGGACGCCTTTGCGGCGCTCGGCCTGTACAGGGAGCGCCTCTGCGAGGCGCGCGCCGGGCGCGGGCTCGGGGGATCGCCGGCGCTGGCGCCGGCGATATCGGCCGAGGCGGCAAGGACCATCCCGGAGGTCGACGGGGCCGCCTCGGAGCTGGCCGACTTTCTTGCAGGGGAGGCCCAGTCGGTGCCCCGGGCCGGGGTGCTGGACCGGGCCCTCGCGTGCGCCCAGTCCCTGGCGGAGCCGGCCGAGGCGGGCCGGATAGCGGAGCTGCGCTCGAGGCTCCGGGCCCCCTGATCCGGCCCGGGATCCGCCCCGGATCGGGCCCCTTTTGGGCAAATTCTTTTAAGGCGTCCCCCGGCCCGCCCCGGCATGGACAAGAAGACACGCGCCGCGGTATTCGCGGCGCTGCCCCTGCTCGCGGCAGGGCTTGTCATGGGTAGCGTGCCACTGGCCGACGCTGCCAACCCGAGGATCTGCGGGGTGCAGATGTGCTCCGAGATACCGGGTGGCAGGGAGGCGTGGGAGGCGCAGCGCAGCACGGGGGTTCCCGTCGCTACGCCCCAGGCAGGAGACCGCGGGGAGGGGGAAGCCATGGAGTCGAAGGACGCCATGGAGAAGGAAGCAGAGTCCGACCACATGCAGGGTGAGGCAATGGAGGGGGACGCCATGGAAAAGAACGCCATGAAGGACGGCGCGGCAGGTGATGCCATGTCGGAGAGCATGGAAAAGGAGGCCATGACGGACCACATGGCGGCGCACGCGCACATGGAGCTCAGGCTCTCTGCGGCGAACGTGCCGGCCGTGATCCCGCTGCACCTTGGGTACCACGACGGGGGTGATGTGCACTTTATCATCACCGACTCGAGCGACCAGGCCCACGCCGACGTCATAACGGCGGCGCAGGGATGGAAGGTCGAGCTGGCGCCGCTACTGGCGGAGGCACCCGACGAGGCGCTCTCGAGGACGTACATGTTCTCCAACGGCATCGCCGGCGACGGCGTGCACGGGTTCCAGGGCGAGGTCTTTACGACCGTGCCCGGCGACGAGGGGTATAGCGCCCTGACGTCCCACGTCCACGTGGCGTGGAACGACGACGCCGAGCCGCGCCTGCTGACGTCCGAGGCCGACATCATGGCGGCCGAGGAGGCGGGCGACATCTCGCTCGTGGACCTGCCGGTGGTGATCAACATGCCGCACGTCATGTGGCCAGGCGGACAGCTGCAGGTAAAGGCCGACAAGGAGCTTGCGCACGACACGGCGTACGGCGGAGGGCAGGTGCTCGACATCGACACCGACGCCATGACCGCCACGTTCGTGGCGCACAGGGGCTGGGGCCCCGACGGCAGGACGATCTACTATATCGTCACCGACGCGACCCCGTCCGGCCCAGCAGAGGGGATGGGCGTGGTACACACGCCGTCGTCAGCCTCGCTGATCGCCAACCCCGCGGCGGTGGACCTGTACCAGTTCAGCAACGGCATCGCCGGCCCCGGGCCCCTCGGGTTCCAGCCGGGCGTGGCCTTTGCGGGACCCGGCGACGCGAACTATTCGCCCATGTGGCGGATATCGCTTGCCACGTGGGAGGATCCGTCGTCTGCGACGCTGGTCGAGACCACGCGTGACATCAACACGCTCGTGGCCGATGGCTCGATCTCGGTCGGGCTTGCAAGGCCGATGGACAGCGACCACATCGTCAACTGCCCCTTCATAGACCCATTCCAGTAGAGCGGCATATAGCCGCCCTTTTTTCCCCGTGCCTAGCGTGGCCGGCGCGCCGCCCCCACGATTAAAGAAAATGGCCGATTTCTTTAATCCCTGCCCCCTGATCTATGGAATTTGATAGATCCGGACCCCGCGATTAAAGAAAATGGCCGATTTCTTTAATCCCTGCCCCCTGATCTATGGAATTTGATAGATCCGGACCCCGCGATTAAAGAAAATGGCCGATTTCTTTAATCCCGGCCCCCTGATCTATGGAATTTGATAGATCCGGACCCCGCGATTAAAGAAAATGGCNNNNATCCCGGCCCCCTGATCTATGGAATTTGATAGATCCGGACCCCGCGATTAAAGAAAATGGCCGATTTCTTTAATCCCGGCCCCCTGATCTATGGAATTTGATAGATCCGGACCCCGCGATTAAAGAAAATGGCCGATTTCTTTAATCCCGGCCCCCTGATCTATGGAATTTGATAGATCCGGACCCCGCGATTAAAGAAAATGGCCGATTTCTTTAATCCCGGCCCCCCGGCGGGGGGTCTTGGATGGGCGGGCCGGTGCCACCGCCTGCCCGGCCCGATACCGAGGCGGGCCATCAGGCGGCGGACTCTGGCACCTGCACGGCCCCCCACAACGGCTAAATCGCCCCCCACACTGCCCTCCCGGCATGGATGCGGCGCTTGAGGAGGAGCTCGTGGACCTGATGTCGTACTGCCTGCAGAACCCTGGGGCCGAGGTACACGACGAGGAGCGGCGGATAACGGAGATCGGAAGGGCCCTGCACGAGGACGGCGGCACCGACGCGATGGATATGGTGTACCATGCCGTGCGCAGCCGCCTCCTGGGAGAGATCGAAAAGGACGTGGACGTGCTGGCCCCCCTGTGGAACGGGATCGGCGAGTGGAAGCGCTAGCGGGCCGCCTGCCATCCCGCGTATGATTAAAACCGTTATGGCCTGGCCGGGATGCCAGATCATGGGGTGGGGCGCTCGAAGAAAAAGGCCAGAACGCCTCTGGCATGTTGAAAGGCCGGACGGGTTCGTCTAGAATTAACGGGTGCCGACCGGATATACTAATTAACGCCGCCCGCCGCCACCCTGCCTTGGCCGGGAAGGTGCTAAAGCCGGGCCGGCTCCGCGAGGTTTTGGCCGCCAACAAGAAGTCATATGAAAAGATCAACCCTGTGGAAAGGAAGATCATACTCGCCATGCTGGCCGACTTTAACCGAAAGTGCAAGCAGCCCGGCCCCCTCTTTGAACTGGAAGAGTAACCTGTCGGCCTCCCCTGTACGGCGCATACCGTCCACCGCCCCGGCGGCGGCGCGGCATACCCTCTCCCGGTGGTGTCCCGCGTCCAAAAAGCCCCGGGCATCCGCCGGGGGTAGCATACAGGCACTAGAGCTTGCCGATCCTGAAGATGGCCGTGTTGCACGTCGGGCAGGTCCCCCTGACCGCCGGCTTGCCGTTCTTCATGGTGTGCGGCTTTGCGCCCTTGATGTCCCGCTTGTCGCGGCACTTGACGCAGTAACCTATCGCCATGCTTGTGGTACGTCCCGGCCGTATTAGCGGTGCGTGGTCGGTAATTGTTTACCATATGGCAAACCGGGGATCACGGGCGGCCCCCCCGGACGTGTGTGCTGCCCGGCCCGCGTCCCCGCCGCGGGCGGCCCCTGCAGGGGCCCCCGATCCCCCGGCATGCCGAGGCCCGGCGCCGGGCCTACCTGCCCCCCAGACGGCGAACCCCTGCTCTAGGCACAGCCTGTACCTCCTGCCGATCTCCCCCTCCCAGCCGGCCCTCGGCCCGAGCTGCACAAGGGACGCGCCCAGCGGCCCGATCCTGCCGGCGTACTCTGCGTTCCTGCGCGCAAGGTCCGCCACCCTGCCTGCCGGAGGGAGCCGGTTGCCCTTGCCGCGGCCGCACGCCCTGCATGATATCACCATGTTCCACCAGTCGTCGCTGAACATGTACGACCACGGGATAAAGTGGTCAACCTCCGCGCCGCCCGGGCCGACCGCGCCGCCGCAGTAAAAGCACTCGCCGATGCCGGCTCCAAGATGCGCCCTCCTGACCCCCGGCAGCGGGCCCCTCCCGTCGTGGCCCCTCTCCAGCTTTGCGACCAGCCTCGGGAGGGATCCGTTGATCCCCTCGAGGTACTTTGCCCACTCCATCACCACGGACCTCATCAGCACCTCATAGTTCCCGCACAGGAAACCGATCACGCCCGGCCTCAGCCTCAGTATCTTCTCCCTGTCATAGGCGTCGTAGAAGCGCCCGCCGGATCCCCTCACGTTCTGGAACCTGTGCACCACGATGGACGTCTTGCCCCTCTCCGTGCCGAACGCCCTGTCCAGTATCTGCTTTACGGCCTCGCCCCTCTTGTCGGCCGGTATCCTGCCGAACCGCGTGCCGCACTCCTCTCCGAACACGTCCCTTATCGCCCTTACCACCACGAGCTGCCTCTTGGTCTTGCTCGTCTGCCTCATCCTGAACCTGTACTCTTGGTGCCAATAGTACTCGAAAAACTTTGACGCCAGGTACCTGTATGGTATCTCCGGCCTCGCCTCCCCGCCGTGCTTGTTGCAATAGTCCAGCAGGGCCCTTGCGAGCGCGAACTTGTACGTCCCGTCCTTGTGGCCGTGCCTCAGTATCCATACAAAGTCCCTCATCAGGGCCGGCCCGCGATCCCGCATGCCGGGCCGCGCGCCCTGCGCGCCCTTCATCCCGTCCCTTATCCTTCCCTCCAGGCTGCCTGCCGGCCTTGACAGCCGGTGTATCCTGTACCGCCTCCCCGGGTTCCAGTCCGCAATGTATCCCATCTTCCTGAGCCTGACAAGCTGCCTTGTCACCGATGTCTGGAACGAATTGTCCGCCCTGTCCCGTCCCAGCACCCTTCTGTCGAGCCGGAGGCAGCCTGCCACGGCGCGGTCGATCCCCTCCCTCGCGTGCCAGACGCGCCTGCCGCGCAGCTCCCGCTGCCCCCGGCCGGCCGGGTACCCCCTGCCGCGCCCCGCCTCGATCTCCGGGATTGAGCTGCCGCGCGACCGCAGGACGCGTATTATGCACAGCATGACGGCGTCAGGTGGTATGCCGTCAAACGTGCCGCGCCCGCCCCGCACGCGGGCCGCGCGGCGGGCTGATCATATAACACTTTGAGATCCTATCTGCGCGGGACGCCCTTCCTGACATGCTCTATTATCTCCGGCAGCGGCGTGCCCGGGCCAAAGACCCTGCTCACGCCGGCCTTTGAGAGCTTTTTGTGGTCGGCCTCCGGGATGACCCCGCCGCCAAGTATCAGCACGCCCTTCATCCCCTTCTTCCTGACCTCGCGGACGACCCTCGGAAAGAGCGTCCCGTGCGCCCCGTTGAGCAGGCTCATGGCGATGGCATCGACGTCCTCGTCCTCGGCTATCTGGGCCACCCGCTCCGGCGTCGCGAACAGCCCCGTGTATATGACCTCCATGCCGGCGTCCCGGAACGCCCTGCAGAGTACGAGGGCCCCCCTGTCGTGCCCGTCGAGCCCGAGCTTTGCCACCAGGATGCGTACCGACCTGCGTGCCATCACGGCGGGGGATGGCGGGGCGCGTTTTAAAGGCTTTCCCGGCGGCCGTGCCAGGGGGCCGGGGCCCCCGGGTTCCCGCGTGCGTGAACACGCCGGCGCGGCCGGATCATTTCCCCGGCACGTCCCGCGCGCCGAATACGCCCCTCCGGCGAATATACTTATTGCGGCCCCCCGGCGCGCCCGCGTGGCGGCGACCCCCACCCACTACGACCTATCGTTCGCGCCGGACCTTGACCGGGCCAGGTTCGAGGGGACGGCGTCCGTCCGGCTCGACTGCACCGGGTCGACCAGGTCCTTTGACCTGCACTGCGCCGAGCTGGAGATAGGGTCGTGCTCCATCGAGTCCGGCGGATCCGACGTGCCGTGCACGTGGTCGCTGGATCCCGCCTCCGAGGCGCTGCGCATACGCACCAGGCGCCAGGTGTCCGGCGAGGCAGTGGCGCGCATAGAGTTCTCCGGCGCGCTCAACTCCAGGATGCTCGGGTTCTACCTGAGCACGTACTCCGACGGCGGCGAGGAGCGCCGCATGGCCACCACCCAGTTCGAGGCGGCCGACGCCAGGCGCGCGTTCCCGTGCGCCGACGAGCCGGCCGCAAAGGCCACGTTTGACATTACGATAAGGGCCCCCGCCGGGTACGAGGCCGTCTCCAACATGCCCGTCGCCTCGAGGAGGGCCGAGGACGGCGCCACCACGTACGTCTTCCACCGCACCCCGCCCATGTCCACGTACCTGGTGTACCTCGGCGTGGGGGAGTTTGAGCGCGTCTCGAAAAAGTCCGCCGGCACGCAGATAAGCGTGCTCGCCCCGCGCGGGACGGACAAGTCCAGGATGAGGTTCGCGCTCGACGCCGGGTCGAGGCTGCTGGGGCTGTACGGCAAGTACTTTGGAATCCCGTACCCGCTGCCAAAGCTTGACCTGATAGCGGTGCCCGACTTTGCGGCCGGCGCCATGGAGAACTGGGGCGCCATCACGTTCCGGGAGCAGCTGTTGCTGTACGACCGCGGGTCGTCCTCCGCGCGCACGATGCAGCTTGTCGCCGAGGTGATCTCGCACGAGATAGCCCACCAGTGGTTCGGCAACCTCGTCACCATGAAGTGGTGGAACGACCTCTGGCTCAACGAGAGCTTTGCCACGTTCATGGCCACAAAGTTCCTGGACATGCTGCACCCCGAGTGGGACCTGTGGGGCCAGTTCGCAGGCGACGCGATGGCCAACGCGATGGACCTTGACTCGCTCTCCAGCACCCACCCCATCGACGTCGAGGTGGAGTCGCCGTCCCAGATACGGGAGATATTTGACGCCATATCATACGACAAGGGCGGCTGCGTCCTGCGGATGCTCGAGGACCACGTGGGCGAGCCGGCCTTTCGGCGCGGCCTGCAGAGGTACCTTGCCAACCACATGTACTCCAACGCCACGGGGGGCGACCTCTGGGCCGAGATAGGCGCCGCCTCAAAGTCCGACGTGCCCTCGCTTGTCAGCAGCTGGCTCTGCCAGCCGGGGTTCCCCGCGGTGACGGCCGCCGCGCGCGGGGGCAGGATCCGCCTCTCGCAGCGGCGCCACACGGCGTCGGGCAGGGAGGGGCGCGGCATGTGGCGGATACCTGTCAGCCTGGCGTCCGGCAGGAAGGGCACGAGGGTGCTGCTGGAAAAGGCGTCCGGGACCGCCGCGGCGCCGGGCGCCTCGTGGACGGCCAACGCCGGCAGGACCGGCTTTTACAGGGTCGAGTACCCCGACGCGGCGCGCGTGGCGCGGCTCGTGGCGGGGCAGAAGATCCCCGCGGTGGACCGCTGGGCCGTCCAGGACGACCTGTTCGCGTTCTGGATGTCCGGGCGGGCGCCGCTCTCGGCGTACCTTGAGCTTGCCGGATCGTACGCCGGCGACCCCGGCCACCTGCCTGCGTCCGGCGTGGCGCGGAACCTTGGCGCCGCGTGGCGGCTCCTGCGCGGCAGGAGGGGCGGCGAGGAGGCGGCCGCCGCGGCGCTATCTCACGCAAGGTCCCAGATGGCGCGGATCGGCTGGGCGCCGCGCCGCTCGGAGCCGCACGGCGACGCGCTGCTGCGCCCGTACCTCGCGACGGAGCTCGGGATGCTCGGCGACGAGGAGGCCGCCTCCTGGGCGGCCGGCATGTACGAGTCCCTGCTCGGGTCGCGCCCCGTGCACCCGGACGTGGCGGGCGCCGCGTGCGCCGTGGCCGCGTGGGGCGGCGGCGCCCGGACGCTTGCGGGCCTAAAGTCGATGCACGGGCGCGCCGGCGCCGCGGAGGAAAAGGCGCGGTACCTTGGCGCCATGTGCTGCTTTGCCGACGGCCGGCTCGTCACAAGGTCGCTCGCGTACCTGCTCGGGAGGCACGTGCGGCCGCAGGACGTGCACCTTGCCGTCTCGCGCGCCGCGTCAAACCCGGCGGCCTCGGACGTGCTGTGGCCCTGGGTGCGATCCTCGTGGGAAAAGATATCTGCAAAGCTCGGGCGCGGCAACCCGCTGCTCTCGAGGATCGTCTCGAGCCTGGCGGCGCCGCCCGGCGGGCCGTCGGCCGCCGAGCTGCTCTCCTTCTTTGCCGAGAACCCCGCGCCCGGCACCGAGCGCGCACTCGAGCAGGCGGCCGAGCGCATACGGATAAGGCGCAAGGTCGCGTCCCGGGGGCTTGGCTAGGCGCCTGCTCTGGGCGGCAGCCGCCCTGCTGGCCGCCGGGCTTGCACTGGCGCTCGCCCCCGGCGGAGCCGAGCTGCCCGAGGGCATCACGGTCGGAGCGTCGTACTCTGGCGGGTCGGCGCTGATATCATATGAGGACGCGGGCGCGTCCACCGAGCGCGTCGTGCTCGAGGTGCTCGGCATGAGGGAGTCGTTCCGCAGGGAGATGGCGGGGCCGTCGTTCGAGGTGGGCATCCCGTTTGACGGCGAGCCGGAGTTCGGGTGGGCCGCGCACCCGGTCGTACTCGAGATATACCGGCCCGGCCACGACACGCTCTTTGTAAAGACGGAGATACGGCCGGCCGGCGAGGAGCCGGCGCCGGTGATAGTGACGCCGTAGGGGCGCCCCCGGGCCGCGCGATCGCGGATCCGATCGGGTCGGGGGCGGCAGGCGTCGTGGACCGTATGCGGCCGCAGGCACTGCAGGCTTTCATAGGTCTATATACATCCAAGGGTGGCGGCCTCCCATGAAGCGTCTTCGGTAGATGACTGCGAGGGAGATCGTCGAGGCGGTCAGGTCCGGCAAGATAAAGTCGGTAGAGTATGCAAGCTATGAGGAATCTATCAGGGATTCAACCTGAGTCTACGTGATATGATTACTTGTCATATTGATGATTTTTGGAATAAAGCGACTAAAGCTGGACTTCTTGACTCGGGAGAGAGTCGATCAATTGATCAACTCTACCGTGGCGATCTCATCAAGTCCAAGAGAACTGGTGATTACCAAATGGTTGAATTTGACTTAAAGTCTGACGGTGTCCTCAGGGTCACATTTGATATTAAAAACGACTGCATATTTCTGTGACTTGATTAGCATCCCACACTTTCTGGCATTGGGACGAGTGCCTGCTTGGAATGCACATGACGCCGTGTGGCCTGCTCCCCCCGTCCCCCGGATCCTGCCCGCCGCAGCTGCATCAGATGCCAGTCCCGGGGATGCCTGTACCTATGATCCGACAGGCGAAAATACCCGGAGTCTGTACCGGTCCACCCGGCTACGCGGGTATCCGCGGCCCTGTTGAAAAAAGGTAATTAGATAACTACCCCTATGCTGCAAGGGCGACGCCGGTGCGGCCCCCCTGCCCGCCCGAATATTAACATTTGCGGCTCTGCACGCCCGATCGGGCGGGCCCCGCCCGCAAGGCTTTATTTGCGCCCTGCGGGCCCGGCCCGGCATGGATCTTGCGGCCCTGAGGCGGGGGAGGCGCGGCGCCGTCGCCCGCGCGATATCGGCCATCGAGGACGACCCCGCGGCGGCCCGCTCGATAATCAAGGAGATCTTCCCGGAGACGGGCCGGTCGTGCGTCGTCGGGATCACGGGGCCGGCCGGCGCCGGCAAGAGCACCCTGATAGACAGGCTCGCGCAGGACCTTGCGGCCCGAGGCATGTCGCCGGCCGTCCTTGCCGTGGATCCCACCAGCCACGTGACGGGCGGCGCCATACTGGGGGACCGCGTCCGCATGTCGGGGTCGACTGACTCTGGCGCGTACATACGCAGCATCGCCTCGCGCGGCGCCACGGGCGCAGTCTCGGCGTCGCTTCGCAACAGCATCCGCGTCCTCGAGTACGCCGGCTTTGACCCCGTGATCGTGGAGAGCGTCGGGGCCGGCCAGACGGAGGTGGGCATATCACTCATGGCGGACATCACGGTGGTCGTCTTTAGCCCCAACACGGGGGACAGCATCCAGGCGATAAAGGCGGGGCTGACCGAGATAGGGGACATCTACGTGGTCAACAAGGGGGACCTTGCGGGGGCCGGCCGCCTGCTTGACGCGGTGCGCGACTTTGTCGCCAGATCCGGCGGGGCCCGGGTCGTCCGGACCTCGGCCAGGCGGGGCACGGGCACGGGCGAGCTGGCCGGCCTGATCGAGTCCATGTCCGCCGAGAGGCGCGGCCGCCGCAGCACCCCCGAGAGCCTGTCCGCGGAGCTGGGGGATATTGTTTTAACGGGCCTGCGCGAGAGGGTCGCCGTGATGGCAGAGAGGGACGCCACCTTCAGGGACTGCGTCCGGCTGATGCAGGAGGGCCGCCTCGACCCGTACTCGGCGGGCAGGAGGGCGGCAAGGGCGGTGGCGCGCCGATGAGCCGGGCCGCAAGGGGATCTGCGAGGGGGGCTGCAAGGAGGCCGGCTGCAAAGAAGCCAACGGCAAAGAGGCCGGCTGCAAAGAAGTCTGCTGCAAGGAGGGGCGCCGCAAAGGGCGCCGCAGCAAAGCCGGCCGCCAAGAAGGCCGTGGTGCACCGCACCGACTCTGGGCTTGACGTGGCGCGCATCTACCACAGGAGGCCCGGCGGCGCGAGGGAGGACTCTGGCACGTACCCGTTTACGCGCGGTATACACCCGGGCATGTACAGGGAGCGCCTCTGGACGATGCGCCAGTACTCGGGGTTCGGGGACGCGGCGCAGACCAACTCGCGCTTCAAGTACATGCTGGAAAAGGGGCAGACGGGGCTGAGCATGGCGTTCGACCTGCCGACCCAGATGGGCCACGACCCGGACTCTGCGCGCGCAGAGGGCGAGGTCGGCAAGGTGGGCGTCTCGATCGCGTCGGTGGAGGACATGCAGGCGGCGTTCAAGGGTATACCGCTCGCAAGGGTGAGCACGTCCATGACGATCAACTCGACTGCCGCCATGCTGCTTGCCTACTATATACAGGTGGGCCGGTCACAGGGCGCCGACCCGTCCTCGCTGCGCGGGACGACCCAGAACGACATGCTAAAGGAGTACATCGCCCGCAACACGTACATCTTCCCCCCGGCGCAGTCCATGCGGCTCGTCGGGGATATAATCGGGTACTGCGCAGAGCACGTCCCGTCGTGGTATCCGGTCTCGATATCCGGCTACCACATGAGGGAGGCCGGCTGCACGGCGGTCCAGGAGGTGGCGTTCACGATCGCAAACGCGGCAGAGTACGTCAGGACGTGCGTCGCCCGGGGGCTAAGGGTGGACGACTTTGCGCCGAGGTTGTCCTTCTTCTTCTGCTGCACGATGGACTTTTTCGAGGAGGTCGCAAAGTTCCGCGCGGCGCGGCGCATATACGCCAGGATGATGAGGGACGAGTTTGGCGCAAAAAACCCGCGGTCGCTCCAGCTGCGCTTCCACACGCAGACAAGCGGCGAGTCGCTTGCCGCCCAGCAGCCTGACAACAACATCGCCAGGGTGGCCATCCAGACGATGGCGGCCGTCGCCGGCGGCACCCAGTCGCTCCACACCAACTCGCGCGACGAGGCCCTCGCCCTGCCGACGGAGCAGTCGGCAAAGATAGCCCTGCGGACGCAGCAGATAGTGGCCCACGAGAGCGGCATGGCCCGCACGGCGGACCCGCTTGCCGGCTCGCACTATATGGAGGACCTGTGCGCCCGGATAGAGGAGGGGGCGATGTCATATCTTAAGAAAATATCAAAGATGGGCGGGTCCGTAAGGGCCATAGAGCGCGGCTTTTTCCAGTCCGAGATACGGAAGAACGCATACCGGCTGAAGCGGGAGGCCGACGGGGGCGAGCGCGTCATAGTGGGGGTCAACAGGTACACGGAGGAGGAGGCCGAGCCGGATCTCCTGCGCATCGACGAGGGGGTCGGCAGGCGGCAGGCGGCCGCCGTGGCGCGCCTGCGCTCGAGGCGCGACCGCAAAAAGTGCGAGGCCGCGCTGTCGGCCCTCGGCAGGGCGGCCGAGGGGGACGGGAACCTCGTCCCGCATATCGTAGAGGCTGCGGGCGCGCGCGCCACGACCGGCGAGATGGCAAACGCGCTGCGCGAGGTGTTCGGCGAGTACCGCCCGAGGGAGGTCTTTTAGTTGGACCTTGACCACGTGGCCATCGCGGTACCCGACGTGGAGGAGGCGGCCGCCTCGTACTGCAGGGTGCTTGGCGCCCCGCCCCCCGAGTTCGAGACGGTCGAGTCCGAGGGCGTGCGCATCGCGATGATCCGGCTCGGCAACTGCCGCATCGAGCTGCTCGAGCCCCACGGGGAGGGCGGCCCGATCTCAAAGTTCCTCGAAAAGCGCGGCCCCGGGATCCACCACGTGGCGATGCGCGTGGACGATGCCGACGCCGAGGCGTCCAGGATCGAGGGGTGCGGCGCCAGGCTGCTCGGCGGCGTGCGCGGTGGATCCGGCGGGTCGCGTGTGGCGTTCATACACCCAAAGTCGCTGCACGGCGTGCTGGCCGAGATCTGCTCTAAACCATCCTGAGCGTGTCAGACGCGGTGATGATGCCGACGACGCGCGACTTTTCTGACACCAGTATGCACTTTGAGTGCAGTATGAGCGGGACCAGCACGCCGGCCGGCGTGGACCCGTCCACTATGGGGGGGACGGGGTCCATCATCTGCGCCAGCCTGGCCCCCTTGAGGCCGGGGCCGGGCCCCGAGAGGTGCCGTATCACGCCGTCCTCCGAGACGAGCCCGACCGGATCGTCCCCGTCAAAGACGGGTATCTGGCTTATGGAGAGGTCGCGCATCCTCTTTAGCGCCGACTCGAGCGTGTCAGACGGGCCCATCTTTACCATGCCGCGGCTGCAGAACTCGCCGGCCGTGTGCGGCGAGGATCCGCCCTCGAGCCTGGCAAGCTCCTCGAATATCCGCCTTGCCGTCTGGTAGCTGGGGCTGCAGCGCCCCGACTCTATCTGGTTTATCATGGACGGGCTGACGCCGGCCAGCGAGGCCAGCTTTCGCTGCGTGATGCCAAGGCGCGTCCGCCCCTGCTTTATCGACCCGAGCCCGGGGAGCATGGGGGTCCTGTCCCGCGGGCCGGTATTTTAACGCGCTATCGAGGGCATTTATGTGGAGGGAGGCCGCCGGCGGCGCGATGGACGGGATCGAGTGGACGGTGAGGCTGTACCTGTACTCGCCGACGGAGGAGCCAGGCTTTAACGTGCCGGTCCCCTCGCTCAAGAGCCTGCAGATGCAGCTCTTTGCGCTATCAAGGCACGCCGGGTGGACCGGGCTCGATCTTGGCGGCGGCTACGACCCGTATGGCCCGCTCGTGCGCCGCGCGTGCGAGGCCGCCTTGGAGTCGGGTGAGATAACGTGGGACGGGGGCGGCCCGCTCTCGCTTCCCGACTCCGCCCTGCCTGAGGTCGGTGCCTCGTGGGACGCGGCCGGCGAGAAGCTGAGGGGGGCCATGACGATTACAAAGGATCTGATGAACGACATGTCTGACGCGGAGCTGATCTCGTACGTCTATGCCACGTTCCCGGAGGAGATGGACGGCGCTTCAGAGCACGATGCGTTTGAAAAGTGCAGGGTCGAGGCGGCAGTCTCGCTCTTCAAGAGGAGGACCACGGTGGCAAAGTCCGCCACCATATCCGGCCTTGGCTATGAGGGGTTCATAGCAATGCTGGCAGACAGGGGCATCCCCGCGTTCTGGGTCACCAAGGAGGATCTTGAGGCGAGGCTGGGGGTGATTGAACGCCTTAACAGACACCAGCGCCAGGCTGCACGCTGATCCTGTGGAAAACCGGACGTGCTGATCGGGCGGGGATCCGCGGGATCGTGATCTGCGCCGTCAGCGCGCGCGGGACCTGCGCCCGGCCCCCGCCGCGATCGCCGCCTGGGCCGCCGCCACTATCGCGATGGGTATCCTGTGCGGCGAGGCGCTCACATAGCTGAGCCCGGCCTCGTGGCAGAACCGGATCGATCCGGGGTCCCCGCCGTGCTCGCCGCAGATCCCGACCTCCATGCCGCGCCTTGCTTTGCGCCCGGCCTCGGTCCCCATCCTGACGAGCCGCCCGACCCCGTCCGCGTCAAGCGACTGGAACGGGTTGCGCTCTAGAATCTCCTTTTCCACATACTCTGGCAGGAACTTTGCCTCGACGTCCTCCCTGCTAAAGCTGAACGTGCCCTGCGTGAGGTCGTTCGTGCCAAAGCTAAAGAACTCGGCCGTGCCGGCAAGGTCGCCGGCGACGAGCGCCGCCCTGACGACCTCTATCATCGTGCCGAACGCCACGTTGAGCCTCCTGCCGTGCCTTCTCTCGGCGTCCCTCCTCTCCTCGTCGAATATCTGCCTGACGTGCTCCAGCTCGCCGGTCCCGCACACCTGCGGCACCATCACCTGCGGGCGCGCAGCCTTGCCCTTTTGCGAGGCGAGAGCGTCAAAGACTGCGCGCACCTGCATCCTGTATATCTCGGGGTACGTGACGCCGACGCGGACGCCCCTGTGCCCCATCATCGGGTTGGTCTCGGCAAGCTCGCGGGCCCGCGCGAGCATCTTTCTGGCGGCGGCCAGCCCGCGCCCGCCGCCTGACTCCATGCGCCGTATGCGCGACTCGAGCTCTGCGGGGTCCGGGAGGAACTCGTGCAGCGGGGGGTCGAGCAGCCGGATCGTGACGGTCAGCCCCGCCATCGCCCTGAATATCCCGGCAAAGTCGCGCCGCTGCAGGGCGCCGAGCTTCTTCAGGGACCTGGCCCTAGAGGCGCCGTCGGGCGCCATTATCATCTCGACGAACGTCCCGATCCTGTCCGCCCCGTTGAACATGCGCTCGGTCCTGCACAGCCCGATGCCGCCGGCCCCGAGGCGCCTTGCCAGGCGAGCGGCCTCCGGCGTGTCCGCGTTGGCGCGGACGCCGAGCCTCTTTGCCTTTTGCGCCCACGACATGACGGTGCGAAAGTGCTCCGTCATCTTTGGCTCGACTGTCGGCATCCTGCCGGCGTATACCGCCCCCGTGCTGCCGTCTATGGTTATCTGGTCCCCCTCCCTGATGGTGGCCCCGCCGGCCCTGAACGAGGACGTCCCGATGGCAAGCGACGAGCACCCGACCACGCACGGCTTGCCCATGCCCCGCGCCACGACCGCCGCGTGGGACGTCTTGCCGCCCCTGCTGGTCAGTATCCCCGCCGCCTCAAAGAAGGCCGGCACGTCCTCGGGGCGCGTCTCCTCGCGGACCAGGATGACGTCCCTGCCGGCCGCGCCCAGCTCGGCCGCGCGCCGGGTGTCGAATATGGCCTCGCCTGATGCCGCCCCCGGTGAGGCCGCTATCCCGGCGGCAAGGCGCCGCGCGCCCCTTGCGGCCTGCGGGTCGATGGTGCGGTGCAGCAGCTGCTCCAGCATGGCCGGATCCAGCCTTGCGAGCGCCCTGTCCCTTGATATTAGGCGCTCGGACTTCATCTCGACTGACGTGCGCACCATGGCGGCCGCGTTCATCTTTGCGGACCTTGTCTGCAGCAGGTAGAACGTGCCGCGCTCGATGGTAAACTCGATGTCCTGCGGCTCGCGGTAGTGTCTCTCGAGCCGGGCACACGTCCTCTCGAGCTGGCCGTACGGGGCGGGCATTGCCTTCTTCAGCTCGGCGATTGGGCTGCCAGTCCTGGCGCCAGCCACCACGTCCTCGCCCTGCGCGTTGACGAGGTACTCGCCGTACAGCCTGCGCGAGCCGTCACCGGGGCTGCGCGTGAACACGACGCCCGTCGCGCTGTCGCCCCCCATGTTGCCGAACACCATCGCCACCACGTTGACCGCCGTCCCGTCGGCTATATCGCGCGTGATCCCGTTCTTCTCCCTGTATACCTTTGCGCGCTCGCCGGACCAGCTCTCAAAGACGGCCCTGACTGCAAGCTCCAGCTGCTCGCCCGGGTCCGACGGGAACGCCCTGCCCGACGCCCTCCTGCACTCGGCCTTGAACGCGCGGACCAGCTTTTTGAGCGCGGCCGCGCCGATCCCAGAGTCGTCATCGGCGCCCTCCTCCTTCCTGGCCCTTGCGAGCATCGCCTCGAACCTAGAGTCGTCGGCCCCAAAGACCACCTTGCCGAACAGCTGCACGAACCTCCTGTAAGAGTCCCACGCGAACCTCTCGTCCCCGCTGCTAGATGAGAGCCCCGCGACCGTCTCGTCGTTGAGCCCGAGGTTTAGCACCGTGTCCATCATGCCGGGCATTGATATTGCCGCCCCGGACCTTACCGAGACTAGGAGCGGGTCCCTTGGCGACCCCCACTTTTTCCCAGTCTCCTTCTCCATCCGCCTGATGCCGGCCGCGGCCTGCTTCATGACGCCCTTCGGGAGGCCCTTCCGCCCCTCGTAGTATCTCTTGCACGCGGTGGTGGTGATCACGAACCCCGGCGGGACCGGCAGGCCCAGCCTCGTCATCTCGCAGAGCCCGGCCCCCTTGCCGCCGAGCAGCCGCCTGTCAGAGCCGTCCCCCTCCCTGAAGGGGTATACGTACCTCATGCGCGGCCGGCCAAATAACGGGGGTATTAAACCATCAATCGGGGGGCCGTCCGGGGGCCGTCCGGGGGCGGGCCGCGGGGCGGGCCCGCGCGACAAGGGATAAATACGAACCGTGCCTAGCCGCGGGGATGGCTCTTGTGGAGGCCGACTGGGCGGGCCTGCTCGACTCGATAGATCGCTTTGATCTGGACGGCGGTAGGGACCACCGCCTGGTGGCGCACATTGACGGCGTGCTGCGCGCAGCGCCCGACTGGAGGCGGATGGGCCGGCCGGCCGGCGGGCGCGCCCGCGCCGCGATGGACGTGTATGACTCTGACCTTGAGCGCATTGACGGGTACTCGAGGGAGGCGAACCGCGCCGCCTCGATGCTGAAGGAGAAGGGGCTGTACGCGTACGCGGAGGGCATAGACCGCGTGGTGCGCAGGCTGATGGACGCGTACGCGCGGATACTGGTAAGGAAGGGCGGCATCTACAACTCGGCGGCCGAGTACGCCAAGTCCCGGGAGTGCCTGGAGCGGGCGCTCTGCATCAGGGCCGTCCCCGAGGCGTACGGGCTGCTGTGGGCCGCCCTGGCCGGGCTCGGCGAGTATGAAAAGGCGGAGGTCTGCCTGGCCGCGGCCGGCATGGACGGGCGCCTGTACGTGGAGGCCCAGTACAACGCGGCCCTGCTCCATGACATGATGGGCCTGCACCGCAGGGCCTCGCTGGAGTTTGACCGCGTCCTCGAGCTGGCGCGCGAGCGGGCGCCGGGTGGGAGGGCGCGCATACCTGACCGACACGACATCCTGCTGCACAAGGGGGAGGCGCTACTGCACGACGGCCAGTACGCGGGGGCGGTCGAATGCTTTGACGGGGCGATCAGCGCCGAGCCTGCGAGTCCGGGCGCCGCGCACCGCAAGGCCCGGGCGCTGTACCTGGCGGGCGACTATGACGGCGCCGCGTCGTGGTACGAGAGGGCCGCCTCCGCGGGGGACGGCGCCGCCGCCGCAATGAGGGACAAGATACTCTCCCTGAGGGACGGCGTGCGCGGCCGCATGCGGCTTCCCCTCGCCGCCTCCGCGCAGGAGGGAGGGTTCAGAGGGATGCCGCAGCTCCAGTACGCGGTATATATCATACAGCAAGAGTCCGGCGCGGACGGGTACGACTTTGGATCAGAGTGGGGCCCATACTCGGACGATCTTGCGCACGACATATCGGCCAACACGGAGCTGATGACCGTGACGGCCGACAGGTACGGCGCACCGGCCCCGTCGCGGACGTGCAGCATCACGGAGAGGGGGCGCGACCTCCTCCGCGGGCCGCTCATGAGGGGGGCCGGCGGGATCACGGGTATGGCGGCCGCGTGCGGCAGGATGGCGCCGGCCGATATGCTTGACCGGGCGTACGCCACGTTCTCGGCGCGCCCCGCGGAGGGATCCGTGCGCCGCAGGCTCGCGCGCGCGTCACGCCTGGACGGCCCGCGCCCCGTCAGCGAGGCTGCCCTCGTGGCGAGCCACGCCGAGTCCGCGCTGGGGGAGACGGGCGGCGCCCGCTCGGATCGCGGGGCAGTCCTCAACCTGGCAGGGATCATAGCCCACCTGTGCGAGCGCATAGAGCGGCACTGCGCGCGGCCGTCCGACTTGCACGCAGCGGGGATGGAGGCGCTTGATATCCGGGCGTACGGAGGGCTGCTGCTGGAGTACCGCAGGGCGCGCGGCGCCGAGGGGCGCGCGCCCGTCCCGTCGGCCGCGGGGCGCTGATCCCGTCATGATCCCTGACTTTGGGTTCGAGTCACTGTTGCTGGACACCAGCATCTGCCTGCCGTTCTCCATAAATCCCGTGGTCGGCGATGGCTCTGGCGCGGAGTACCGCGTGCGTCACCAGAACACGGAGCTGGTGTCCGGCTACCTTGGCGACTATACCGGAGCCGGCGGCAGGGTCATGATCCCGGACACCGTTATGGACGAGTGGGATCGGACGGTGGTAGACGTGATACGGGGGCTGCCCTCGTACGGCGGCGGTGTGCCGCTGGACGCGCTACGGCAGAGCTCCTTGGAACAACTCCTGACGCTTCCCCACGAGCGCGTCCCAGACCAGGCCGGCTCGCTGGGCAGGGTCAATGACATGTACAGGCGCATAGGGGAGGAGAACGGGGATGCCGTCAGGAGCCTCAGGCTTAGGAAGACCGCCCACTTTATCAACAGGGTGCTGGCAGACGACAGCCTCCTTGACAGGCCCCGGGCCGTCAGGCTCGGGCTTGAGCGGGCCTTCTTCCAGACTAGGGTGCCGAACCCGGGGCCTCCGGCCGGCAGGCTGAGGCTGCTTGAGTTTGACCCGAGCCAGGCGGATCGGATCATACTGTCCACGGCCGCCTAGCACGCCCGCGTGGAGGGGCGCACGGCGGGCCTGTTTACGTTCGACGGGGATCTTGCGTGCTTTGCCGACGTGATACTGCGGATCTTCAACGTGGTGATAGTAGACAGGGCAGCCGCTGCCGCGTGGACGGGCCGGTAGTGATCCTGCACCCTGTGGGCGCGCCCTACCTGAGGATCCGGATGCCCATCCCCTTCATCCGGTCAAGCACGACGTCGTGGGTGACCCCCAGCAGCTCGGCGCCGCGCTCGGAGCTGATTATCCCCCTCCTGATCACCTGCATTATGAGCTGATCAACGTCGCCGACGGGCGGCCTGTGCGCCTCCGCGTCCCCGAACGCCTCCGGGGCGGCAAGGTGCGCGTATGCGAGCAGCTCGGCGTCTGTCATACCGTTGAAGAACTCCTTGTATCCCTCAAGCATCTCGACCGCCTCCGCGTCCGTCCCCCCGGTGATCCCGCCGCGCGCCGGCAGCCCCATGCCGCCGGGCCCCTCGGTGACGGCGCCAAGCACCACAAGGTCCTCGCAGGAGCGCTCCAGCCCTTCAGAGTACGGCCCGGAACAGCACGGCTCGAACCGTACGAGCTTTTCTATCACAGGCGAGTGCCTCGACGCAAAGTAGAATATGATATGGAGCTTGCCGCGGCTGCCAAGCCGGCCGCCGCCGGCCCCGACGAGCGCCAGCACGTACGGGGTCGCCCCCCGGGATTCCGCGCGGCGCGCCGTCCTCCATGCGCTATATCCGCGCCGTCACCATATTGGCGCTGCCCTAGCAGAACCTTGCAAGATCCGATATCGCCCTGCCCCAGTCGGGCGCCTTTACGACCCCGCTTGCAACCAGCACGCCGGACGCGCCGAGCTCGGAGGCCTTTTGCGCGTCGGCCCCCGACGTTATCCCCGCGCCGCACAAGAGGCGGGATCTGCCGCCGGAGACGGCCCTGGCGGCCGCCGTGATGACGCCGGGCCTGTGGACGGAGACGGACCTGCCCGTCCCTATCAGGGACGGCGGCTCTACCGCCACATAGTCGGGGCCGAGCGCCGCCATGCGGCCTGCCTCCGCGGGGCCGCCGGCGCAAGCGACCGACGTCATGCCGAGCTTTTCCAGCCTCGATATCGCCTCGGCCGCGTGCCTCATCCCGACGCGCCGCTCCGAGTGGTTGATTATGGATCCTGCGACCCCGATGCCGGCGAGCAGCTCCGGCACCACCCTGCCGGTCGTGCCGCCGGGCCCCTCTGTGTCGACGTGCTGCGCGAATACGGGGACGCCGCGCCCGGCTGCGGCGGCCAGCATGTGGTGCGGCGGGGCTATTGCGACGACCGTCCCGTGCCTCTTTGCCGCGGCGCGGGCCGCCGACAACATCCTGGCAAGGCCGCGCCCGGAGGCCGCCTCGTAGTTCTTACAGTTTACCAGCAGCATGATCCCGCGCCCCGGCGCCCGTATTTAACTCGTACCTGATCTTCATCCCGAGGACTATCATCATCAGTATGATGCCGGCAAGGTTGGTGCCTATGATGAAGAGGTCGCGGACCGAGACCCCGTACGCCAGCCAGAGGACGGCGCCCCCCGATATGAAGATCATCAGGTACTTTGAGACGTCGGCGAGCCTCTTTGTCGTGTACCCCTTGTATATCTGCCAGACCCATCCCACCAGGATCATGGCGCCGGCGACCCCGCCCACCAGGGCAAGGTACGGCCCCTCGACTGCCAGGCTATCCATAAAAGTACTCCTCGAGCCCGGCCTGCTTTGGCTTGCCGACGGCCTCGTCAAACTCGATCCCGAGCGGCGATATGACCTGCTCTATCACCGACTCTGCAAACTCGAGGTACTTTGTCGCGTCCACGTCCCCGATCGACGCCATGGAGAGCGGCTTTACGCCGGACTTGTTGAGCGTCTTTACGAACGAGACGCGGTCGCCCCTGCCCAGGTTGTCGTGATCCTTCATCATGCGCGCCGCCCTGATGTGCTGCGGGATCGTCTTTGTGTACTCCCTTGGCGCCTTGCTGAGCATCACGTTGAACGCAAGGTCCCCGAGCGGTATCCTGCCGTCCTGCAGGCGCCCCGCCCACGCCGCAATCCTCTCCGATATCTGACGCTTTGCGCGCCGGAACCCGTCCTCGTTCTCGACCGATGCCAGCACGTCGACCAGCTCGTAGAACAGATCCTTGATGGTCCTTGGCGTGTGGGACTTTTTTCCCGTCAGCCCCTTTACGTCCACCTTGCCGGCGTCCGTCACCCCGAAATAGTTCTTTTTCCTGCCGCTCAGCACGCAGTACCTGTACCTCTTGTCCACCTCGAGGTCCACGCCGTGGTCGCGCTTTGCGCGCTCGATGAGCCTCCCCATCTGCTCCTCCGTCGGGTCCTTTACGAATATCGAGTCCGTGTCCCCGTAGAGCACCTCGATGCCGTCCTCGCCGCACCCGCGGATCGTCTCGAGGATGGTATGGCGCCCTATGGCGGTCGTCGCCTCGGCGGCCGGGAGGAAGTAGAGCGGGAATATGTCGGCGCCCATCACGCCATAGCTTGCGTTCAGTATGACCTTTAGCGCCTGGCTGACGGTCTTGTACTGGCGGCGCTGCTGCTCGGGCAGCGACTGCCTCCTGGAGAGGCTCTTGTAATAGTTGACGCGCAGGTCGCGCAGCGACCCTATGATCTGCGAGGTCATGCCGTTCCTCTCGGAGCACGACCAGTGGTTGGTCTGGGGGATGGCGTTCTTCTTGCATGCCTCGTGGGGGCAGCGGACCGTCTCGTACGAGATGTTGCGCACCTTTATGATGCTCGGGTACAGGCTTGCAAAGTCCATCACCACCACCCCAAAGTGCACGCCCTCGACGGGGTCCACGACGAGCCCGCCGCGGTACTTTTTGTCCTTGATGACGGCGTCCGACTTTACGCCCTGGGACCTCGCCTCGAGCTCCTCGCGCCTCGGTATCAGATAGCCGGACCTGCGGTGCTCGTAGTAGAGCAGGCTGCGGATCCACTGCGAGACGCCCATGCGCGAGATGTCGTCTATCGGCATCCTGCCGATCCTCGATATGGTGACCAGCAGGTCCATCAGCAGGTCAGAGTCAAACGCCGTCAGGTCGTAGGTGAGCAGCGCGTCGTTATAGCAGTACTTTGCCGTCTGGGAGAGCGTCAGCTCGCCCAGCGGCACGCCATAGTCTGTCTTGCCCCTGCCGAGCAGCGCCTGCGAGACGCTCTCGAGCGCAAAGTCCGTGTACGCCTGCCCGAAGGCGTATATCTGGAACGACCTGTTGGAGAGCGTCCTGTACAGGTCGATGTGGATCCCGCCCTTTACGGTCGCAGACGTGTTCAGCACGCGCAGCGGGTTTGCCTCCTCCCTTACGCCGAGCCTCTCGGCCCTGTGGCGCATGTACGGCAGGTCGAACTCGTCGCCGTTGTATGTGAGGATGAACGGGTACTCTGACATCGTCCGGAACGCCTCCTCGAGCATCTCCCTTTCCTCCTTGAAGAACGCGGTCTTGGCCTCGTCCCCGAGCTTGTCCTCGCCCCTTTCGGCGCCCGTCTCCAGCACCAGGACGCGGTCGCAGCCGTCGCCCTTTAGGCCGACGGCCGTGATGATCCTGTCCGCAGATGACGGGTCCGGTATCTTTCCCTCCGTCGCCTCGACCTCGATGTCGACTGCGAGGCGCCTGATGCGCGGTATCGGCTGGCTCAACAGATCCGCCCAGCCCGATATGTACTCCCTGTACTGTTTCTGGTCGGGCATCCCGGTCCCGTCCACGCGGTCAAGCAGCATGGCCTTTAGCTCCAGCCTTACCTCGTCGGGGACGCCGGGATCGGCCGGCACGAGGTCGCCGCCGTCGGACTTGTAGTACCTGCCGACGACCAGCCGCCGGTCGTACATGTATCCCTCATAGTACTTTATATCGGACTCCCACGTCTCTATCCTGTTGCGTATGCTGTCGTCCCTGCCGCCGATTGCAAGCGGGTTTGACCCCGTGATCCTTGACACCGTGATCTCCCTGCCGGTGAGCGGGTCGGTGACGCCTACCCTGTCGATGCCCGCGACGTCCCCGCGCGCCGCGATCTCTGAGAGGTCGGCCGGCTCTAGGCGCGAGTAACAGTAGGGCCTGTGCCCTGTCCTGTCCTCCCACGAGAGGATCCCCCCCGACTCTGGGTCGTAGAACTTTAGCACGGCCGATCCCGACCCGGCGTCATACCCGGCAGAGACGAGCAGCGAGGGCGGCAGGTCCACCTAGACCCCCCCGATTGACGCGGCCCACCTTGATATTGCCGACCTGTCGAGCATCTCTATGGTAATGCCCGCGCCCTCTGCGAGCCCCTGGTCGTCCTCTGGGTATCTCTCAAGGCAGACGAACCTCCTGATCCCTATGGTGATTGCCATCTTTGTGCACTCGAGGCACGGCGCGTACGTCGTGTACAGGTCGCCGCCCCTGCCCGCCTCTATGCCGAGTATGGCGCAGTGCATTATCGCGTTGGCCTCCGCATGGCTGCAGAGGCACCTTGAGAGGTCCTCGCCGGGCTCGACCCTGCCCGCCATCCGGTCGGCGCACCTCTGGCAGCCTCCCTCGTAGCAGTTCCTTGCCCCGGGCGGGGTCCCGTTGTAGCCGGTGGCTATCTGGCGGTGGCCCCTGGCTATGACGGCCCCCACCTTTCTGCTGATACAGTTGGAGCGGAGCTTTGCCAGCTCGGCCTGGAGCATAAAGTACTCGTCCCAGCCCGGCCTCTCAAACCCCATGGGGGGCCGGGCCCGTCCGCTCTGTTATATTCTATCGTAGCGGCCCGATCGCGGCCCCGCCCTAGATGCCTGATCGGGCCCGCCGGGGGGCCGCCTGATCGCCTCATGAATCATGGTGTTTAAATACTGCCTCTGTGGACGGTGCCCCGTTGGTAGGCAGGATGGCGCTCCTGCTGGCGGCGGCCCTTGCCGTGGCCGGCATGGGAGAGGCGTACGCGACCCATACGCTAACAGTAACACCCGAGGATACTGCGTACTCTGGCAGCGGTCCCTGGACGGATCCGGGGGCAAAGTGCGTTACCAGCGGCGGGTATGTCTACCCGCCCGGGTTCACCACCAGCACGATAACGCACCCCGTCTTTAAGACGGTGGACAGCATCGACGGGAGCATACCTGGCACGTTCACCGTCACGTACGTCTGCAACGACGGGACGCACACGGAGGAGGCGACGCGCTCGATAAAGGTCGGCGGCGCAAAGCCGGTGCTGATACTCAACACGACCGACTTGCTGGTAAATCCAAAGGGCGCGGGGCTGCCTGACTTTGACCCAAGGGACGTGGTCTGCCTCAACGGCGATGGCGCCGTCGGGACGGTGACAAGGGATCGGACCAACTTTAACATCAACGCCGTCGGAGCCGGCACGGTCAGTTATGCGTGCACCATAAGCGGCCAGGCGGCCGACGCGCTTGTGCGGAGCGGGGGGGTCATAGACCCCGAGGATCCCACGATAGAGCTTGTCGGGTTCCCGCGCGTGGTCGTGGCAACGGGGACCACCTACCGCGACGCCGGTGCCATATGCGTGGATCCGGACGGCGGGTTCCTGGACGTCCTGAACAACGGGACGGCCGTGGCAGACGTTGCAAAGGAGCACACAACCCGGTTCTGGTGCGCCGGCTTTGATTCCACGGAGGTGCACAGGAAGGTGGTGGTGGAGGACTCGCCGGCAGAGGACACGACCCGGCCGACGTTCGATATGGCGACGGGGCCCTCGACGATCCGAGGGCAGGGCGTCCATTATGCGGGCCTTGACATAACGTGCAGCGACGATGTCAACGGGGACGGGTTTCCATCTGATGTGATCTCGTCGACCTCCGGCGGGGTCACGACGGTGCTGCCGGATCACCGTGCCGCGCACACTACGACGGTAACCATAGTACTCCGGTGCACCGACGCGGCCGGAAATACCAATACGCTGACCCTAACCCCCACCTCAAACAATGCCATGTTCAGCAACGCCGACACGCACCCGCCGTTCCTCCAGGTGATCGGCGGGCGGTACCTGGAGATACCAGAGGGGAACGGCGGTCAGAGGTGGCACGACCCGGGCGCCGCCTGCACGGACTCGGTGTCAGTGCACATCGATCCCGTGGCATCGGGCAAGGTGGACATTACGACCGTGGGCAGGTACGTGATTGACTATACCTGCCAGGACGGCGTCGGGCAGGCGGCGTGGGACAAGAGGATAGTCGACGTGGTGCCTGTCACGGATACAGAGGCCCCGGATATATTTCTGACCGGGCCGACATCCGGCATTACGTTCCCGTCCGGTGAGGACCTTGTAGAGCCGGGGGTCGTCTGCCGGGACAACGTGGACGGCAACCTGACCAACGCCGAGACGCTCACCATCACGTCCACGCCCGCGTTTGACAAGAACTCGGGGGGTGATTACACGTTCACGTACACGTGCACGGACCTTGCCATGAACACCGGGGCCGGCAGCACGGCGAGCAGGATGGGGTCGGTGCCCGACGCGGACTCGCCAAAGCTGACGCTTACGGGCCCGAACCCGATCACCGTGATCAGGAACGACAGCGTCCCGTATACCGACCCGCTGGGGACGTGCCTCGACCGGGATGACAACCCGATCGACAGGTCGAACATCGTGGCAGGCGATGTGGACACGATAGACAGCCACGGGACAAAGACGGTCACTATAACGTGCACCGATCCCACAAGGTCAAAGTCCACATCCGAGATGAGGACGGTGATCGTGCTGCCCGACAGGCCGCTCTACCCGAGGACTCCTGACAGATCTACCGGAACGACTAGTGGATCAAGGGATACGGAAGTGCTAAATGAGCTATCATACGGAAGCGACGGCCTGACCGTCTCGATTGAAAAGGATCCCTCCCAGAACAACGGCAGGGGCCTGGCGATAGCCTATATAGAGATCGGGCTTGTAGGAGGCAACAAGTGGCTTGCAATCTATAACTATACTTCCACTGAAACTAATGCACGTACGGCTGCTAATTTCAAAATAACAGCCTCCGCCACCGTTCCGGAGGAGATACTGAAGGTCATCGCAGATGACCCTGCGGAGACCTCGTTCAGGGTCGCATTGGCCACACACTCCCAAGAGCGAGATGTTGCCAGGACGAGAATAGAGCATCCTGCGATCGGCGTGGAAGAGTACAAGACGTTCAGCTCGTTCAACTATGATTCGGTTCTGCTGTCCCGTCCCATACCGATACTGATACGGGCCGACGGAACGACCACCACTACAAACGTGCAGACTGGCGGAAACCACCCCATCCGGTATGTGGATGCGTACCACATACTGGATCAGGTACCCCCGACGCTGGTGTACGCGGGCCCGACCGAGTTCAGGAGCAACCAGAACATCAACTTCGAGTGGCCGACGGTAAAATGCACCGACGATGTCCGCGACCGAGGCAGCCAGTTCGACCCGGTCGTCACCGACAGCATGCCGCCTCTTGACACATCGACGCCGGGCACGTACACGCGCGACTTTGAGTGCGACGACAACAGCGTCAACAGCATTAACGGCGCCGCACAGAGGGTGAGTATGTCCGTCGAGATACTCGCGCTGCCGATGATCCCCGGGTACTTTACGGACCCGCAGGATGTGACCACCGCGTGCTCTGACGTGGCCATGGAGAACGCGGTCATATTCGACACCTCCATCAACGGCGACAGGTCCATGTCAGTCACCCTCGACCACACGGGGATCCCCGACAACCAGTCCATAGCGTACTACCAGGTGCAGAGCAGCATTGACCACATAGAGATCTTTGACTTCCAGATAAGCGGCAGTACCACCTCGTTTACAGTCCCCACCATCGCGATGGACCTCATCCAGGAGAACGACGAGACCCCGCTCACCCTCAGGGCGGTGATATCAAAGGCGGACGTCACGGTGGCGCAGCAGCAAAAGTCGGCAAGGTTCATCAGCATCAACGACATACTGCTGGGCCACCTTGCCAGCTTTGACTCGTTCAAGGGCCCCACCATACTGACCCCGAACGGGCGCCCAATCTACGTCGAGCCGCCCGACATGAACAGGACGCGGGAGGTCATGGGATCCCTCCCCACCAGCGCCCCCGAGTGCTATGCGGCGCAGGGGCCGGCCGCCCACCTGGTGCCGCCCGTCATCACGCTCAAGGAGCCGGGCAAGAACCCGCACGAGGTGGACCACGTCCCGCGCCCGTCGGACGTGGCCGCCGACGACGTGCTGCCGTACGGGGACCTTGACCCCGGGGCAACATGCACGGATCTCACCGATCCCACAAAGGACGCCGGGTTCGAGGCGGGGGTCGACCTGTACACGCTCGGCATGCAGAGGCACAACTATACCTGCACCGACAGCGACGGCAACGACGCAGTAGAGGTGACCCGATGGGTAGACGTAAAGGACAGGACCGCCCCCGAGATAGTGCCCAACTTTGCCAACAACACAGAGGCGGAGGCGGCCGAGCCCATCACCGTCTTTGACACGGGGACGAGGCCCTCCTACGGGTGTATGGACCAGGCCGGGCAGATGGGCGCAATGGATCCCGCGGCAATCGTGCCGCTTGGAAATCTGGCGACCGACATTGACGGCAAGAACGGCATGATTGTCGGGGGCCACACGCTTGGCGGCACCATCGACTTTGACCGCCCGTTACCGGGTGACTGGGGGTTCCAGATGACGTGTTCTGACAGCGAGACGCCCCCCAACACGAGGACTGAGACGTGGGTGATAAAGGTGCGCGACCGGTCCCCACCAAAGATCGATATCGTGGATCCCTCGTTCACCATACAGAACCAGACGGTCGTGCTGCCAATTGGTATCTGCCGCGACCTGCTGCAGGGCAACTTTGAGACGACGGCAGAACCCGTCTCGAACGCGGGCATAGACAAGACGAAGCTTGGCAGTAACGAAGTCAGTTACGAGTGCGTGGACAGGTACGGGTATGACAACTCCACCACCGGCGATCTCCAGGTCGTCCGGGACGAGGTCCCGCCCAAGATACTCGTGGACCTTGACACCGGCGGCGTCCCGTCGTGGCCCCTGTACCTGCTGGATCCGAGCGCGGAGTTCATGGACATCGGCGCCACCTGCACGGACAACCTGCCGGATCCGAGGACGTCGACGACCGACATACCGCTTGCCAACCCGGCGTCGTACGACCCGCCAGGATACGGCGTGTTCCCGGCGGGCCTGCCGTCGCCGCTGGAGCCGCCGGAGCCCCCCTACGAGCGCCTCCCGGCAAAGTCGTTCGTCAGGACCTACTTCCACAGCTATCTTGGCGTCATAGACCAGCCGCGCCCAGAGTACGTGGGCGAGATGAACGCCACGTTCAGCTGCCGCGACAACTTTGACAACCGCGTGATGAACTGGACGTCCGTGGTGAGCACCAGGAACGCCCCCTCGATCATCCTGCACCAGTACGTGCGGGCCGACAACCTGACCATATCCGGCGTCGACGAGGTCACGCTGGAGCAGGGCGAGCTGTATCTTGAGCCGGGCGCAGTCTGCCTCGACCCGCGCGGCACGTTCCAGAACCCGATGGCGACCAACGCGACCGTCGGCGGCGACCGCGTGCAGACGAGCGAGCTGGGCGAGTACATGGTAGAGTATACCTGCTCGATCGACGGGGCGGGATCCGCCGCGCCGGTCACGAGGCTGGTCACCGTGGTCGAGGAGGCCCCGGAGGAGCAGCGGGCCCGCGAGCGGCCCACGTTCACCTTCAAGGACGAGCCCTTCTTCGGGTCCATGAGGATCACCCAGGCTCCGGGCGCAAAGTTCGACGAGACGCAGATAAAGTGCACCTCGCAGGACGGCGACCCGCTCATCCCGCTGATAACGGCGGCCGCGTTCATCGACGAGACCCCGCTAAAGATACCAGAGGCGAGGCTCGGGGACGGCAGGATAGACGTGGCAGTCAGCAACAGGGTCGATGCCAACGAGGCCGGGGCCGTCCTAAAGGTGCTGACCAACACGATCCGGTACGGGATCCCAGAGAGGGCCGACATCGACCTTGAGAACGGCCTGACCGTCGCCGAGTTCATCAGAAAGGCCCCCGCCGGCAGGTACGTGGCCCTGTACGACTGCGAGGACAACGCCGACCCGCAGCTGGCCTCCCGCGTCTCGCTGGACATACTGATCATAAAGCGGAGCTCCGAGGAGGACTGGAAGCTCAACCCCACGTTCGGCAGGACGTGGGACAGCAACGAGCTGCGGGTCACCCAGGGGTTCTCGTTCAACGGGAGGACGTTCGATGTGACTGACAACTTCCACGTCGACTTTGCGAGGCAGTCCTCCGAGATAGGCCAGGTGAACACGGTCACCATGAAGGCGTACGCCCCCGTCCACCTGGAGACGATGACCCTCTCGCTCGGCGTGCCGGACCTCTCCAGGTTCACCGACGCCGAGGCCCACATCTACGTGGACGTCATACCGAACTATGACCTCGAGGCCGAGTACGAGATCGTGGCCGTCCGGCACGAGCAGCCTGACGAGCTGGTCGACGTGGACGTGACCTCTGCCACCGTCGAGAAGAAAAAGTGCAACGCAGAGCAGGAGATCACCTGCCACGAGTTTACCATCTCGTTCGCGGTGACGGCCCCGCTAAAGTCCGACGTGATGGCGATATCGGCCATGGACGTGGAGCGGCGCGAGACGACCACCTATGTCAACGACGGCGTAGAGTTCACCGGCGAGCCGACCCTGCCTGCAAAGACTGCCACCTTTACAATCAAGCGGGGCAACCAGCACCCCGTCGAGACGTACCACCTCGTCCAGGACGACCGCAGGTACGACGTATGGACCGACCAGGACGGGTTCGCGTGGCTGCGCAACTCGTACGGGTCGTGGTTCCAGCTGACCCAGGCCGGCTTTGAGAGGCTGGCGGACCCGCACGTCTCGGTGATGACCCGCAGCCACGGCAGCTTTGCCGACCTGGTGGAGGAGGAGCGGAGGAAGGCGGCCCTCGTCTTTGACGCAGAGTCGATACGGAGCGAGGTCGGCGAGTCGTTCAGCATTGACGCGCCCGTCAGGGTCGAAAAGCTAAAGGACCCGGTGGTGCTCGAAAAGCTCCGCATCTCAGAGCAGCTGGCCCTCGAGTACCTAGAGTCGTACGAGTAATGTCATCCAAGGTAAAGTGCTCGCACATACTGGTCAAAAAGCTCTCAGAGGCCGAGGGGGTCATTGCCCGCCTTGACGGGGGCGAGAAATTTGCCACAGTCGCAAGGGCCGTCTCGATCGACGGCGGCAGCGCCAGGCGGGGCGGCGACCTTGGGTGGTTCGGGAGGGGCGCGATGGTAAAGGAGTTTGAAAGGGAGGCCTTCTCGCTGTCGGTCGGCGGCACGTCGGGCCCCGTGAGGTCGCAGTTCGGGTACCACGTGATCCGCAGGACCGGCTAGGGCCGGATCCGGGGGCCCGCCGCCCGCGAATTCTTATTAACCGCGCCGTCCCGCCCCCCGGCGATGGCCGCGACCATATACGACATTATCCAGATGACGATGGTCGCGTGCGGCGGGACCGTCACGGGCAGCACGGCCATGCAAAAGCTGCTCTACTTCCAGTCCCTGAAGATCCCGGAGGTACATGCCGTGATCAACGACCACGTCCACCGTTACTATGGGCCGTTCAGCCGCAATGTGCAGGGTGCCCTGCTCTCCCTCGCGTCGTTTGATCTCATACGGATCGAGCTGAGATCATGGGGCAACGACGGCTACGTGTACAGATTTTCAGAGGGCGGCGAGGGGTGCGCCAGGAGGGCGGCCGAAAAATACGCCGCCACGTACGATCAGATATGCGGGATCGTGCAAATGTGCAGGGATGCGTGCGGCCTACGTGGGATCGTAATGTCATGCGCCGCCAAGTCGCACCATATAATGGTGGAAAACGACGAGCACGGCTATGATGCGGATCAAATGTCCTCAATGGTGGAGTCAGCATGGCGGATGGATCCATCAGACGCACGGGCTGGGGCCAAGCTGCTCAGGTCTCTGGATCTTACAAGGTGATCCGGCCCGGCGTGGAGCTCACCTGAGCACCTGCATCCTTCTCTTGTTCATCTCTGCAATGACGACCGAGTGCGAGACTCCCCACAGCTCTGACCCGCGCTGGGAGCTGATCTTCCTGTCCTTGATCAGCGACATTACCAGCTCCTTCCTGTTCTTGACTATGCGCCCATAGTCGTCCAACCTGTACGACATGTTCGGGTACATCAGGTACACGTATGCCAGCAGCATGTCGTGCTCCATCGGGTTCATCATCTTCTTGTACACGTCCATGGCCTCAAGGTACCTGGCGTCCAGCCGGGCCCCGGTCCCCTCATACAGCTACGCGCCTAGGCCCGTGAGCAAGATCGTCTCCCCGTCGTCGCGCACGGCCCCCTCCCTGGCAAGCACGGCGCACCTGTTGGCGATGACCTCGCTGTACGGCCCGAGCCTGTGCGGCACAAAGCCCACCTGGTCGGCAAACCCCGGTATGTCATCGGCCATCAGGAAGAACGCCAACTGCATCTTTGTACTCCCGTTGACCGGCACCCCGCCCGTCCCGGCCAGCACGATGACGGACGCGTCGACGTCGTCGATGATGTACCTGCCCGGGTCTGCGATCCCCTCGTCCTCGTGCATGCGGCCCGCGCCCGCCCGATCCACATATCAAGATACCTGGGCAGGATCTGTCTAGGTACGCGGTACCGCGATCGCCCCGCCGCCGGGACACGTTTTTATCGGGACTGCCCCCGCCGCCGCCCGTGGCCGCGACCATCTACGACGCGATAGAGATGACCCTTCACGCGTGCGGCGGGACAATCACCGGCAAGCTTGCCATGCAAAAGCTGCTCTACTTCCAGGCCCAGAGGATCCCCGGACTTGGGATCCGCGACTACAGGGCCCTCCATTACGGCCCGTACAGCGGCGGCCTGGCGGGGGCACTGGTGGATCTCTCGTCGTTCGTCCTCATATACGTCGACATGGCGTCTTGGAGCAACAACGGCTTTGTATACCGCCTCACCGAGGACGGGCGGGAGTGCGCCGAGGCCGCCGTGAGCGAGCACGGCGCCACGTACGGCGTGATATCAGAGATCGTCAAAGAGTGCCGGTCCCACTGCGGCCTCCGGTCAGAGCCCCTCTACCACGCGGCGATGCTGCACTTTGCGGCCGCAAGGCACGGCGCGGCGGGCAGGGACTGCTCGCCTGTCGAGGCGGCCCGCATGGCCGGGGGGCTCGGGTGGGACATGACAGGAAGCGAGGCAGAGGACGGCATGAGGCTGCTCCGATCCCTCGGCCTTGCCGGCGGTTCCGGCACGCCGCGGCCGGACCCTGCCCGGTAGACGGCTAGATGTGGGACTGTGATCCCGCTAATAACAAAAGGATCGCCCCGTAGCACGGATCTCCCGTACAGCGTGGTGCCGTACGAATCCGTGTCACGGCGCGGATCATGGCGCGAGTCTTGCACTCTGGCAATGCCCCCTATCACGCGCAACGGCGCGCAATCCCTCACATGTACCCGTCAAGCCCGCCCTTTTCTATCATCCCGGACATCTTCTCCCCCATGGTTCTTGCGGCCTTTACCTTGCGCTCCCCTATCCACCTGTACGTCTCGTCGATGGTCCCCTTTGCGACCAGCACGACCAGCCGGCCGTCGCTCCTCCTGCCCGTCCTCCCCCTGCGCTGCACGAACCGTATCGAGCTTGGCACGTTGTCATAGAATATGACCTGCCCCACCTCCGATATGTCAAGCCCCTCCTCGCCGACGCGCGTGGCTATCATCGCGCGGTACTGCCCGTCCCTGAACCCCTGCACGGCCCTCGCCTGCCCCCTCTGCCCAAGACCCGTCTCGCCGGCCTTGCCGACGAGCGCGACTGACGGCATCCCCGCCTCCTCGAGCGCCGACCGTATCACCCCCACGGTATCGCGATAGCTTGCAAATATCAGCGTCCTCTCGGTGGTCGACCCCATTATCTCCACCAGTTTCTTGAGCTTTGGGTGCTCGATCCCCGACCCGCTGGCCTCCCGCGCGAGCCGGATGGCAGTATCGACGTCCACGTCGCGGAAGAGCGGCGCCGCCCCCCGCTTCTCCCTCGTCCTCTCGCAGAACCGCAGGAACGGCGTCGTCCCGTGCGCCTCTAGCATGGCGAGCGCGTGGTGCAGCCGTATGGCCTCAAAGAGCGCCCTTGCAGACCCCCTCGCCTTTGTTATCACGAACGGGCGGATCCGCAGCAGGGCAGAGACCGACTGCTGCCCGATCTTCAGCCGCGGGTTTGCGCGCAGCTCCGAGTACCTCCTGTCAAGGGCCGCCCTGAGATGGGCCTGGACCGAGATCAGCTCCGGGGGCAGGCTCACCGAGACGTACTCTACGCTGGTCTGGTGCGTGAACTCTTTGACCTCCGGGTCGTCCTCCCTCATCTCTGCGACGCGCGAGGCGCGCAGGCGGCTGATTATCTCGCTCGCCTTTGCCTTCTCGCTCGGCAGGGTCGCCGTCATGCCGACCATCCGGGCCCCCGCGTCCCAGAACCTGTCGGCTATCACAGAGTACGCATAGTCGCCGACCGTCCTGTGCACCTCGTCGAATATGACGGCCCCGAATTGATCGGCGGGAACCAGCCCCCTCTCAAGGTCGTTCCTTGCTATCTCCGGGGTCGCGCAGACAAGGCTTGCCGCCCACGCCTTCTTTCTCTTCTTTGGCGGGTCCTCGCCGGTCACCAGCGTGATGTCGTCGATGGTGAGGCCGCCCTCCATGAACTCTTGGTGCTGCCCGGCAAGCACCCTTGTCGGCGCCAAAAAGAGGACGCCCGTGCCCCTTGAGAGGTACTCTGCTGCGACCAGCAGCGCGACTGCCGTCTTGCCCAGCCCGGTCGGCAGCACCACGATGCAGTTCTCGGCGACGGCCTGGGCGGCAAGGTCCACCTGGTACCTGCGCGACTCGACGGCCCCCCTGCGCACGTACCTCCTCTCTATGTACTGCACCGCGCCGCCCCCCGGGGCCGTTCGTATATAGGTTGAACCCGGGCCGGCCGAGCCCCCCGATCGGGCAGGATCGCACCGATCATATACGTATTTAATGCGCCCCCGCGGGGCATGGGCATGAGGGATGACTGGCTGGCGGACAGGGATCCGGGCCATGAATGCGGCTGGACTGATTCCGCTTGGTCGCTCAGGGTGATCTCTGGCTCACCGTACAAGTCCCCCGAAAGGATCGCGTTTGAGCGCGAGCTTGGCAAGATACAGTCGATCATAAGATCCGCGATGCGCAAGTGAGATTGTGCTGGGATGTTGCAGCGGGACGAAACTGTGGCCGCCCTGCCCACCGTCCCGGATCCTGATCCCGCGCGCCCCGCCTGCGGAACCCCCGTGCTTGGCACGTGTGGCCCTGGGCGCGGGACGTTTCCAAGTTTTCCATCGGCGCTATCAACGCCATGTTGCGCCGGGATCCGCGATTGGCCCGCAACCTCTGCCGGATCCAATACGTATTTAACACGAGCCGGCCCCGGAGCGGCGCTGGGAATGATCCCCGACTTTGGCCCCTGCTGTGCTCTTGGCGTTCTTCACATGCGGCACCTGCCATCCGCGGCGCCCGTATGCAGCTCTGGCCCCGGCGAGCGGCCTGGCCCCGACTGCATCCCCCGGGGCGCTCCAATACCTGAATCATACGCGGCGCGCCCGGATCCCGGCCTGGCGCAAGGGCGCAGGTACGCATGAGCCGCACCTGCATCATGCACGGCGGCCCGTATTCCGTCCGGGGGCCCCCGCCGTGATCTCCGCCTGGCTGCGCGTCGTCCGCGCGCGCTTTTTGCTCGCGTCCGTCGTCTCAGTCTCGGCCGGCCTGTCAGTCGCGTGGGCCCATACGGGCACACTGGACCCCTGGGTGGCTGCCGTCACGCTCGGCGGCGTGCTTGCGCTCCACGCGAGCGTCGACCTGCTCAACGACTATTGGGATTACAGGCGCGGCATCGACACGCCGGGCACCAGCACCGGCGTGAGCGGCGGCACCGGCGTCCTGCCCGGCGGCCTGCTGGATCCCGCATCCGTGTACCGCGCCGGCATCGCGATGCTTGTACTGGGTGCCGCGGCGGGCGCGTACCTTGCCGTCCTTGGCGGCCCGCTCGTGGCTCTCCTGCTCGCGTTCGCAGTCGTATCGGTGCTGCTCTACTCTACAAGCATAGCGTGCCGCGGGCTGGGCGAGCTCTTTGTCGGCGCAAAGGGCGCCCTCATAGTCGCCGGGACGTCCCTGCTCCAGGCAGGCGAGGTGCTGCCCGGCTCCGTCTTTGCCGGCATCGCGGCCGGGTCACTGTCGGCGCTCGTCCTGTATGCGGCCTCGATGCCCGACTCTGCGACCGACGCGCCGCGCGGCAGGCGCACCCTTGCAGTCATCGCCGGCCCGTCAAGATCCCGCCTCTTCTGGGCCTTTCCGGCCGCATACTGCGCCGCCGTCTGCGCCGGCGTCCTTTACGGCCCGCTGCCCTGGATATCCCTTGCCGCCCTCCTCCCGCTGCCGCTTGCCGCAAGGGCCGCCGCCGGACTCGCCGGATCCTCCGGCAGGGGGTGCGTCCCGCACGTGCGCACCACCATCGCCTACTCTAGGATCTCGGGCGCCGCCCTAGTCGCGGCCATCGCGGCCTCGCCACTGCTTTAAATTTGGCCCGCCCGCCCGGCCCGGCATGATCCCCGGGCACGCGACCGCCGCCGGCACCGCCAGGGTCGCCGCGGCCAACCCCGCCTGCTACCGCGAGTTTGCCGGACTCTCCCTCTCGACCGTGGGGATGGGCACGTACCTCGGTGATCAGGACGACGCGACTGACCGCCTCGTCGAGGCCGCGGTCGCAAGCTCGCTCGGGGCCGGCGTCAACGTGGTAGACACGGCGGCAAACTACCGGGGGCAGCGCGCAGAGCGCTCCGTGGGCCGGGCCCTTGCGGCCGGGGGCGGCGTCCCGCGCGATGGCGTCTTTGTATCGACAAAGGGCGGCTACCTGTCGGCCGACTCGGAGTCGGGCGCCGACTTTTGGGCGTACGTAAAGAAAGAGTTCACCGACACCGGGATAGTAAAGGAGGGCGACGTGGCGCCCACCTACCACTGCATGTCGCCCGCGTACCTGAGGGACCAGCTGGACAGGAGCCTGGCAAACCTCGGCCTTGACTGCATAGACCTGCTGTACCTGCACAACCCCGCCGAGGGGCAGCTCCAGGCGCGCGGCATGGAGGCGCTCCACTCGATGATCCACGACGCGTTCTGCATGTACGAGGAGGAGCGCAAGAGGGGGCGCATAGCCCACTATGGGATAGCGACGTGGGACTCGCTCCGCGTCCCGCCGTCCGACCCGCGCCACCTCTCGCTGGAGGAGGTCGTGTCCATAGCAAGGCGCGCCGGCGGGCAGGATCACGGGCTCCGGTTCGTCCAGCTGCCTCTCAACATGTACTATGGCGAGGCGCTGCTCCAAAGGACGCAGGTGGCCGGCGGGCGCGAGGTGACGGCGCTCGAGGCGGCCGGCTCGCTCGGGCTCGGCGTCTTTACCAGCGCCCCGTTCATGCAGGGCCGCCTGCTTGCGCCCGGCACGATGCCCGAGTTCGGCGACCTGCCGCCGGCGCAGCGCGCCCTCCAGTTCCTCCGCTCGGTCCCCGGCGTGCTGGCTCCGCTGGCCGGCCACAAGTCGCCGGCCCATGTAGAGGAGAACCTGCGCCTGATGGGGATGCCGCCGATGACCCCCGGCGAGGCGGACGACCTGGTGCGGCGCCTGGTCTCGTGACTGGCGCCGCGGATCCGGGCCGCGCGGCCCCGCAGCGTGCGGACCCCCACCCGGGGCGGATCTGGCATTTGCCCGCGCGCGTACGCGGGCGTGTGATGTCACAAGCTCTACATCCTGCCCGGGTTCCGCCCCCCCCCCTTTGGGCCCCCGTATGGAATCCTTCCGTCTGCGGACGCGCGGCGGCCGGTTTCCACAAGCGCGTTCCCCGCCCGCGTCGATCACCCGGGGGCGCCGCCTGCCCTGCCAGATCCGGCTCCCCCCGGCCGAACCGTTTTTTACTCCCGGGATCCGGGCGCCGCCCGTGGACCCCCACGCCTTTGACGGCCCCCCCATCCCCCACATGCGCCTTGATCCCTCCTCCGGGATAACCGGCCTCGTCGACGCGCTGGCCGGATCCGGGTTCAACGGCAGGCGCCTCGGCGAGGCCGCAAAGCTCTACGCCCGCATGATAGACGAGGGGGCGACCATCTGCCTGACCGTGTCGGGGGCGCTCACGCCCGCCGGCCTCGGCGGCGTCGTGCGGGACCTTGTCGAGCGCGGCTTTGTCGACTGGATAATCGCGACGGGTGCAAACGTGTACCACGAGGAGCACTTTGCGTGGGGGCTGCCGGTGCGCCAGGGAAGCCACGAGGTGGACGACGCCCGGCTGTACCGGGACGAGATAGTGCGCATCCGTGACATCTTTATAAAGTTCTACGAGACGCTCGAGGCGCAGGACCAGGTGATCCAAAAGATGTTCGCCGGGTTCGGCCGCGACCCGTTCACGACGGCCGAGTTCTGCGCCAGGCTGGGCGAGCTGACCAACGAGCACGCCCCGCGCCCGGACCTCAGCTTTGTCGCGAGCGCGCAGAGGCACGGCGTCCCCGTCTACGTCTCGACCCTGAAGGACTCGTCGCTGGCGCTCAACCTGGCCGCGCACCGCCTGCGCGGGACCGGGTACAACCTCGACTTTGCAAGGGAGATACTGGAGCAGGCGGCCATCGTCTACTCGTCGGAAAAGTCCGGCATACTGGAGCTCGGGGGCGGCGTCCCCAAGAACACGGCGCAGCAGACGGGGCCGCTGCTCGACCAGATACTGCGCAGGAGCGACGGCGGCCAGGACTATATCATCCAGGTGACCGACGCCCGCCCCGACACGGGCGGCCTGTCGGGCGCCACGCTGTCAGAGGGCAAGAGCTGGGGCAAGGTGCAGGACCCGCGCAGCGGCATGGCGACCGTCTACGCCGACGCCACGATAGCGCTGCCGGTGATCGCCTCGTACGCGATGCAGGTCTGCAGGCCGCGCAGGCAGCGCAGGCTGTACGACTCGCTCGGGCCGATGTACGAGAGGCTCAGGCGCGACTGCCTCGGCTAGGGGCGCCCGTACCGGGCCCGCTCGAGGTCCCGGTCGTCCTTTGACTCCTTCTTCCACTCCTTGTAGTGGGCCCTGCAGAGGACCGCCTTCTTGCCGCCTGTTGCCACCCGGAGCCCGGCGGCCTCGACGCGGGCGGTCCCGAGCGACCGGGCTCCGGCCTCGTCGCACCCGTCGATCCCGCACTTTGCCCCCTTGGCCACGACCCCCATGGCCCGCATGGACGGCGGGGCCGTATTTAATGCCTGCCATGACTTATAACCGGACGGGCGGGGCCGCCGCCCCATGGGAGGGGCAAAGAGGACGACTGCCGCAAAGAAGGAAAAGCAGGCCGGCCCAAAGGGCGACGCAAAGAAGAAAAAGCCCGACGGCGTAAAGAGGCAGGCACCGGACGTGGCCATCGACAAGGCAAAGGCCGAGGGGGCGGTAAGGTCGGCAAAGGCCGTCACCGCGTCATGGCTTGCCCGGCAGACGAACGTCCGCATATCCACGGCGGGCGCGTTCCTAAGGGGGCTGGAGGCGGCGGGTGCCGTCACGGTCGCCGGCGGACGCGCAGGGCGCCGGATCTACCGCCCCGCATAGATCCTCATCCTGTCCCCTCCGCCGATCCCGTCAAGTATCCCCGGGTCCTCCAGCGTTCCAAGCGGCGTCATGGGGCCCGGCTCGACATCGCCGGTAAAAAAGCAGACCGCCTGGGCCCGCGGCAGGAACGCCACGTCCCCCCTCGAGAACGACGACCTCGGCCTCTCGAGCCCGGCCCCGATCCCGCACACCACGTACGCGGCCGACCCGCCGAGCCCGTGCGCGTTGCCCGAGACCGGCAGGGCCCGCAGCAGGAGGCCCGCCGTCCTCGGGGCCAGGTGCCTCCTTATCGAGATCCCCGACGTCGAGCCGCCTGCCTCCAGCACGATCCTGCGCAGCGACGGGGCCTCCACGCGCCCCCGCGCCTGCTTGAATTATATAAAGGCCCCGGGGGGCGGGCCACGCTTGTCAGGACAGACCCAGGAGGAGCCGAAGAACCCGGGACTTGACAAGGCCCTAGAGGCGTACCGCAGGGTCGTCGAGAGGCGCGAGGGCGAGGACATGCCCGAGGCCGTCCGGGACGAGATGGAGAGGCGCCTGAACGAGATAGAGGAGCGCGAGATCGTAGAGCGCTCAGAGGAGCACGAGCCGGTCGAGATACCGTGCACCGACGGGCGGATCACCGTGGGGCCGCCGACGCTGACCCGGTTCGAAAAGGCGCGGATAATGGGAGCAAGGGCGCTCCAGCTCTCGCAGGGTGCGCCGCCGTTCATACCAATACCAAAGACGGCCCGCATATCACTTGACATCTCGATGGAGGAGCTAGAGCAGCGCGTAATCCCCATCACCATCCGGCGCGTCCTGCCAAACGGGGACTATCAGAACATACCCATCGAGTACGCAGAGCGCTAGGAGCGCAGCAGCATGCTCTCGCACTCCTTGCAGACCTTCTCGTCGATGTCCGACTCGAGGCCGTGGTGTATCTCGCAGATCAGCAGGCTCGACTTTACATAGTTGCACAGGCCGATGAACCTCGAGAGGCTCGCCGGCGTGTACGCCCTGTCGGACGCCAGCCCGTCGCACAGCTCCGCTATCATCTGCGAGACGCGCTCCTCGGCCAGCAGCTTTGCGATGAGGGACGGGTCGCCCCTGGTGCCCCGTATGTAGTTGCTGACGGCCGCCTGCGTGACGCCGAGCATGCCCGATATCTCGTCCTCGCGCAACCCGTGGTCCTCGGCAAGCCTCTTTGCGACGATCGCCCGGAGGGCCGGTATCAGGGTCTTTGACTCGATCTCGGCTGGCAGGAGCACGCCCCGCCCCGCGGGCCGCTTCATTTATAGCTTGCATGGAAAGGGTATTGTATGGACGGGCGCGCCGCGCCGGGGATGGACCACGCAGGCGTGATCCGCTCGGAGGTGGGGGCCGCGTGCGGGCGCGGCGCGCCGCTCGTGGCGCTCTCCGGCGGCCTTGACAGCACCATCGTGGCCTGCATGCTGCCCGGGCGCCCCGACGCCGTCGCGGTCGTCTCGGAGGACTTTGTCTCCTCGGATCTCGCGTACTGCCAGATCGCCGCCCGCGGGGCGGGGCTGCGCCTTGAGATCGTCCGGGCGTCCACCTCCGAGATGCTCGACGCGGCCGGATCCGTGGTGCGGGCCCTCGGCAGGTTCGGCGAGATAGAGGTCAGGAACGGGATCGTGATGCAGATAGCCGCCTCGTGGGCCGCGCGCGCCGGCCACGCGGAGATGGCGACAGGCGACGGCGCCGACGAGCTCTTTGCGGGGTACGGGTTCATGGAGAGGATGCCAGAGGGGGAGCTTGACGCCGAGGTGCGCCGCGTCGCCTCGTCGATGGGGCACACGTCCGTCCTCCTAGGCGAGGAGCTCGGCGTCCGCGTCTGGTCGCCGTTCCTCGAGCGGCGCGTCATCGACGCCGCGATGCGGGTGCCCGCGTCGCTAAAGGTGCGCGAGGTCGGCGGCAGGAGGGTGGGCAAGTGGATCCTGCGCAAGGCGTTCGAGGGGACGGTGCCCGCCGCCATAGCGTGGCGCCCAAAGTCGCCCATGCAGGACGGGGCCGGCACGTCGGGCCTTGCCGGGCTGATCGAGGCGCTGATGGCGGGATCAGAGTTCGAGGAGAGGCGGCGCGAGGCGCTCGAGCGCGACGGCGTGCTGCTGCGCAGCCGCGAGTCGGCCTATTACTACTCGCTGTACCGCAGGTACTGTCCGATGCACGAAAAGGCGGAGGGCGGGTGCAAGTTCTGCGGCGCCGACGCCGGGGGCAAGAGGTACTGCCGGACGTGCGGGGCGTACCCGATCTAGCGCCCCTTGCTGTACTTTGAGGGCTTTTTGAGGAATATGCGCATGCACCCGTTGCAGCAAAAGTAGAACCTGCGGCCGCCGTGCTCGTACGGGAGGGCCAGGTCCTCGTCCATCTCGATCCCGCAGACGGGGTCGGTCGGCATGCGGCTGCCCCGGCCGGCGGCGTATTTAACGGTTGGCGGCGCCCCGGGCGCGCCGGGGCTGGTTTATGTGGGAGGCCCCCCGCCGGCGCGCCCGTGATAGACATGCCGGATCCGGGCCGCGTCGCCGGCGGCCCGGACGAGACGCGCGTGCTGCTCTCCGGGAGCTATGATCACGGCGGCTCCACCGTGAGGCGGGCCGAGCTGCGCCTGTACCGGGAGGGGGCCGACGCCTCGCTCGGCCCGTACTCGCTGATAACCTCGTACGTGGAGACCGACGCCGGGTCCGTCGAGATGATATACGACGAGGGGTACAGGGGCGGATCCGCCCTCGAGGACGCGGCCAGGTTCGTGTCAGGCTGCCTCGGCGTCTCGGGGCTGGTAGAGCGCTCGCTGCTGGCCCTCCGGCAGTGAAAGGTTTAATTCGATTCCCCCGGCCCGCCCCCGCCATGCGCATGCTCCTGCTCCACTGCGACCGCTTCGAGTACGAGCCCGTCAAGCGGGAGATTGGGTCTGCAGTCGAGGACCCCGGCGGCCCCGGCTCGATGGAGGACGTGCTGGCGGCGCTCGTCAGCGTCGAAAAGGGCGACGGGCCGGCCGAGGCGTCAGAGGCGGCCGGCCAGATACGCGCCCACCTCGGCAAGATAGGGTGCGCGCGCGTCATGCTCTACCCGTACGCGCACCTGAGCGGCAGCCTGGCCGATCCGGCCTCGGCGCTGCGCGTGCTAGGGGATGTCGAGGGCGGGCTCGGCGGGCTGGAGGTGTCAGTATCGCCGTTCGGGTGGACAAAGTCCTACAGGGCGTCGGTAAAGGGCCACCCGCTTGCAGAGTCGTTTCGGCAGATCACGGGGGCGGATCCCGCCGGCACCGGGCAGGCTGAGCCCGCCAGGGAGCCGCAGGTCACCTCGTCGTGGAAGGTGATAGAGCCTGACGGCTCGATGACCGACGCGGACTCGTTTGACTTTGCCGGGCATGAAAAGCTCCGCATGCTTGCAAGGTACGAGGAGTCCGGCAGCAGGGCGGCCGGCGAGGCCCCGCCGCACGTGAACCTGATGAAGAAGCTTGGCATCGCCGACTATGAGCCGGCCTCGGATCCGGGCAACATGCGCTTCTTCCCGGCCGGCCGGCTCGTAAAGTCGCTCATCGAGTCGTACGTGACCGAGAGGGTGCGGAGGTACGGCGGGTGCGAGGTCGAGACCCCGATAATGTATGATCCCGCGCACCCCGGGATGGCCGCCTACTTTGGCAGGTTTCCTGCCCGGCAGTACAGCGTCGACTCTGACGGCAGGGGGCTGTTTCTGCGCTTTGCGGCCTGCTTTGGGCAGTTCATGATGGCGGCTAGGTACCAGCTCTCGCACAGGGGACTCCCGTTCAGGCTGTACGAGCTGACCCGGTACAGCTTTAGGCGCGAGCAGTCCGGCGAGCTCGTCGGGCTCCGGCGCCTGCGCGCGTTCACAATGCCGGACTGCCACGCGTTCTGCCGCGACATGCCGCAGGCCGTCTCGGAGCTCGAGGAGCGCTTTGCGCTCTCGCGCGACGTGCTCGGCGGGCTCGGCATAAAGCCTGACGACTATGAGATGGCGATCCGGATGACCGAGGAGTTCTACCGCGAGAACCGGGCCGCCGTCGAGCGGCTGGTAAGGCTGCACGGGCGCCCCGCGCTGGTCGAGATGTGGAGCGAGAAGTTCTTTTACTTTGTGCTAAAGTGGGAGTTCAACTATGTGGATCCGGCCGGCAAGGCGTCGGCCCTCTCCACCGACCAGATAGACGTCGAGAACGCCGCCAGGTACGGCATCACGTACATCGACGAGGCCAACGAGACCCGGCACCCAGTCATCCTGCACAACTCGCCGAGCGGGGCCGTCGAGCGGGTCATCTATGCGCTGCTTGAAAAGGCGGCCGCCGAGTCGGCGCGCGGGACAAAGCCGTCCCTGCCGCTCTGGCTGGCCCCCACCCAGGTGCGCCTCGTCCCGCTAAAGCCCGAGTTCTACGGGTTCTGCGACGGCGTGGCCTCCTCGCTGGCCGCCGCCGGCGTGCGCGCAGACGTCGACGACCGGGACGAGAGCGTGGCAAGGCGCGTGCGCGACGCCGAGAAGGAGTGGATCCGGTACGTGGTGGTGGCCGGCCCGCGCGAGGCCGAGTCGGGGAACCTCAGCGTCCGGGAGCGCGGGCGCAAGGATCCCATCGAGACCACGGCGGACGGGCTTGCCGGCCTCGTAAGGGGGCAGGTGGAGGGCATGCCGGGCGCCCCGCTGAACCTGCCGCGCGACCTCTCCAGGCGGCCCCGCCTGATGGTGTGACACATGGGGCTTGCAGACCTCTACTCCGGCGGCCCGCTGATAATGTCGGGCGCGGGCGAGCCGGCGCTGTCGGTCCTCGGCGTGCCGTTTGACTCGACCCACTCGTACCGGCCCGGTTGCCGGTTCGGCCCGCAGGCGATCCGGGAGGCGTTCAACAACATCGAGGTGTACCACCCGGGATCCGGCACCGACCTTGAGGACGTGGCCATAGATGACATGGGGGACCTTGCGCACACGGTCCTGACAAAGCAGATGCTAAAGATGGTCTCGGGGGTCGTGGCAGAGGCCGTGGCAGAGGCGGCGCCGGCGCGCCCGCTCGTGCTGCTCGGCGGCGAGCACTCGCTCACGTACGGCTCGTACACGGCGGTGCCCGGCAGGCCCGGCCTCGTCGTGCTTGACGCGCACTATGACCTGCGCGACGAGCTGGCCGGCGTGCGCGACGGGCACGCCTCGTTCCTGAGGAGGATCGCAGAGGAGAGGGGCGGCGACTCGATAATACACGTGGGGGCCAGGGCGTTTGCCCGGGAGGAGGCCGAGTACCTGACAAAAAGCGGCATCAGGACCGTCACGGCGCGGGATATCGAGGACGGGAGGGGGCCGGCGCTGCTGGCGGACCTTGCCTCCACCCTGGGATCCGCCTACCTGAGCGTCGACATCGACGTGCTGGATCCGGCGTTCGCCCCCGGCGTGGGAAACCCCGAGGCGGCCGGCATCACGTCGCGCGAGCTGCTGGCGCTGCTCGGCGCCCTCGACGAGACGAGGCTGCCGTGCTCTGACATCGTCGAGCTGAACCCGGTCCATGACAGCGGGGCGGCCGCCGCTGCCGCCGCCCGGGTCCTCTCATGGATGGCAGAGTCGGCCGTCCGGCACGCGTCCGGGTGAGGCCCGCAGGGCGCCCCCCCGTCCGGGCCGCCCCCTGACTTTATTAGGCGGCGCCCGCCGCGCGCGCCCGTGCTCGACGACCTGAGGGGGCCGCTCGGCCCCGCCCTGCGCAGGGCCGGGGGCGCCTTTGCGGCGGCCGGCCTGCCCCCCACGTTCTGGACCGCCCTCTCGTTCGCGCTCGCGTGCGCCTCGGGCCTTGCCTACTGGCTGGCCGGCCCGCTTGCCGGCGGCGCCCTGCTGCTCGCATCGGGGGCGCTTGACATCGTGGACGGGCAGGTGGCCCGCATATCGGGGCGCGAGTCGCGCCGCGGCGCGTTCCTCGACTCGTTCCTTGACAGGGCGTCAGAGATCGCGGTATTCGCGGGGATACTGGCCGCCGGGCTCGCTGACCCCATGCACGTGCTTGCCGCCCTCTCGATCTCCATGCTGGCGACGTACGCGCGCGCAAGGGCCGACTCGCTCGGGGCCTCTGCCGGCAGGGCGTACGTGGGCGGCAGGGCCGAGCGGCTGCTGGTCCTTGCGGTATCGGGGATGGCCGGCTATACAGAGTACGGCGTGATCATCGTGGCGGTGATGGCGGCAGCGGCCGCGATCCAGAGGGCCGCCTCCGCCGTGCGAAAGCTCGGCTAGCGGAGCTTGCCGCGCTTGCGCCTGCTGTCGGCCGACCTGATCTTTAGTATCTTGAAGTGGATGGCGCACGATATGCAGTACCACTTTAGGACGGTCGGGGCCGCGATATAGGCCCCCTGCGCGCGCAGCTCCTTTGCCAGCGTATGCTCGACCAGGTTGAGCCTCGAGGTGACCTTTTTGGCCTTGTCCTTGGGGACGGTCTGCCCGCAGTTGGTGCACTGGACGACCCCCGAGGAGCCCTTGCCCCCCTTGGTCCTCCCCCTGCTGGCGCGCTTTAGCGGCATGGTGGGCGCCCCCCGCCCGCCTCCTTATAATCCTGCGGTATGGCTTTAATTCCGGGCATGCCGGCCCCCCGGCATGGCAAAAAAGGCCGCCATACTGGCCCGGTGCGACCCCGGCCCGTCCGGCCCCGGGGCGTACTGCTCGCTGGCCGCAGTCGAGATGGGGTTTCAGGCGTACCTCTCCCCCCCGCCCCCGCCGGACCTTGAGGGGGTCCGGGCGGCGCCCCCCGGCTGGGATCCGGGGTCCGCGGACTTTTGCCTCGCCGTGCCAGGCTCGGACCTCCCGGAGGGGGGCGCCTTTAAGATGGCCGACCTGAGGGGCGGCGGATCCGGGCGCGGGGCCGACGCCGTCCGGGTCGGCGCCGGCGAGGCGCAGTCCATCACGCGCGGCGGCTCGCCGGCACCCGGGGACCGCCTGCTGCTTGCCGACTGGGCGGGGGTCGTCGCCTTGGTGGACGGGTCGCGCGCGTACGAGGTGGACGTCCCGGGGTGGCGCCACAGCGACGAGGCCGGCTGGGTGATGTCGTCCGTCTTTTGCTGCACCATGGTGCGCGAGCGCGACCCGCTCTGGGCGCTCTGCTTTGCGGCTGGCGCCGCGCAGGCGGCCCGCCCCGGCAAGGTCCCGCGCAGGAGGTCCATCCAGGTGAACGCCTCGTACATGTACAACCTGGCCCGGTTCAGGGAGCTATAGATCAATTATTATCCCGGCGCCGGCGCGCCCCGGCGTGGACGTGGCGGTGTGGGGCCCCGGCGCAAGGGCGGCGCAGAGGCGCGTGGCCGCGCTGCTCGCCGAGGCCGGCATGCGCGTCCTGCCGAGGCAGAGGCTGGACGAGGCGGCCTGCGTGGTGGTGCTCGGCGGCGACAGGGGGGTGCGCAGCTACCTGAGATCGCAGCGGGGCGCGGCCCCCGTCCTGGGGCTTGCCGAGGGCGAGGAGGCCGGCTTTCTTGCCCAGGCCGACGTGCGCCAGCTCCCCTCGTACCTCTCAAAGCTCTCAAGGGGCGACTATCTAGTGGAGGAGGTGCCCCGGCTGGCAGTCCGGATAGACGGGCGGGACGCCTTCCCCGTCCTCAACGATGTGGCGGTCTTTCCCTCGAGGAGCGCCACCCTGATGGAGCACACCCTGACGGTCGGCGGGGAGGAGGTCTGGCACGACAACGGGGACGGCGTCATCATCTCCACCCCCATAGGCTCGTCGGCCTACTCGATGTCGGCCGGCGGCCCCGTCATATACCCGGGCTCCGCGGCGTTCGGGATAATCTCGGTCAACTCGCTGGACGTCACGCGCCGCCCCCTGGTCGTCCCCGACTCTGCGACGGTCCGGATATCAGAGGTGTCGGCCAGCATGCGGTGCGAGGCCGTCCTTGACGGGACCGACCGCCACCGCGTCGTCTCGGCCGTCGAGTGCTCGCGCTTTCCAGAGCCGGCAAGGCTGGTGCGCCTCGGGCGCGGCTCCTCGGCCGTGTCGGCCCTTGCAAAAAAGGTGCACCTTGCCGGCGACCTGCTCCGCATGCCCCCGAGCTCAAAGCTCCTCCTAAAGACGCTCGAGTACGAGGGGCCCATGACGCAGAGGCAGCTTGCCGCAAGGACTCTGCTGCCGGCAAGGACGGTCCGCATGGCGCTCAGCAACCTTGCGTCGCGCGGCTATGTGAGCCGGAGGGTCTCTCCGCGCGACGCCCGCCAAAAGATCTACGCCATATCAGGCAGATGAGGCGGCCCTGATGAACGCGGCAAACGACTCCTCCGGGAACCCCGGCCTGCTGCTGAACTCCGGGTGGAACTGGACGCCGAGGTAGAACCTGTGGGAGGGGATCTCTAGCGCCTCCATCCTGCGCCCGCCGTCGCTCTCGGCCGTGAACCTCATGCCGGCCCGCTCGAACCTCTCAAGGTAGTCCTTGTTTATCTCGTACCTGTGCCGGTGGCGCCTCCTTATCGACGTCCTGCCGTACGTCCTGCCCGCAAGCGTCCCCTCGCGGACCGTTATCTCGTTGGAGCCAAGGCGCAGCGAGCCGCCGGTCCCCTCGGCGCCCTCCTGGTCCGGCAGCAGCCCCACCACCGGGTGCTCTGCTTTGCCGTCCACCTCGGTCGTGTTGGCCCCCCCGAGCCCGAGATCCCCCCTGGCGAACGCGACGGCGGCCAGCTGGAACCCAAAGCAGATCCCGAGGTACGGGATGCCGTTGTCCCGCGCATAGGCGGCCGCCCCGATTATCCCCTCCGAGCCCCGCGTGCCAAAGCCGCCGGGCACCAGCACGCCGCCGTATCCTGAGAGCATCCCCCAGCCGCCGGGCTGCTCGGAGTCTATCCAGTCGATGCGCACCGTCCTGCCGGCGCCCGCCCCGGCGTGGCGCAGCGCCTCGTTGACGCTCACATAGCTGTCAGAGAGCGTGACGTACTTGCCCACCATCGCTATCCTGACCTCCGGGCCGCCGGCCGCCATGCTGCCGGCCACGCGGTTCCACCTCTCCCAGTTTGCCGACGCGTCGACCATGCCCGCCTTGCCCATCTTTGTAAACACGGAGTCGATTATGCCCTGCTCGTGCAGCATCTGCGGCACGTGCAGGACGGACGGCGCGTCGTGGCACGAGAGCACGTCCCGCGCCGGCACGTTGGTGAACATGCCTATCTTCTGCCGGGTGGACGCGCACAGCGGCTCCGAGCACCTGACCGCCAGAAAGTCCGGCTGGATGCCTATCCTCCGCAGCTCCTGCACGCTGTGCTGCGTCGGCTTTGTCTTTTGCTCCCCCACGACGTCAAGCGAGGGGGCCAGCGTCACGTGCACAAAGACGACGCCCGGCGCCCCCCTCTCCGCGCGGAGCTGCCGCAGCGCCTCGAGGAACGGGAGCGACTCGATGTCCCCGACCGTCCCGCCGCACTCTACCACCAGAAAGTCAAGCCCCTCGTCCTCCGCTATCGAGGTGATCCTCCTCTTTATCTCGTCCGTGACGTGCGGGATTATCTGCACGCACGCCCCGAGGTACCTGCCGTCCCGCTCTGCCTCTATCACGGACGAGTAGACCTGGGCCGTGGTGATGTTGTGGCTCTTTGGGATGTCCTGGTTCAGGAACCTCTCATAGTTGCCGATGTCCATGTCGCACTCGCCGCCGTCCTCCGTGACAAAGACCTCGCCGTGGGCGACCGGGTTCATCGTCCCCGCGTCATAGTTCAGGTAGGGGTCTATCTTTACGCACGAGACCCTCTGGCCCGCAAGCTGGAGCAGCTTTGCGATGGAGGAGGCGGTGATCCCCTTGCCGAGCCCGGACATGACCCCGCCGGTCACGAACACAAGTCTTGCCCGCACGCGGCCCGCTCAGGCGGCCTTCTTTTGTATCTTTTGGCAGCCGGCCGCCAGGCGCCTCGTGAGGGCCTCCGTGGCCGCCCCGAGGCGGCGGCGCGGCGTGGCCGCTATCAGCCTGGCGTACGCGCTCCCCACTATCACGAGGTCCGCGCCGGCCCGCGCATAGGCGCGCGCGTCGGCGGCGCTCGATATGCCGAACCCGACCCCGACGGGCACCTGCGAGGCGCGCCTGGCCCTCCCGAGGGCAGCGGCGCCCTCCCCGGGGCCGCCCGCCGAGCCGGTCGTCCCGTAGACTGCCACCAGGTACATGAACCCCGTCGAGGCGGCCGCTATCTGCCTCATCCGGGCCGGCGCCGTGTTCGGCGAGGCCAGGAATATCGTGTCAAGCCGGCCCCGGGCGGCCCTCCTGTACTCGGCCGACTCGTCGACGGGCATGTCCGGCAGTATCATGCCGTCGATCCCCGCATCGGCCGCCTCTTTGATGAACCCCCCGAACCCGGCGCTGTATGGTATGTTCGAGTAGGTCATCAGGACCAGCGGCACGTCGAACCTCGACCTGATGGACCGCACGAGCCGCAGGAACCTTTTCCTGGTGGCGCCGCCCGCTATGGCCGACGCCGAGGCCCCCTGTATGTCGCGCCCGTCCGCCATCGGGTCAGAGAACGGGTACCCGAGCTCGATTATGTCCGCGCCGCCGCGCGCCATCCCGGCCACCACGTCCGACGTCCCCGCATAGCTTGGGTGGCCGGCGACGGCGTACGTCGCAAGGGCGCACCTGCCGCGATCACGCGCCGCCGATATGGCCGCGCTAATCCTTGATTCCAAGCAGCCCCCCCGCGTGATCAATGTCCTTGTCCCCCCGGCCGGAGAGCGTCACGAGTATGTTCTGCGACTTTTTCATCCTCGGCGCCATCCTTGCCGCGCCGGCGATCGCATGCGCCGACTCGAGGGCAGGTATTATCCCCTCCTCCTCTGCCAGCATTGCAAAGGCGCCCAGCGCCTCCCTGTCCGTGGCGGTAACGTACCTTGCGCGCCCCGACTCCTTGTACCCCGCGTGGTCGGGCCCCACCCCCGGATAGTCAAGCCCGGCAGAGACGCTGTGCGTCTCGCTCACCTGGCCCTCGGCATCCTGGAGTATGTAGGACCTCATCCCGTGGAGTATCCCCGGGCGCCCTGCCGCCAGGGTGGCAGCATGCCTCCCGGTCTTCAGCCCGGACCCGCCGGCCTCCACGCCGACAAGCTCCGCCCCCGTACCGAGCAGGGGCGCGAACGTGCCGACCGCGTTGGAGCCGCCCCCGACGCAGGCGACGGCCGCGTCGATCCGGCGGCCCATCTTGCGCATCTGGGACCTGGCCTCCCTGCCTATGACGCTCTGGAACCCCCTGACCATCGCCGGATACGGGCGCGGCCCGACGGCGGATCCGAGCAGGTAGTGGGTGGTCCGGACGCTGGCAGTCCAGTCTCGTATGGCATCGCCTATCGCGTCGCGGAGCGTCCCGTCCGGGCCGCCCGCGGGCACCACCCTTGCGCCCAGCAGCCTCATCCGCAGCACGTTTGGGCGCTGCCGCCGCATGTCCTTGGCGCCCATGTACACCTCGCACTTCATGCCGAGCGCGGCGCACGCCATCGCGGTCGCGACCCCGTGCTGGCCGGCGCCCGTCTCGGCGATTATCCTCCCGCTGCCGGACCTCTTTGCAAGCAGCGCCTGGCCAAGCGCGTTGTTCATCTTGTGGGCGCCGCCGTGGAGCAGGTCCTCCCTCTTGAGGTAGATGCGCGCGCCCCCGAGCCGGCGCGTCAGGTTCGCCGCATAGTACACCGGGGTCGGCCTGCCCGCATACGTCGACAGGTACGTCCCGAGCTCGCGCCTGAACCCCGGGTCCCGCGAGAGCCGCGCATAGTCGGACTCGAGCCTGTCGAGCGCCGGCACGAGCGTCTCCGGGACGTACCTGCCGCCAAAGCCGGTCAAGCCTCTGCCAGCCCCCTCGTCGCAGACTCGACGTCCCCGCCCATTATGGCAGATCCCACGAGAAACCCGTCGGCGCCGCACCCGCGCAGCCGCCTGACATCATCCGGGCCCGATATGCCGCTCTCCGATATGACGGGGCCGTCCCGGTCCCCCCCGCCTAGGACGCGGCACGTGGTGCCCGGATCCACCTCGAGCGTGTCAAGGTCGCGGTTGTTTATCCCGACGATGTCGGCGCCCGACGAGGCGGCCCTCCCGAACTCGCCCTCGTCGTGCGCCTCTACCAGCACGCCAAGCCCGAGGCCGCGCGCCCTTGAGAGCAGCGCCCCCATGTTGCCCGCATGCCCCCTGTCAAAGACTGCCTGGATGAGCAGTATGCAGTCGGCCCCGAGCCTGGCCGCCGCGTCGACCTGGCGCGCATCCACTATGATATCCTTCATCAGGACCGGGATGCCGACGGCGCCCCGCACCGCGGCAAGGTTCCCCGGCGATCCCCCGAACAGGCGCGGCTGCGTCAGGACGGAGATGGCCGCCGCACCGCCGGCCTCCATGCGTCTTGCAATGCCGGCCGGATCCCCCGACGTTATCGTGCCGCGCGAGGGGGACGCGAACTTTACCTCTGCTATCACGGCCCGTCCCCGCCGCGCCCTGACCGCCTCTGCAAGCCCGGTCCCGCACCCGGAGCCGTCCCCGCCGGCCTCGTACGTGCCGGCCGCCACCTCCTGGCGCGAGTTCTCGACCAGGCGCCCGAGCATCCCGTCAGCCGTCTCCTATCCCCTCCAGCACCGCCGGATCCCCCGCGTCCCTGACAAAGCGCTCAAGCAGCCGGTACGCCCGCCCGCCTTTAACCGTATCTAGCGCCGCTGCCACCCCTGCGGCAATGTCGGGCTCTGCCCCGGCCGCGGCGAGCGCCGCGCCCGCGTTGAACGCGGCAGTCTCGACGGCCCCCCTCGGGCCGCCCCCCGAGACGGCCCCGACCAGGGCGCCGAGCGCCCCGTCCGGCCCGCCGGCCCTGATCTCCGAGAGATCCGACTCGTGCAGCCCCACGTCCCCGGGACGTAGCGCCAGGATGCGGCCTTTCCAGAGCACCTCGCATGCCGAGGCTGTTACCAGCTCGTCGGCGCCGCACGCGGACCTTGCGATGATGCACGACGTGCCGCGCCCCTCGAGCAGCCGCGCCATCGCCCCCATGTCGGCGCCGGCCGAGACGCCGACCAGCTGCGATGCCGGGCGCGCCGGGTTCGCAAGCGGCCCGAGCAGGTTGAAGATGGTGCGCCCGCCGGCCATCCTTCTTGCGGGCGCCGCGTTTGCAACCGCCGGGTGGTACGCGGGCGCAAACGCAAAGCAGATCCCGTGTATATCGTACAGCCGCGCCGCCTCCTCCGGCCCCTGCCCGAGGTCGCACCCGAGCTTCTCGAGCACGTCGGCGCTCCCCGCCCCCGACGACCCCCTGTTCCCGTGCTTTGCGACGCGCGTGCCGGCCGCCGCCGCGATGAACGAGGCGGCAGTGGATATGTTGAACGTCCCGAGCTTGTCGCCGCCCGTCCCGCAGAGGTCGGCCGCGCCCGGCGCGTCGAGCCTGATACACGACCCCATCATCGAGTCAAGCATCCCTGCCAGCTCGTCGGCGGTCTCGCCGCGCGAGGCCATCGCAGAGAGCAGCCGCGCCGTCTGGTCCGCGGGCGCCGTCCCCGCCAGTATCTCGCCGGCCGCGCCGCGCGCCTCCTCGTAGGTGAGGCTCCCGCCGCCCGATGCAAGCGCCGCGAGCCGCGCCATCATGCGCGGCGCACCTCCCCCGCAAAGTTGGCAAGTATCCGGCCCCCGTCCTCCGTCATTATCGACTCTGGGTGGAACTGGACTCCGAATACGGGGTGCCTCCTGTGCCGCACCGCCATCACCTCGCCGTCGTCGTCGGCGACTGCCGTCACCTCGAGATCCGCCGGTATGGACGTCCTCTCGCCCACGAGGCTGTGGTACCTGGTGGCCCGGAACGGGCTCGGCACCCCGGCAAAGAGGCCGGTCCCGTCGTGGCTCACCGGGCTTGTCTTGCCGTGGCGCACAAGCCCCGCGTTTGCCACGCGCCCCCCGTACGCGTCGACGATCCCCTGGTGGCCGAGGCAGACGCCGAGGACGGGCAGCCGGGGGCCGACCTCGCGTATTATCGGGCCGCACGCCCCAAAGTACCTTGGGTCCTCGGGCGTGCCGGGCCCCGGCGATATCACCACCGCGTCATAGCCGCCCGACATGATCCCCTCCGGGCCTATGGCGTCGTTGCGCACCACGTCCGACTCGACGCCGGCCTCGCCGAGCCTGTGGGCGATGTTGTAGACGAACGAGTCATAGTTGTCCACGATGACGAACCTCATCCTGACGCCTCCCTGATGGCATCGAGCATGGCGCCCGCCTTGTGCTCCGTCTCTGCAAACTCGCGCCCCGGATCAGAGTCGGACACGATCCCGGCCCCCGCCTGGACGTACCCGCGCCCGCCGCCGAGGAATATGCTCCGTATCGCGATGGCAAAGTCGCAGCACCCGCTGGCCGAAAAGTACCCCACGGCCCCGGCGTACCTGCCGCGCGCCCGCGGCTCGAGCTCGTCTATTATCTCCATCGCCCTCACCTTGGGGGCCCCCGTGACGGTCCCGGCCGGGAAGACGGACCTGAAGGCGTCGTACATGTCGCGCCCCGGAGCCAGCCTGCCCGCAAGGTGCGTCACGATGTGCTGCACGTGGCTGAACCGGCGCACCTCCATCAGCGACTCTGGGCGCACCGTCCCGTACGTGCAGACGCGCCCGATGTCGTTCCTGCCAAGATCCACGAGCATCGTGTGCTCTGCTATCTCCTTCTCGTCGGCGAGCAGCTCGGCCGCCAGCCTGTCCCCCTCCCGGGCCGTCGAGCCTGACGGCCTCGTGCCTGCTATCGGGAACGTCTCTACCCTCTCCCCCGTCACGCGCACAAGCATCTCCGGCGAGGCCCCGACCACGGCCGAGCCGCCCTGCCGGAGGTGGTACATGTACGGCGAGGGGTTCGTCCTGCGGAGCGCCCCGTAGAGATCCAGGCCGTCGCCGGACGCCTCGAACCCGTACCTCCTTGACAGCACCACCTGGAAGACGTCGCCGTCGTGCACGTATTTCTTTGCGCTATCGACCATCCTTGAGAAGCCCGCCTCGTCGATCTCCGGGACCGGCTCTGTCGCCCGGAACGGCTCCGGGTCCCCCGCGCCAAGCCCGAGCTCGTCCAGCCTGTCCTCGCCGCGCCAAAAGTACTCGGGGGGCGCGCCGCCGGCGTCAAATATTATCCCGTCATCATAGATCCCAAACTCCATCAGCGGGATCCCCTCCGGGTGCGAGTCCGGTATCTCCTCCTCGAGGCGCGCCGCGCCGTACGAGACGGCGCCGACGGCCCCGCCGGCGTACCTGCGCCCGCCTCCGTCGACCCTGCCGACGATCCCGCGCAGCACGGAGAGCGGGTCGCCGGTATCGACCACCCTCGTGGATCCCGCCTCCGTTATCTCGGCCCTGTCGGCGTACCCGCGGAATATGACGCGCGGGTCAAACCCCATCACCGACGTCTCTGCAAGGTCCCCCGGGCCGCTGAGCGACTCGAATAGGAACGAGTGATCGTGGCCCCTTGAGAGCCTAGAGTATGTCTGGAACTGGTCCTCGCCCGTATCCAGCCGCCTCGTATGCAGCTCTCCAAAGGCGTCCACCCATGCGGGCCGGCCCGCCCCTCCATATTTAAACGGGCGCCCCTGCCTCACGCCCCCCACGCGGGGCGGGACTTTATCCAGGCGGCAAGCTCCCTGCAGGCGGCGCTCCCCTCCATGTTGATGACCCCTATCTCGAGGTTGCCCGAGGAGCGGACCGTCCTTGCGAACCTCTCGCATCTTGCAAAGACGACCCTGTCAAGGTACATCTCGTCGCCCATCTCCTTCTTTGCCAGCTCCTCGGACTCTGTCATCGCAAAGCTGGCAAATAGGACGCCGCCGGCCCAGTAGCAGCTTGGCGTCTCAAGTGACGATATCATGGCCACGAGGTCGTCCGTGGAGAGCCTTGCAAGATCCCTGACGTGGACCCTCCTGTAGGGGCGCTCTGCGAACTCCGTCACGGGCGCGGCGGGCGGGGACGCCACTAAAGAGTTTTGGGACGGCGCCGCGCTTGCATTAAATATAGGCAAAATCGGGGGCCGGCCATGCCATCAGGCAAGGTAATAGCCGGGATTGCGGCCGTGGTGATAATCGCGATCATAGGCGGGGCCGCCGCGGTGATGTACTCGCAGGTGACTGGCACCTTTGACTCGGTGGCAGACGATATTGACAGGATGAACGCAAACCAGCAGGATCCGGGGGCGATGCTCTCTGTGGCGCAAGAGCACCCGGCCGCCATGGCGTTCATGGAGACGGTGGCAGGCTATGACGAGGAGACGGTCGAGACGTTTCCCGGCGAGTCCACATACACGATCAGCAGCCCTGACGGCAGCATGGTGCTCGAGATCGACTATTCGGGCCCCGACGTGAGCGGGATCAGGTACACGTGCACCGACGCCAACGGGATGGCCCGGTCGTTTGACACGGGCGTGGCCGAGATGATACGGTCAGGCACGTGCCAGTAGTAATCCCGGTTTCAGCCTGTTGGATGATGCGCCATCTGGTTGCAGGTGATGCGCCGGCGGTCACTCTTTTGTGGGGTCGCGGCTCAGTATGTTCAGCACGTGCTCTATTATCTGCTTTTGGCCCCCCGCGTGAAGATCGCTCCTCACCGGATCCGACCCCATGCTGACGAATATCAGGTGGTCCTCGCCGAGCGGGAACGTCATCCTGGTGATCTTTTCAAAGGCTGCCACCGCGTACATGCCCGTCCCTATCTTGGGGGCCAGCTGCTTTCTTGCCTTCCACGCAGATGCCGCCCTCTTCAGGGACGCCTCCGTCTCCTCCTGCGAGAGGTGGTTCCGCACCCCCTCGCGGTGGTCCGTCGCCAGTATCTTGCCCTCGGCGTCAGTCACGATGCTGTGCCGGATGTTGACATCCGAGGCCATTATCCTCCGGAGGAGGTTCCCAAGATCCATCGTCCCGCCCCCCGTCGTCGCTCCATTTAAGGGATCCGGGCCCCGACGGCCCCCTTTTCGTAAAAGAACTCCTGCCGCTTGAGGTCCCTCGGCGATATTATCCGGCACTTTCGCAGCGGGACCAGGCTCGAGACCTGCTCGTAGGTCCTCATGTCCAGCATATCCTCGGCGTACGCTATCTGGAGCAGGGGCGGCCTCTCCAGTATCATCGGCTTTGCCTGCTCGTACCCCGTCCCGCGCACCCCCTCCCTGTAGAGGCCGGTCCTGCCGCCCCTTGCGACCTGCGGGTCCTGGTACACGCAGAGCGCGTACTGGACGTCGTCAAGCTCCACGACGGTGATCCGGGTGAACCTGGTGTTCCACCCCTCGACCTCGCGCGCTATCGAGGCGGCCTCTGACTTGTCCTCAAAGACCGTCGAGACGACCAGCCGCTCGCCCTCGTACGCCCACGATATCCCGAACGTGTCCCTCTTCCACGTGATGCCCACCTCCACGGGGCGCGCCCGGGCGCCCGTGAATTAAGATTTTGCATGGGAGAGAAAGTCAAGCATGCACTCGGCAAGATCGGGCCCCGTGTGCATCTCGATCCCGTGCAGGCAGCCCGGACACGTGCCCGGCTCCAGGGGGCCGGCCTGCTCCGAGCAGCACTCGAGCAGCTCGGCTGTGCTGTGCGACTCCATCGCGAGCCCGCAGGCGGGACACTCTGCCATGCGCGGTAAATCCCCGCGCGGCTATTTAACCCCGTCAGGGGCGGAAGATGAAAGGTTGGAAGCAAGCAAGCGCGGTCCCCAATGAGCGTGGCCGTTTGGCGGCCCCTTCTGGGCTCCACGCAGGCAGCACCTTGCCTCCGTGCACCCCTCGCGCCCGCCCCATATGCGGGATCATGTCATGCAAAGCTGTCCACTTGGTGTGCATTTTTGGATCCGCCGGGGGCAAGATTTTTCAACGGGGCGGGCGTACGGGGCCCCCTTGATCATCACCTGCAGGGGGTCCCGGAGGGGCGGCGTGGCCGAGCCGTGCGGGTTCGTCCACGACGGGGCCTGGGGCGACCCGGAGCTCTCAGAGCACGAGGCCCACCACTGGCGGGAGGACGCGGGGCGGGACGGCGGCTCGTTCTGGCTCGGGTTCCACGCGCCGCAGCGGATGGGCGGGCGCGACGGCAAGATCTAGGCGCAAAAACTTTATCCCGGGCGCGCCCGGTTCCCGCCGTGGACCCGTTCCCCTGGTCCCCCGGGCGCATGCTGTCCTGGGGCGACTATCTTGCAGAGGCCGACGCCGCCTCGCCCGTCGACGTGCGGAGCCTGATACGCCTCAGGCCGGAGTGGAAGGTCGAGTCGGATCCCGGGGGCGCCACCTTTTCGATAAGCGGCCTTGCGCTGCGCGCCGACTTTGTGCCGTCCCTCTCGTGGGCCCGGGGGCCGGCCCGTACCGACGCGGCCCTGCGCCACGAGCGGGCCCGCTTTGACATCGCCGAGCTGCACGCGCGCGCTGCGCGCCTTGGATCCGTCCCAGCGCGCCTCCCCTCCCGGGGCTCCAACCCCGACCAGGCAAAGCAGAACGCGCGCGACGACTCTGCCCGGATGATCGCCCCGCTGGTCGAGTCAGAGTCGGCCGCGCTCGGGCGCCGCCTTGCAGGGTACGACGCGGCGACGGACGGCGGGCGGGATGCCGCCGCCCAGGCCGCGTTCGAGGAGGAGGCCGGCGTGGCCGGCCTGCGGATCCCTCCCTAGGCTTTTATCGGCCCGCCCCGGGGGCCCGCGCATGGGCATGATGGAGGCGTTCCCCGACTGGTTCACCCCGAGGGGGATCCAGCGGGAGATAATAGGCGAGATAGAGTCGAGGATATCCTCCGGGTACAAGACCGTGCTGCTGTGCGCCCCCACCGGCGTCGGCAAGTCCCTCATCGGGGCCACGTTCGCGAGGAGCGCCGCGGACTCGTTCACCGTCACCGCCTCAAAGCACCTCCAGGACCAGTACATCCGGGACGTGCCGTTCCTGCGCCCCGCAAAGGGCAAGCCCAACTTTGCCTGCCTCAAGATAATGGATGCCGAAAAGACGTCCGACGAGGACGCCGCCCTGAGGTCGGGCATGACGTGCGACAGGGGCACCTGCCAGGTCCGCGTCATCCGGGACGGGAGGGAGGAGGTCGAGACGTGCGAGCACAAGCCGCGCCTTGCCGACGTGGCCGCCGGCGCCCACATGGACGGCGCGTGCCTCTACTACCAGCAAAAGTACGAGGCGCTCGCCGCCCCGCACTCGCTGTGGAACTATTCGATGTACTTCCAGACCGTCCGGTACGGGCAGAACGCGTTCGGCAGCTACCTGCAGCGCGGGGCGGCCGTCTTTGACGAGGCGCACCGCATCGAGGACGAGATGGTCCGCTTCATCGGGTACACGACGTACGCCGGCCAGATGCGCGAGTGCGGCATGGACCCCTCCTCGTACGACCTCGGCTCCGTCGACTCGATGATAGACATCTCCGACACGCTTGCGCACGCCTACCTCGAGAAGCGGCGCAGGCAGCGCGAGTCAAACCCCGACGACCACCAGGCGCTCGCAAAGCTCGACTCGCAGATAGACTCGGCCGAGCGCATACGGGACGACCTGAAGGGGGACCCGGGCAACTTTGTCGTGGCGGATCCCGCCACGGACCAGGCCGGCGATATCAAGTCAGTCTCGGTCCACCCAATAGATATCTCGGCCTATGCCGGCGACCTGCTCGGCGCAGGGATGCGCCTCTTCATGTCCGCCACGGTCGAAAAGGCCGGCTTTTGCGAGACGCTCGGCCTCGACCCCTCGACGGTCGCCATGATTGATACGCCGAGGTCGCCCTTCCCGGTCGAGCACAGGGAGGTAAAGATCGAGCCGGCAAGGAGGCTCAGCTACGGCTCGTCCGAGGAGGACGAGCTTGCCGTCATCGGGGCCGTCGCCAGGATACTCGAGTCGCACCGCGGCGAGCGGGGCCTGATACTGACCTCGTCGGTCTCAAGGTGCCACGCCATCCGCTCGGCCCTGCCGCCCGGGGCCGCCGCCCGGGTGCGCATATGCCACAGCACGAACCCCGACGGCAGGACGCAGGCCCAGATACTGGAGGAGCACGCGGCCGACCCCGGCGGCGTCCTGCTCTCCTCGTCCCTCTGGGAGGGCGTCGACCTGAGCGGCGACCTCTCCCGCTTCCAGGTCATAGCAAAGGTGCCCTACCCGCCGCTCGGGGACAGGCGCGTCAGGGCAAAGAGGGACCGCTTTCCCCTCTGGTACAAGTCACAGACCATCAAAAAGCTGCTCCAGGGGCTCGGCCGCTCCGTCCGCGGCCCCGACGACTGGGCCACCACGTACGTGCTTGACGGTGCCGTCGAGCAGCTGCTGCGCTCAGACCACATGATCCCGCGCGCCTACCACGACGCGCTGCGCATCGGCGCCTATTCATAGCACCGGGGTCATGGCCGCGGGGTCACCTCCACGACATCAGGGCCAGTATGCAGCAGAGCGCCACGATGATCGCCGCCGGCAGCTTCCACGACGTGATGTCCATCTCAGGGCCCCGTGACGGCGCCGCCCGCCGCCGATCCTACCAGCGCCGCGTACTTTGCCAGCGCGCCGGCCGTATAGTTGGGCGCGGGCCTCTTCCACCCCGCAAGGCGCTCCGCGACCTCGGCGGCCGGCACCTCGAGATCGATGGTGCCCGCCTCGATGTCTATCGATACGGTGTCGCCGTCCCGCACGGCCGCAAGCGGCCCGCCCGCGAACGCCTCGGGCGCGACATGCCCTATCATCAGGCCGCGCGTGCCCCCCGAGAACCGCCCGTCCGTCACCATCGCCACGCGGCTGCCGAGCCCCTGCCCCACGAGGGCCGCCGTGGTGGCAAGCATCTCGCGCATGCCGGGCCCCCCCTTGGGTCCCTCGTACCGTATCACGACCACGTCCCCCTCACGGATGCCACCGCGCGAGGCCTCCTCGAACGCCGGCTCCTCCCTGTCAAAGACCCGCGCCGGCCCCCTGAACCGCGGCACCGCGAGCCCGGCCGTCTTGATGACGGCCCCGTCGGGCGCCAGGCTGCCGCGCAGTATCCGGGCCGTCCCCTCGGCGCGTATGGGGTCGGCCGCCTCCCTCACCACCGGCGCCGACGCGCCGGCATCCACACCCTCCAGGTTCTCGGCCACGGTCCTGCCGGTGACCGTCAGGCACTCTCCGTCAAGCAGCCCCGCGTCAAGCAGCCGCCTCATCACCAGCGGTATGCCGCCGGCCGCGTCAAGGGTGCTCATCGGGTGGGCCCCGCCGGGCATCATGTCGGCGATGTGCGGCGTCCTCTTTCGGATCCTCTCAAAGTCGTCGTACCCGAGGGGGACGCCGGCCTCGTGCGCTATTGCAAGCAGGTGCAGTATGCCGTTGGTGGATCCGCCGACGGCGTTGAGCACCGTTATCGCGTTCTCAAACGCCCCGGGCGTGAGCAGCTGGCGCGGCCTGATGCCGGCCTCCAGCATCCGGGCGCACGCCTCGCCGGACCTCCTGGCGACCTCGTCCCTCCTCCCGTCCTCGGCCGGCGGCCCCGAGCTGCCCGGCAGCGCAAGCCCGAGCGCCTCTGCGACGGATGCCATCGTGTTGGCCGTGAACATGCCGCCGCAGGATCCCGCGCCGGGGCACGCCGAGTCCTCTATCCTCTTTAGCTCGTCGGCTCCGATGCGGCCGGCCTCGCAGGCCCCGACGGCCTCGTAGACGTCGACCACCGTCAGCTCGCGCCCGTCAAGCTGGCCCGGCATTATGGTCCCCCCGTAGACGAACACCGACGGGACGTCGAGCCTGGCCATCGCCATCATGGTGCCCGGCAGGCTCTTGTCGCATCCGGCGATCCCGACGAGCGCGTCGTACTGGTGGGCCCGCACCATCAGCTCTATCGAGTCTGCTATCACCTCGCGCGATACCAGGGACGCCTTCATCCCCTCGTGCCCCATCGCTATCCCGTCGCTGACTGCGATCGTCGAGAACTCCCTCGGGGTGGCCCCGCCGGCGGCGGCCCCCTCCTTTGCGGCGGCTGCCAGGCGCGGCAGGTGTATGTTGCACGGGGTCGCCTCGTTGCCCGTGTGGCAGACCCCCACGAACCCCCTCGCAAGGTCCTCGTCCCCGAGCCCCATCGCCTTGTACATGGCCCTGTGGGGCGCGCGCGCCGCCCCCTCCACGACGTTCCTGCTTGATATCCCGGGGGACGCCGTGGCCGCCATCCCTACCTTATCAGCGGCTGGCTCTCAAGCTCCAGCAGCTCCCCCTGGACCTGCTCGCCCTTCCCGTACGTGACAAGCACCCTGTCGCTCTCCCCCGGCTCGTAGTCCCGTATGTCGTCGACCTGCTCGCCGTTGACAAAGTACTGGAGCGTGAACTCGTCGTTGGTGCAGAACTGCCTCCCGTCCGCAAAGACAAAGCAGTTCTCGTCAAGCGATATGGCGAGGCTCTCAAAGAGGTACCCGAGCGTGACGCCGGTGGCGTGCTTGTGTATGGTGGATCCGTCGCTGCCCTCAAAGTGTATCCAGCTTGACTTTATCTGGTAGGCAGGGCTTGAAAAGTCGAACCTGTCCCCGTGCAGCTTTACCAGTATGGCCGTGTGCGTGTGGTCGCTCCCGAGGACGCCGGCCCCCTCGGGGCCCCCGCTGGCAGCGTTGCCGCCGGTCTCGGCGAACGTGATCGCCGCATACCCCACGATGGCCGCGATACCTGCCAGCACCCCGACTGCTATCATCCTCTGCTTCCGCTGCTCGGTCCTGTGCTTCATGGCGTGGCTCTCGCGCTTTTGCTCGCGCTCCCGCCTCTCCTTGCGCCCCATGCGCGCCCCGGCCCCCCGGTTCCCTAAAAAACCATTCGATGGCAGCCGCGCCTATCTAGAGTGCTCCGGGTTGTACCGCAGGATGGCCCCGGCCCCCCCGAGGCTGGCAAGCATCGCCCCCGACTCTGACTTGCCCGATATCACCTGCAGCTCCGCGCCCGTCCTCGAGGCGGCAGTCTCAAGATAGTCCACGATGTCCTGGCCTGACGCCTCGACCCCGCCCGCCCCGCAGCCGGGGCACGGCCCCGACGAGAACTCCGTTGCCAGCGGGATGGCCTCCCGGACGTCGACGGCCCTGCGGCGCACCTGGCCGCACCTGCCGCACGTCCCGGTGACCATCCGCAGCCCCGTGTCGTCGGCAACGAGGACGGTCCCCGCGACGTTCCCCTCGATGTGCCCGATGACCTCCTCGAGCCCGTACGAGCCGAGCCCCGAGTGCGAGTTTATCTCCCGGAAGAGCGACTCGACGAGCCTCTTCTCCTCGACCATCCTAAAGTCGGAGAGTATGTCGCCGGCCTTTGCGAACGCCTCCCTGATCCCCTCGGCGCCGGCGTACGACGTGTCAAGCGTTGCAAGGACGGCCTCCTGCAGCCTGTACTCGAGGTACCTGCCGTTGACGAACTCCTCCTTTGTGGGGCCGGGCCCCGATATTATCAGCCCCTTTACCTGGTAGATGTCGATAAAGTACTGCCTCGTCGTCTGGGCGACCCTGTTGAAAAAGTACGTCAGCTCCATCTCGCGCAGCTTTTGGAACCGCTTTGCCGACTGCCCGCCCTGCCTGTGCTTGCCGGCCACCCCCGACCCGGTGTGGTCGAGCACCTCGATGCGGTCCCCGTGCATCAGGCCCCACCCGGCGTCCTTGGAGTCGATCGCCAGGAACCCGACCAGGTTCTCGTCGCGGAGCATCCCCTTTAGTATGTCGACGTGGAAGTGGTCGTCGCACCTGTACAGGTACTGCTTGAGGTCCCTCGGCGGGTCTATCTCCCACGCCCTGACCACCTCGCTGCCGAGCGGGCCGCCACCCTCCGGCGGCAGCGCCCCGCAGAAGACGACGAGCCCCCTCTCGGGGGTCTTTTTGTAGAGGCGGAGGCGCTGTATGACCTTGCCGAGCGAGTCCACGACGTGCGTCCTCGTCGTGTCCGACTTTATGTTGGCCGCCGTGCCGCGCTCCTGCTGCAGCGCCCCTATCACCTCGTGCAGCTGCCTGCCCTTTGGTATGTAGACCGTGATGAGCTCCGTCCCCCTGCCGGACTTTTTGGAGAGCTCCTCGATGGTGCGCCGGATCTTGTAGATCTTTACAGAGTCGTGCTTTTCGACGTTGATGCGCCTCATGCCGGATCCGCCGCGCCCCCCCTACCCACCGGCGCCCACCCCGAGGTCGGCGAGCGCCGCCTCGAACGCCCCGAGCGGCTGGTTGCCAGTTATGCGGACGGCCTTTTCATCCCCGTATATGAGGAACGAGGGCGTCCCGTCGACCCCCAGCGACCTGCCCTCCTCGTAGAGGCCGGCCACCTTCTCGGCGTGCCTGCCGGATTCGAGGCACTCTGCAAACGGCCCCGCCTCGAGGCCGGCCCCCTCTGCCAGCACCTCGAGCGACCCGGGCGTTATCCAGCCGGTCCGCTCGCCGCCCCAGTTCTCGTACAGCGCGTCGTGGTACTCCCAGTACAGGCCCTGCTCGGCGGCGCAGTGGGACGCCTCGGCGGCCAGCCCCGAGTCAGGCCCGTTGAGGACAAAGTCCTTGAAGACCATCCGGACCTCCCCCGACTCGACGTACCCCTCGAGCGACTCGAGTGTGCTCTGGTGGAACTTGAAGCAGAACGTGCACTGGTAGTCGCCCCACTCGACGATCGTGACGGGCGCCCCCGGATCCCCGAGGACGGGCGAGCCCCCCGCCTCCAGCTGGGCCGCCGATATCCTGGCCGGGCCCCCCGCCCCGGCCGTCTCCTGCGGGCCGGCGGCCGCTACCAGCAGGCCGGCAGCGAGGCCGATCGCGGCAGGTATGGCAAGCAGGCGGACGTCCCCCATGCCACGCCCCCGGCGCGGGCGTGGTAAAAGCCTTGCCGGCTGCGATCAGAACCCCCATACAAGAGCTTAAATATATTCATCCGGCCCCCCCGCCCATGCCAGAGATACAGCAGGTGGGCAGGCACAGGCAGTCCCCACCGATCGGCGTGATAGTATCCCTTGCGGCCGTCTTCATAGCCGGCCTCTTCGCGGTCGGGTTCGACCAGGGGCAGATCCTGAGCACCGTGTACGGTGAGCAGGCGTTCATAGACCAGATATTCCACGAGCTTGCCCACGACATGAGGCACGCGGCGGGATTCCCATGCCACTAGGCGGCGGGCGCACCCAGCTGTTCTTCGTGCTGGCCGTGCTTGGATCGGGGGCCGCGGCCGGCGCCGTGCAGGGGTCAGTCAGCATGGCCCTGGCGGGCCCGTACATCGAGGAGGCGACATTCCTTGAGAGCAGGGCCCTCATCGACGCGGGGGACGCCCTTGACACCCCCGAGTTCCGCGCCGAGTACCAGGAATACCGCGACTGGCAGAGGTCCGGCATGATCATCGCCGCCGTCGTGCTCGGCATGTCATCGGCGGCCCTCTTTGGCATAGTCTACGTGCTGTGGGGCGGCTCGGTGCCCGGGAGGGGCCCCCTTGCAAGATCCGTGGCGCTGGCCCTGATAATGTGGGCCGTCCTCTTTGCGGTCCCGTCGATAAAGTACCCGGCCGAGCTGCCAGCCTCCGGCGATCCTGACACAATTGATGAGCGCACGGCCTCGTATGCCGCGCTCATGGTGATCTCGGGCGCCGGGGCGGCGCTACTGTGGAGGGCGTCGGGCCGGCTGCGCGGCGCCTCAAAGGCGCTCGCGCCCGCAGGTTACGCGGCGCTCATGGCGGCCGCGTTCGCGCTGCTGCCCGACGCGCCGGCCTCGGCCGGGCCCGACGCGGCAGGCTTTAGGGCCGCGTCCGTCGCGGGGGCCGCGGCGCTCTGGGCCGCCATGGGGCTCGTCTTCGGGTCGGTCTGGCCCAGGATCAGCGCGCGGGCCCAGGCCGCATAGCCCGGCCGCGATGGTTCGGCCGGAATTGATCGCCCGCGTGATTCCCACATCTTGGAACAACGACTTGAATACCAACCACTTAAATACCAAACACCTGGCGGCGGCCCGTTGTCACGGCGGATCACGCTGCCACGCCACAGCGGCCTGGACGTAACGCAGAAGGTGATAGAGGCGCTCGCAGACTCTGACGCGCGCTCGATACTTCTCTCCACCGTCCGCAGGGCGCAGAGCGCCACGTCGCTGGCCGCGCTGCTAAAGATGCCGATGAGCACCGTGTACAAAAAGCTTGGGGACCTTGAGACGCTGACGCTGCTCATAGTGGAGGAGGAGCTGCTCACCAGGAAGGGCAGGAACATAAAGATGTACAGGAGCCGCATAAGGGGCGCGACCATCGAGATAAGGGCCGGGGCGCCGCGGCTGAAGCTGGTGCCGAGGTGAGATGGTGGACGCGCGCAGCGAGGCCGGCCTCGAGCTTGACACGACCCAGCGGATCATCGAGTCGCTCAGCAACGTCTGCACGCGCGCCGTCCTCTTCTCCCTGACGGGCGCCCCAAAGGACGCCACCATGGTGTCAGACGAGGCGGGAATCTCGCTCTCGACGGCGTACAAGTCGCTCTCGATACTCGAGGAGCTGGGGCTCGTCGAGGTGAGCCGGTTCGTAATATCGCCGGAGGGCAAGAAGGTAAAGCAGTACCGGAGCCGCGTCTCAAAGGTCGAGATAACGATGGAGGGGCCGGAGCCCGTCCTGAGCCTGCGCCCGAACGCGCGGCTCCCCGAGTAGCGGCGCCGTGCCTGCCGGGCCCGCGCCCCGTTACCGATAGTTGTTCCAAAACTTTGGAATGAAAATAACTCTTAAATAGCCGCACGGGCGGGCCGCCCGCATGAGGCAGATGCCAGTCGTTGCGGCAATCATCATCGCGGGCGCGCTAGTCGGCGGCGGGATCGCCATATCTGCCACGGTGGATCCTGACGGCACGGACATGCAGATCTCCGAGGCAAACACGGACGCCGGCATCGAGAGGCTGGACATCGGGCTGATCCCCGTCGAGAAGGGCAAGGAGCCGGAGGCAAAGTCGCGCGCGCTAGAGCAGTTCCTCTCATCGGAGCTTGGCATTCCAGTATCAGTCACGTACGCCACCGCGTACGAGCCTATAATCGAGTCGCTCAGGTTCGGCCACCTTGATGCCGCCATGATGGACACGGGCCCGGCCTGGATAGCGCACAGGCAGGCCGGCGCGGAGGTGCTGATGGCAGAGCTCGTCAACGGCAAGACGAGCTACCAGGCCACGGTCTGGGCGCCAAGCGCTGATAACAGCATACAGTCGCTCGAGGACACCGTCGGCAAGAGGGTCGCGTTTACCAGCATCACGGGGTCCTCGGGGTTCGTGCGCCCCGTCGGGACGCTCGTGTCAGGCGGCTCGATAACCGTTGCAGGTGACGACATCGTGGCGCTCGAGAAGGCGCTCGGCGAGAACTTTGAGAGCCACACGTTCGCCGGCGGCTACAAGGCGGCGCTCGACCTGCTGATCGAGGGCAGGGTGGACGCCGCGTTCGGCTCTGACATCGCCGCGCAAAAGTACCTTGAACCTGGGGACCAGACAAAGATCCGCCCCGCCGCATCGATCGGCCGCGTCCCCTCGCACGTCCTGGTGGCGTCGGCCGACCTGGGCGGCCCGGCGCGCGAGGCGCTCGTCGAGGCGATGATAAAGCTCAACTATGACGAGCACAACCAGATACTGGTGGACATGTACGGGGCCGAGGCGATGGTGCCGACCAGCACGGACCTGCACTTTGGCGACTTTGGGACGGTGCTTGACGGGCTTGCCGGCCTCGAGCAGAGGATACTGGCAAAGTACGACAAGTCGGCGCCGGCGGGCACGTGAGCGGCAGTGTCATATGGAGGCGGCAGGCCTGCCCGCCATGGATGAGGGGGCGCGCCCCATCGGGCTGCGGCGGATAATCCAGATGAACGACGTCTGGGCCACGTACGGCTCCGGCCACGCGCTCCGGGGGGTCAGCGCCTCGATAGAGAGCGGCTCCAACTATGCCATAGTCGGCAGGTCCGGCTCCGGCAAGTCGACCCTGCTCCGCCTGATGAACGGCATGCTGGCGCCCGAGAGGGGCGCCGTCCGCGTCGGGTACGACGTCCCCGACGCGCGCGGCAGGCGCTTCCGGCGCACGCTGCGCACCATCGGCTACATACCGCAGAACCTGGGGCTCGTAAAGAACACCACCGTGCTGCGCAACGTCCTGCTCGGGGCGCTGCCGCGGCTCGGCGCCGTCCAGTCGGCGCTGGGCCGCTTTCCCGAGGGCGAGGTGGCCGAGGCCGAGCGCGTCCTTGCAAGCGTCGGGCTCGGCGGGATGGGCCATAGAAAGGCGCACGCGCTGAGCGGGGGCGAGCGGCGCCGCGTCGCCATAGCGCGCGCCCTGATGCAGCATCCCACCATCCTGCTCGCCGACGAGATCGTCTCTGAGCTTGACCCCGGCACGGCGCGCGAGATAATGGGGCTCGTCTCGGAGGCGCAGCGGAGGACCGGCCTGACGGCCGTGATGGTCCACCACGACGTGAGCCTCGCCCTCGAGTATGCCAGCCGCGTCGCCGTCATCAGCGAGGGAAAAAAGGTGCTGGAGATCGGGGTGGACGGCGACTCGATAACGGACTTTCAGACCGGCTCGCAGAGCACCAGGGAGGCGGTGGAGGCGTACAGCCGTGACGCCTAGCGGCAACCTGGTGGCCGGGATAATAGTGGCCCTGGTGGTGGCCGCCTCCGTCAACCTGGGCGCCAACCCCGGCCTCTTCATCGGGGGCCTGCCGAACCTCTGGATAGTGGCCGAGGAGATGATCCAGGTGGACCCCGGGCTCGTCCCCGACGCGCTGCTGGCGATGGCCGAGACCATCCAGATGGCGTTCGTCGGGACGATGGTGGGCGTGGCAATCGCGCTGCCGATGAGCCTGCTTGCGGCGCGCAACATCGCGCCGGCGTACGTCCACGCGCCGGTGCGCGCCCTGCTGGCGGCCGTCCGAACCTTCCCCTCGATACTGTGGGCGATCCTCTTCGTGATAATGGTCGGGATCGGCCCGTTTGCCGGCATCCTCGCGATAATCATGTATACCGTCGGGTTCGTCGCAAAGCTCCAGTACGAGGTGATAGAGGCCATAGATCCGGAGCCGATGGACGCCGTCCTTGCCATAGGCGCCTCGCGGCTGCAGCTTGTGCGCCATGTCGTGATACCAGAGTCGGCCTCCCACCTGCTCGGGCAGCTGCTCTACATGCTGGACTATAACATCAGGCAGACCAGCATACTCGGGCTCGTGGGGGCCGGCGGCATCGGGTTCTACGTCATAACGTACCTGCAGTTCTTCGAGTACGGCAAGGCGGCAGTCTTCATGCTGGTGGTGCTCGCCTCGGTGCTTGCCATCGACTGGGCCAGCACCAGGATCCGCGACAGGTACATCGTGAGGCCGTACTCGGGCCCCTAGAAGGCGACCTCGCCGAGCCTGCCCGACTCGTCGGCCTCCCGTATCTCGCGGGCTATTCGGCGCCCCATGCTCATCTCCTCCCCGAAGAGGAGCCCGTAATACGGCGAGCCGCCCATGTAGACGCTGGTGCCGGCCACGATCCTGGCGGAGAACTCGAACGACGTGAACGAGGCGTCGGCCCCGTAGACGCCCTCGATGCAGAACGGGCCGTTCATGCCGGGCCCGACCAGCCTGCCTGACGCCTCGACGAACGACTCGCCCATCCGGTACGCCCCGTCAAGCAGCGACTCGCGCAGCACTATGGGGCTGTTCCCTATCACGTTGAAGGACGGCGTCCACCCCGAGCCGGGCTGCTGCGCGGCCGGGATACGGGCCAGCCCCTCGATGTCGGACTCGTGCCGCTGGTCCGCGCCAAAGAACTCGAGGCGCCCGTGGAGCGGCGAGTAAAAGTACTGCAGGTATGCGAGCACGCCGGGCACGTACCTCTGCAGGTAGAGCTCCTCGCCGTCAGAGATCGTCCCGTCAGAGACGAGCGCGGCCCTCTTCTCCTCGTACTCTTGCGGCGTCGACGAGACAAAGTACCCGCGCCCGCCGGCGGCCCCCTGCCTCTTTGCTATGACGGGCCCCGATATGTCGGCCGGGGACGCGACGGGATCCGGCACGCGCAGCCCCGCCTCCCGCATCAGCTTCTCCTTGAGGACTCGGTCCGACTCCCACCTGAGCATCCGGCGGTTCCCAAAGACGGGCGCCTCTATGGACGATATCTCGGACTCGCCAAGCTGCGCCACCAGCGTGCCGTGCGGCACGAGCACCGACTTGTTCTCGGCAAGCACCCTCCTGCACTCCTGGCCGGCCACCTCTGCAAACGAGTCGACCGGCACGGTCACGTCGATGAACGGGTACCTCCCGTAGAGCCCGAGGCGCCCCCTCTCGCAGACGAGGACGGTGCGGAGCCCCTCGTCCTTTGCGCCCTTTAGCAGCTGGAGGGCGCAGTGGGACCCGAGGGTCGCGACCGACCTCATGCCCCGCCCCCCGAGGCGGCGTACTCGAAGACCTCGTCTATGAGGGCCGCGTCTATCATGGGTTTCACGCCCTCCGGGGCGCACCGGAGGACGAACTCGTACATCGAGGCCGGCTCCCCGCCGGTCGGCCTTGCCGCAAAGGCCGCTATGGCGCCCGCCACCGCCGCCACCGCCCTCTCCCTCTCGGACAACGCCACCGCCGCGGCCCCGGGGACGCTCCAATTTAATCCGATCCGCCCGCAGTGAAAAACTAATTACGGATGGCGCCCGGGCCCCGCGCATCATGGAGGGGCGGGCGCGGACAAGCATCGGGCGCATCACGGCAGGTATGGACGGGCAGGAGGCGGCGGTCGCCGGCTGGGTCGTCACGGTTCGGGCGCACGGGGCGATAAGCTTTGCCACCATATCCGACAGCACCGGCGAGATCCTGCTTGTCGCAAAGAGGGGCGAGTGCGCGGACGGGCTCGTCTCGCAGGTCGCCTCGCTGAGGCCGCACACGTCGGTCTCGGCCCGCGGCGTGATCCGGTCCTCCTCAAAGGCGCCCGGCGGCAGGGAGATGGCCCCGTCCGGCCTGGACGTGCTCTCCGAGGCCTCGAGGGCGCCGCCGTTCGAGCCGACGGCCCTCACCGTCAGGAACATCGACACCCGGCTCGGCGCAAGGTACATCGACATGAGGCGCCCGCCCGTGCGGCACGTCTTTTTGGCAAGGGCCCGGGCGCTCTCGGCCGTCCGCAGGTACCTCGAGGGGGAGGACTTTGTGGAGGTTAGCACCCCCAAGCTGATATCGAGCGCGACGGAGGGGGGCGCGGCGCTCTTTGCGATCTTCTTTTACGACAAGCAGGCGTTCCTTGCGCAGAGCCCGCAGCTGTACAAGGAGCAGCTCGTGATGGGGCTTGACCGCGTGTACGAGATCGGCCCCATCTTCCGGGCCGAGGCGTCAAGGACGCCGCGCCACCTTGCAGAGGCAGTCTCGATAGATATCGAGGAGTCGTTCGCCGGGTACGGGGAGGCCATGTCAAGGGCCGAGGGTGTCGTGCGCGCAGCGGCCGGCGCCGTCGCCGAGCACGCGGCGGAGAACCCCTCGTCCGGGATCACCCCGCCGGAGATAGGCGTGATCCCGCGCCACACCTACTCTGAGATGATAGAGCGCGTCCGCGCCGCCGGCGCCGGCGCCGAGTGGGGCGACGACCTGTACCCGTCCCACCTGAAAAAGGCGGGCATGGAGGGGTTTTACTTTGTGACGGACTGGCCGCTGGCCCCCAAGCCGTTCTACGTGAGGGGGTCGCCGGGCGACCCGCGCACGTCCGAGTCGTTCGACCTCATGTACGGCGACCTTGAGGTATCGTCGGGCAGCTCGAGGATAAGCTGCCGGGCCGACCTCGAGCGGAGGCTCGCCGACAAGGGGCTCGACCCGGCCGCGTTCGGGCACCACCTTGGCGCGTTTGACTATGGGATGCCGCCCCACGCCGGCTTTGGGATCGGGCTTGAGCGGCTGATGATGGCGCTGACAGGATCCCAGAACATACGCGACGTCGCGCTGTACCCGCGGGACGTGGACAGGCTGGTGCCGTAGGTGGCCGGCCACGACGACGTGCTGCGGGCCGCCCGCCTGATGAGGATCCGCGTGGCGGATCCGGGGGTGCTCGAGTCAAAGGTGGGCGCCATGCTGGACTATTTTGAGACGCTCGACTCTGCGGGGTACGCCGACGAGGAGATGGTCCACCCCGAGGCGGGGGTGGACGACCTGCGCGAGGACGAGCACGTGCCGTACGGGGGGCCGCCGCCGGCCGACCCGGACAGGTTCCGGGACGGCTACCTGCGCGCGCCAAGGATGCCATGACCGACATCGGGATCTCGGCCCTCGAGTACGTCGAGGGGTTCAGGTCCGGCTCGATATCGGCCGAGGACTTTGTGGCCGCCACGCTCGAGAGGATCCGCGGGATCGACGGGGACCTCCACGCGCTCGTGGCAGTGCGCGAGGAGGCGCTCGACGAGGCGAGGCGGGTCGACAAGGTGGCAAGGTCCGGCGGCGACCCGGGGCCCTGCTGCGGGATGCCCGTCACCCTAAAGGACAACATCTGCACCGCCGACACGCCGACTACCTGCTGCTCGCGGATGCTCGAGGGGTACGTGCCCCCCTACGAGGCCACCGTCTCGGCCCGGCTCCGCGGCGCGGGCGCCGTGCTGGTCGGCAAGACAAACATGGACGAGTTCGCGATGGGGCTGACCACCGAGTTCAGCGCGTTCGGGCCGACCAGGAACCCGTGGGGGACGGATCTCGTGCCCGGCGGCTCGTCGGGCGGCAGCGCCGCGGCAGTCGCCGCCTGCGAGTGCTCAGCGTCGCTCGGATCCGACACGGGCGGCTCCGTCAGGAACCCGGCCAGCTTCTGCTCGGTGGTCGGCTTCAAGCCCACGTACGGCCTGCTGAGCCGGCACGGCCTGATATCGTACGCCAACAGCATCGAGCAGGCCGGCCCCCTCACTCGGACCGTCCGGGACGCGGCGCTCATGCTCGACGTGGTGGCCGGCCCCGACCCGATGGATCCGACCACGGTGGGCCCGTGCGGCCCGTACCTTGCCGGGACGGAGGCGGGCATCGAGGGCAGGCGCGTCGGGATAATACGCGAGATGGTCGGCGACGGCGTCGACGGGGCCGTCGCCTCGGCCGCGCGCGACGCCGCGTCGCGCCTCGAGGGGCTCGGCGCCTCGTGCTCCGAGGTGTCGATCGAGGCGGCAAGGTACTCCGTCGCCGCCTACTATGTAATCACGTCGACGGAGGCCGGCAGCAACCTGGCAAGGTTTGACGGCCTCCGGTACGGTGCGGCGAGGGAGGGCTCCGGGCTCGCGTACCCCGACTATCTCGAGGAGGCGCGCTCGCTGCTAGGCCCCGAGGTGGCAAGGCGCATGGTGCTCGGCGCGCTCGTCCCGTCGGCCGGGCACGCCGGCAGGTACTTTCTAAAGGCGCAAAAGGCGAGGGGCGCCCTGACGAGGGAGGTCGCCGCCGCGTTCAAGGAGTTTGACTTTCTGCTGTCCCCGACGGTCCCGGTGCTCCCGTTCGAGCTCGGCTCGCGGATCGACGACCCCGTCTCGCTGTTCCTGGTCGACGCCAACACCGTGGCGGCGAACCTGACGGGCCGCCCCGCCGTCTCCGTCCCGTACGATATCCGGGACGGCAGGCCCGTCGGCGTCCAGCTGATGGCGGACAGCATGCGCGACGCGGACCTGCTCGCGGCCGCAAGGGCGCTCGAGGGCGTATCGCGCGTCGAGGGGGGGCCGCCATGAGGCGCATAGGGCTCGAGATACACTGCCAGCTTACCGGCCTTGAGTCCAAGCTCTTCTGCCCGTGCCGGTCCGACTACCGCGGGATGGCCCCCAACACCAACACCTGCCCCACCTGCATGGGGGTGCCCGGCACGCTGCCGCGCCTGAACCGCGGGGCCCTCAGGGGCGCCCTGCTCATCGGGATGGCGCTCGGCTGCAAGACCCCCGAGAGGCTGGCGTTCTTCCGCAAGAACTACTTTTACCCCGACCTGCCAAAGAACTTCCAGACGACGCAGCTTGACGCGTACTGGCACAGCAGCGCCGGCGGCCCCGGCTCGGTGGATCTCGGGGGCGGCAGCGTCAGGATAAGGCGCGTGCAGCTCGAGGAGGACCCCGGGCGCATAACGTACGGGGGCGAGGGCCGCAACAGGACCACCCTTGTCGACTATAACAGGGCCGGCGTCGCGCTGGTCGAGATAGTCACGGAGCCGGACCTTGAGGATCCGGCCCACGTGAGGCGGTTCGTCTCCGCGCTCGCCGACCTGCTGGAGAACCTCGGGGTCACGGATCCGGGGCTCGAGGGCGCGATGCGCGCCGACGCGAACGTCTCTGTCGGGGACGGCGCCAGGGTCGAGGTCAAGAACGTCGGCTCGTTCCGGGACCTTGAAAGGGCAGTCAGGTTCGAGATAACGAGGCAGGAGGAGCTCGTATCGCGCGGCGGCACGGTCGCGGGCGAGACGCGCCAGTGGGACGAGGGGCGCAGGATAACCGTGGGGGCGCGCGTAAAGGAGGACGATCCCGACTATCGGTACTTTCCGGAGGGCGACATCCCCTGGATACGCCTTGACCGGGGGACGGCCTCGTCGCTGCGCGCCTCGCTCCCCGAGGGGATAGCGGAGCGGCGCGCAAGGTACGCCGGCCTCGGAATCCCGGCCCAGGTGGCCGACGTCCTCTCGTCTGACAGCCACTACTCGGCCCTCTTTGACCGGGCCCATACCGGCCCTGACGCAAAAGAGATCGCCAACCTCGTCACCTCCGACCTGATGGGGCTTGCCGCCACGCGGGAGGAGCGCCGCGGCTCGGGCGTCACGGCAGGCGGCCTGCGGGACCTTGCGGCCGCCGTCATCTCCGGCAGGCTCTCCCGCAAGTCAGCAAAGGAGGCGCTGCTGCGCATGCACGAGGGCGGCGGCGATCTTGAGGGGATCATACGCGAGGCGGGGCTTGGCAACGTGACCGACTCGGCGGAGATCGCGGGCGTGGTCGCCGAGGTGATCGCCGAGGAGCCGGGCGCCGCCGCCGACGCCGCCTCGAACCCCGAGGCGGTAAACTATCTTGTCGGCATGGTGATGAAGAAGACGCGCGGCAGGGCGGATCCGGCCGCCACCATCTCCGAGATAAGGCGGGCGCTGGGCGGATAGCGCCGTTTATCGGGGGGCCCGCCCGCGGGCGGGGCCGATGGACTATGTGCCGCCGCCGGGCGCCTTTGCCGCCTCGAACCTCGGCAGGCTCGCCGCCGGCCTCGGGATCGGAACGCTTGATGATCTGCTGCGGCGCGCGCGGGCCGATCCGGCCTGGTTCTGGGGCGAGGCCGAGCGCGATCTCGGCATAGTCTGGCAGCGCCCGTATGGCGCCGTGCTGGACACGTCGCGCGGCCCCGAGAGGGCCGGGTGGTTCACCGGCGGGCTCACCAACATCTACTGCTCGTCGGTGGGGCGGCACGCGGCCGCGAACCCGGACGGGACGGCGTACCTGTTCCACTCCGAGGACGGGCCGGCCGGCTCGATCACGTACGGGGAGCTTGACGCCGCGGCCTCGTCGATGGCCGCCGGCCTGGCGGGCGCCGGCATATCCGCGGGGGACGCAGTGGCAGTCTACATGCCGCAGGTGCGCCAGGCCGTCGTGCTGCTGATGGCGCTCGCCAGGATGGGCGCGGTCGCCGTCCCCGTCTTTTCCGGGTACGGCGGCGACGCGCTCCGCGCCAGGCTCGAGGACTCGGGCGCCGCGGCGCTGGTCGCGTCGGCCTCGTACCGGCGGCGCGGAAAAATGGTGGACAGGGGCCCGGCCATCAGGCGCGCCATATCGGGGACCGGCGCCATGCTCATCGAGGCCGGAACCCCGGAGCTTGGCGGCATGGAGCTTGGCATGATGCGCGGGACGCCGGGGCCGCCGGCGCGCACCGGATCAGACGACCCCCTCTTCATCCTGCACACGTCGGGCACCACCGGGAGGCCAAAGGGGACGATCCAGGCGCACGGCGGGTTCTCCGTCTTTGCCGCCCACCAGGCCGCCTACGTGACCGACATGCGCCCGTCAGATCGGGTCCTCTGGCCCGCCGACACCGGCTGGATAACGGGGCTTGTCTGGAACGTCTACGGGATGCTGCTTGCCGGATCCGGGGCCGTCCTGTACGACGGGGCGCTCGACAGCCCGGACCCCCGGCACGTCTGGCGCGCGGCGGCCGGATACCGGGCCACGATACTTGGCACCTCGCCGACCGGCGCGAGGATGCTCCGCGCCGCCTGCCCCGAGCCGGCCGCCGAGCACGACCTCTCGTCAGTCCGCCTTGTCCCGTGCACGGGCGAGCCGCTTGACGCGGGGACGTGGAGGTGGCTCGCCGGCAGCGTCGGGGGCGGGAGGGCGCAGGTCGCGAACCTCTCGGGCGGCACCGAGGCCGGCGGCGCCCTGCTCTCGGCCCTCCCCGGCATGCCGCTTCGCGCCGGGACCGTGGGGGCGCCCGTCCCCGGCGTCGATGCCGCCTGCGTCGGCGCGGGCGGCGGGGAGGCGCAGGAGGGGCACCTTGTAATCCGCTCGCCCTGGCCCGGCATGACGCGCGGCCTGCTCGGGGACGACGAGCTCTATGTCAGGACGTACTGGTCGGAGGTGCCGGGGTCGTGGTTCCACGGGGACCGCGTCCGGATCGATCCGGACGGCCTCTGGTACGTGCTTGGAAGGTCCGACGACGTCGTCAACACGGCGGGGCACAGGCTCAGCATCGCCGAGATAGAGCAGGCGGCCCTTGCCCACCCCGGCGTGGACGACGCCGCGGCCGTCTCGATACCCGACGAGACGAGGGGGGAGGCAGTCGTGCTCTTCGTGGTCGGGGGCGCCGCGCCGGGCGAGGTCTCTGATCTCGTGGCCGACGGGCTCGGCGGCATCGCGAGGCCCGCCCGCGTCGTCCCGATGCCGCGCCTGCCAAAGACGGGCACCGGCAAGACGATGAGGCGCCCGCTGAGGGCGGCCCTCCTCGGCGAGGATCCGGGGGACGTCTCGGCGCTCGAGGACCCCGCCGTCCTTGACCGCGTCCCCCGGGTCAAAAGTTTCTAGCTATGGGGCCGGGATTTTTCTGCCACGCGCATAAAGCGGGATCCCGGCACGCCCCGCCGATGCGCTTTGTCGCCGACCAGCAGGTCGAGGATATCGAGATGCCCGAGAACCTAAAGCTGAACACCTTCCTGCAGGAGTTCCACTCCGACTGCCCTGCCCCCGAGTGCCGGTTCGGGCTGTACGGGTTCGCGTTCGGCCAGTCGCCCTTCCACGTGCCGGCCCCGGTCCGCGAGGCGCTCTGCGCCGCCGCGGGGGCCGGCTCATACGCCGCGGTCCCCGGGATCCCCGAGCTGCGCGAGGCCATCTCAAGGTACAACAGGCACTATTTCGGGTTCGACGCGGCGCCCGAGCGCGTCTACGTGGGGCCCGGCACCAAGGAGCTCATGTTCAACCTGCTCGAGATACTGCACGGGACCGTCATACTGCCCACGCCGGCCTGGCTTGGGTACCTGCCGCAGATCCGCTACCTCAAGAAGAACTTCCACATGCTGCCGGCGCGCGCAAGCGGCAGGATCCACCCGGGGGACCTCAGGCGGCTGGCGCTGCGCCTGCACGACCGGCAGAAGATACTCATACTCAACAACCCCAACAACCCTACGGGCCTCATCTACGGCAGGCGGGACCTTGAGGAGATAGCGGCCGTCTGCCGCGAGCAGAACATCGCGGTAATCTCCGACGAGATATACGCGCAGACGGCCTTTGATCCGGGCGCATTTACCAGCATGGGCCGCATATACCCAGAGGGGACGTTCGTCACCAACGGGCTCTCAAAGTCGCACGCGGCCGGCGGCTACCGCCTCGGGTACGTGGTCTTCCCGCACCACGCGCAGGCGCTCCGCGCCCAGTTCAAGAAGATACTTGCCACCGAGTACACGGCAGTCTCGACGCCAGTCCAGCACGCCGCCGTGGCCGGGTTCGAGCCGGGCCCCAAGATGGACGAGTACTTTGCGACCGCAAGGGCCATCCACCGGATCATGGCAGAGTACACGCACAGGGAGCTCTGCTCGATAGACGGGGTGAGGGCGACCCGGCCCGAGGCCACCTTTTACCTGCTTGCCGACTTTAACGCGCTGTCCGGCGACCTTGCGCGGGCAGGCATCACCACGTCGCAGCAGCTCTCAGAGGCGCTCATCGTGCACCCCTACCACACGGCCATCGTGGGCGGGGACAGCCTGGTGCTTGAGAGGACCGACCTGAGCGCGCGCATCGCGTACGTCGACTATGACGGGGAGGCGGCCTTTGCAAGGTACGCCGAGGCGCCGCCGAGGACGGCCCACGAGAGGACGGAGTTTGCAGAGCGGTGCGCCCCGCGCGTGGCGGCCGGCATCAGGATGATGGCAAGGTTCCTGGCCGACGCCCGCGCCGGGCGCCTTGCCCCCGAGCCGATACCCGCCTGAGATCAGGCCGGCCTCTTCCCGAGGTGCCCCGCGACCATCGGGAGGAACGCCCCGACGTCGGTCACCACGCCGAGCGCCTGCCACGTGCCGCGGTCCATCAGCTTCGTGACGGTCGGCTGGCTGATGTCCATCACGACGACCTTTACGTCGGCCGGCAGCATGTTGCCGACGGCTATCGAGTGCAGCATCGTCGATATCATCAGCACCATGTCGGCGCCCCTCAGCACCCTCTTGTACTGGCGCTGCGCGTCCGTCACGTCGGTGACGACCCCGGGCAGCGGCCCGTCGTCCCGTATCGAGCCGGCAAGCACGAACGGCACGCCCTTCTTGACGCACTCGTACATGATCCCCGAGCGCAGCCTGCCGGAGGAGACCATCCTCGGTATCGAGCCGGCCTTGAAGACCTCGTTTATGGTGTCCATGTGGTTCCGGTGCCCGCGCTCGGCGGGGGACGCGCTCCTGGCGTCAAGGCCCAGCGACGTGCCGAGGATCGCAAGCTCGATGTCGTGGACGGCGAGCGCGTTGCCAGCTAGCAGGCCGTCGACGTACCCGAGGCGCACAAGGTCGGCGAGCGCCCCGGCGGCGCCCGTGTGGACCACGGCCGGGCCCGCCACGGCCACGATGCGCCCGCCGCGCCCCTTTACGGCGCGCATGTCGGACGCTATGCTCCTTGCCATGCGGCGCGTCGGCCTCTCGCTGGAGCTGGAGCTGCCCATGAACTCGAAGACGTTCACGCCGGAGCGCGGGCGCTCGGGCGGCGTTATCCGGACCCCCCGGTCCCCGACCACGACCATGTCGCCCCGCCGGACGTCCCGGACCGGGGTGCAGGCGGCCCTCCTGCCCCTCACCACGACGCACTTGTCCATCATCATGTTCTCCACCTCTATCCACCTGCCGCCGAGCAGCACCTGGGTGCGGTTGTTGGTGGTGCTGTAGAACCCGTCCGGCATGACGCAGTCGCGCGGGGCCCTTGCGAGCTCCGCCTCGCCCCCGTCCACGGGGACGGCCCCCTCCCTGTATGCTGCCGCCAGCAGCCTGCCAAGGTGCCTCCTGTCGCGGCCCGTGACGCTCATCCTCACGTACGAGGCGTCCCTCTTCCTCCGCCCCACGTCTATCTCAAGCACGTTGAACTGGCCGCCAAGGTCCATTATCCCGTCAAAGATCTTGCCGAGTATGAGCGAGTCTATCAGGTGGCCCCTTGCCTCTATCTCGCCGGACTCTGCCATGATGCATCGCGGGCCGGCGCGCGACTAAAAGCCTTGCTATGCGGGCAGCAGCACGCGCCCCTCGTACCTCTGCACGCCGTCGGCGGCCAGCCTCGCCTCGAGGGCCGGCCTCTCGGAGGCGGCGACCCCCTGGACGAGCGCCTTTGAGGAGCCGGCCCTGTCCACGAGGGCCAGTATCGAGCCCCCGTCGGCCAGCACGAACCCCGACGCGTCCACGAACGCGTACAGGCTCTCCTCGCCGACAGGCTCCCACGAGCCGGCGCTCGAGTCTGCAAGGGCCAGGGCCGGCATCGCCCGCCCGCCGGTTATCCCGTCAAGGTACCCGCGCGCGGCCGCCACGCGCCTCTGCCCCTCCCTTAGCGCCTTGAAGTAGAGCACGGCGCGCCGGGCGCCGCGCCCCATATCACTCTTCCAGCCTGGAAAGCAGCCTCGATATGGCCTCCGAGTTGGCCCTCCGCTCCTCCAGTATCCGCGCGGCCCTCCCCTCGGGGCCGCCGCCGGCCGCTATGCGGACGTACTCCTCGTCAAGGTCGCTGTTTGCCTGGTAGCGCTTTACCACCTCGAGCAGTATCCCGATGGCCTCCCTCTGCGACCTGATTATCTCCTCGCTCATCGGGCCGCGCCCCGCAGGATCCCCGCAAGGTCCTGATCATCCACGGCGGCGCGGGCCGACTCGTAAAAGCGCCCAAGCTTGGCGCGCCCGTGTCCGGCGTCCTCGTACCGCCCGGCCTGCAGGCCCATCTCGAGCTTGTCAGCCTGCCTCACCAGCCTCGCCTCCTCTGTGGCCCCCTCCGAGTACTCGGACCATGCGCGCAGGCACGCCTCACGGGCCGGCCCCTCGAGGGATCCCGCTATCCTGCGCAGGGCCGCGTCCTCGGCCCGCGCCTTTTCCGCCGGGTCGACCGACCCCGGCACGAGGTCGCCCGTCTCTGACTCTGCAAGGTCGTGCAGAAGGGCCATCCGGAGGACGCGCGCCGTGTCAAGCCCCCTCGCGTCAGATACCGCCATGCAGAGGGCCGCCACGGCGAACGTGTGGTCGGCCACCGACTCGGGCCTCTCCATCCCGAGGGCGTCCTTCCACCCCTGCCTCGGCACCTCCTTGAGCCCCTCGACTGCCGCGACGAACCCCATCATGGACGCGTGCGGCGCCCCGCTCCGTTATATTTCAAACATATGTGGGGGGCCCCCGCGCCCGGCGGTGAGGATCTATACGAGGCGCGGGGACGGCGGCCGGACCGACCTGCAGGGCGGTACCCGCGTGGCAAAGTCACACCTCCGGATAGCCGCGTACGGGGCCGCCGACGAGGCCAACTGCGCCGTCGGGGCCGCCATCGCCGCCGGCCCGGGGGCCGAGATACGAGACGCGCTAGATGCAGTCCAGCGCGACCTCTTCGTGGCCGGGGCCGACCTCTCGAACCCCGACATGGCCGACCCCTCCTGCAGGGTCACCCCGGGGATGGTCGAGTCCCTCGAGTCGGCAATAGATGAGATGGACGGGCAGCTGCCGCCCCTTGCAAGCTTTGTGCTGCCCGGGGGCTGCGAGGCGGCCGCCCGGCTCCACCAGGCGCGGGCCGCCACGAGGAGGGCCGAGGCGGCAGCCGTGCGCCTTGCAGAGTCCGGGGACGTCAACCCCGAGTGCATCAGGTACTTGAACCGCCTCTCGGACCTGCTCTTCGTGGCCGCCAGGCTCGCCAACAAGATGGATGGGCGGGGGGATGCCCCCTGGCGCCCGTAATCGGTGGTGCCGCGGGCGGGATTTGAACGCGCGACAGCTCGGTCTTCAGCCGAGTGCTCTCCCAGGCTGAGCTACCACGGCACTGGGGGCCGCCTTCCGCCCCGTGATTAAAGTGTGTCCCCAAAATCCTTAAAACCCGGTACGGCGGGCGCGGGACGCATGGCAGGCAAGGGATCCGACGGGGGCACGCACAAGGCGAAGAAGCCAAGGCCCCAGAAGAAGGGCGCCAAGCCCGGATCGGGGGATCCGGGCCCGGACGACACCGGGATAATCATCATGGACGAGGAGATCGAGATAGACAGGGACCGCGTCAACGAGGAGCGGAGGGCGTACCTCGAGGAGGCCCGCTCCCAGGAAGCCTCGGACTAGGTATTTAACCGGCCGCCGCCATCCTGCCCCCCATGCGGGCCCTCTGCATGATAATGGTAAAGCCGGGCAAGGTGGACAAGGTGGTCCAGTCCCTCAGGAGGCGGCGCAAGGTCTCAAAGGAGATAATGGTGGTGACCGGAAGGGCCGACATCTGCGTGATGCTGCAGGGGAGCATATCGTCGCTGAACGCCGCGGTGATCGACTTTAAGAAGATCCCCGAGATAGTCTCCACGGAGACGCTCATGGAGGTGGAGGTGGACATGGGATGGTAAGGGCGATAATCCTGGTCAGGTCCCCCAAGAAGCTGATAGCGGCCCGCCTCCGCAAGGTCGCCCAGGTCACGTACTCGTTCCCCACCAGCGGCCAGTTTGACGCGGTAGCCGTGGCCGACGTGGAGGACCTCGGCATGATACGGGACGTGGCGTGCCAGATACAGGCGATCTCGGGGGTCGAGAGGACAGAGACGATGGTGGGCGTAGAGTGAGATTTTTAAGCAGGGCGGGGGCGTGGTAGCCCGTGAAGATCAAAAAGGTGGGCAACGTGATACTGGCGGTAAAGGATCTTGACGTCTCCGTAAAGTTCTACAACGAGGTGATAGGGCTCCCCATCAAGAACCAGCGCCGCTCCTGGGTGGACCTTGGCACGTCGGGGGCCCTGCTGAGCCTGCACCCGGCGTCGCTGACGGCCCAGCACATAGGCAGCTCGATAGAGAACGGCATCACCATCGGCTTCCTGGTCGGGGACGTGGCCTCGGCGGTGGAGGAGATGCGCCAGAGGGGGGTGCGGATCTACCGCGACATCGTGGACAAGGACGCCGGCAAGAACGCCGTCATACTGGATCCGGACGACTACCTGATATCGCTCTTCGAGCCGAACTTTGAGGACACGGCGCAGCAGACGAGCGGCTACCAGGGGTTCACGCCCGCCTAGAGGCGGCCCTCTTGAGCCCCCTGACGATCCCCTCGATGTCGCCGGCCCCCTTCTCCACCGACACGTAGTACATGACGCCGGCGCGGCGCAGCAGTATGACGTAGACCTTTGCGTGCGCGAGGACGGCGTGGTCAAACGCCCCGAGCCGGGCCGACGTGGATCTTCGCTGCTCTGTTATCCCCGACGCCACAAAGAACTCGTTCCTGGCGTCCTCGGGGCGCATCAGCGGCCTCGTGGTGTGCCGCCTCGCGCCGGTGAGCGTCCGCCCGTACCTGTTGATGGCGCCGGCGTACCTCACGTGCGGCGACGAGTCGACCATCCGGCGGCAGCGCTCCTTGTGCTCTGCGACCATCTGCCTCCACTTGTCGGCCGGCGTGCCGCCGCTCATCCCTCGTCAGATCCCGCGATCTTTTTGCGCAGCTCGGCGTTCTCGGCGCGCAGCCCCTCCACCTCGGCGCGCAGCGCCGCTGCCGACCCGCCGTCCGGCTCGAGCGGGTGCCCCGGCTCCACCGGGCGGCGCGCGGCCCGGAGAAGGGCGCCGGCGCGCATCCTGTACGCGTGCTGGAACGCCTCGAGGCCGGGCGGGCCGCCTGCCCCCGCGCCTGGTGCCATGCCGGGGATCGCGCCGGGGATCGCGCCCGGCCCCGCCGGCGGCCTCATCCCGGGCGGCATGCCGATCTGCAGGCCGGGGGGAGTGCCCGGCGGCATCCTCGGGAAGAGCAGCGCCTCGTGCGGCGCCCCCGGGTCAAGCCCCATACGCAGCCCGGGGTTGCGCTCCTCCCAATCCATGCCGGGGGGCCCGGCGCGGCCATATTTCATCCTTGCCTCAGGCGTGGGGCGCCCCGTGCCGCGTGATCCCGGATCCATCCTAGCTCAACTAGAGCTGATCGCAGATCCTTATAGATTTGCCCCCGAGGGGGCCTGATCGCAATGGCCGACAAGACCTGCCTCGTCTGCAAGGGGCCGATACGGGAGGGGGACCTGCACAAGATAGTCATCTACGTGGTGCAGGACCGCCTCACCGAGCACCACTACGAGCACGTCGAGTGCCCCGGGCGGTTCGGCGTCTGATCGACGTGCTCGTACACCCCGTATATGTTGCCGGTGGTCCTTGACCTGTACTTCCACTCGCCGGGCTGCCAGACCGCCTCCCTGAACTCGGACCTCGTGTCCGGGTGCGCCCTCTTGTAGACGTCCTCGCCTATCAGTATCTGGTTCGGCCTTGCCATCCCCTGTATCTTGGCCGCGATGTTCATCGCCGGCCCCATCAGGTCGACGCGCGCCCGCTCGGGATCCGTGCTGTATCTTACCACGATGTTCTGCCCGTAGTCGAGCCCCACCTTTATCCGCAGGTCCGGATAGTCGTACTGGTTCAGTATCGGGTTTATCCCCCTCTGGATCACCGTGATCATGGACTTTGCGCACCCCACGGCGTTCTCGGAGGCCTGCGACCCGCTCTCCTCCCCTACAAAGTAGCCTATCACCGCGTCGCCGACGAACTTTAGCACGAACCCCCTGTACTGGCGTATCAGGATCGCCATCTCCTGCGAGAACGAGCTGACGATCGTCGCCACCTTCTCGGCCGGCATCTCGAGCGTCATGGTGGTCGATCCGACCAGGTCCACGTACAGCACCACCATGTTCAGCGAGCCGAGCACGTTCTTCCTGAGGAACCTGTCTGACTCGTCTATCAGGACGGAGTACTCGTACCCCTTCTTCAGCGACTTCCACACCCTCGTCTGCACCTCGAGCATCATGCTCTCGGTGTCAAGGACCTTCTCCTGCCGCCTGCCGAGGAGCATGTCGACGGTCCCCGCGTTCTCGGCCCGGCTGTCCGCCATGCCCTATTCCAGGGGAAAGTCGATCCCGCAGCCCGGACACCTGCCCCTCAGCCCCCTGTACTTTGGGTGGTAGTACTCGGAGATCTCCCTATAGCAGATGGTGCACTGGATCAGCTCCCCCATGCCCTACCCCCCGCCGCCTGCGTATTTAGGCATTAGTGAAGCTTTAATGGCGGGGGCGGGGCCTTGAGCGGCGTGAGGCTCGGCGCGGGGCGCGGGGAGGGGGCGGCCGCACGCCTCGGCGACGCATGCACGGCGATGGCGGGCACGTTCCTCGGGGCGGTCGGCGAGATGACAAGGCCCCGCCAGGCCCGGGTGATGCTGGCAGATGCCACCGTCACCTCCCAGTCGACCTTTGACCCGGGCGCCGTCCACTCGTACATGGGACAGGTCGCCTCGCTCCTCGGGGGGTGGACCGCGAGGGGCCCCGAGTACGGGGGCGGGGGCGGGACGCGGCGCCTCTTTGTAAGGCTCGAGGCCGAGATCCCCGGATACGTGATCGGGGCGCACCTTGCCATCCAGTACCACGCGCTGCTGTACTACCGGCCCGAGCAGAGGGTCGTCGAGTGCCAGAGGGAGCTTGAGCGCCTTGCCGCGTCGGCCGAGGAGGCGCAGCGCCGGGCCGCGTCCCGCGGGGACGAGGCGGCCCGGGAGGGGCTGGGGGCGGCCGGCGACGGCGGCGTGCAGGAGATATTCGAGGCGCTCTACAACGACGAGGACCTGCTCGGCAGGGTCTCGGGGATGGCCGACGGCGCCGCCGGCGGCGGGGCGGGCGCCATACTGGACAGGAGGAAGAGCCTGCTTGCCGAGCTTGACTCGCACCTGGTCGAGACGTACGGGACGGAGCAGGTACTCATAGACGAGGCGCGGCTGGCGACGGGCGAGGAGGGCGCGGCGTTCTCCGTGGATCTCGAGGGGGACGGGCTGCCGGGGATCACGCCGGCCGCCGAGCGCGACATCGGCGCCCTCCTCGACGCACTGGCCGACGCGCTGGGGCGGGCGCGCCGCCCATAAAGTCAAATACGCCGCCGCCGACCGCCGGCGCATGGGACCCACGTACGAGGACGTCAGGCGGGCCGCCGAGTCCGTCGGGGGCGGCATAAAGAGGACGCCGCTCATAAGCTCGCCGGCGTTCAGCAAGATGACCGGCTCGGAGGTGCACCTCAAGGCCGAGTTCATGCAGAAGACCGGCTCGTTCAAGATACGCGGCGCATACCACAAGATACGCTCGATGCCAGAGTCGGAGAGGGCCCGCGGCGTCGTGGCCGCGTCCGCCGGCAACCACGCCCAGGGGGTGGCGTACGCCTCCTCGCTGGAGGGGATACGGTGCACGATCGTGATGCCGAGGAACGCCTCGCCGGCAAAGGTGGCCGCCACGCGCGGGTACGGGGCCGAGGTCGTCCTGACGGGGACGAGCTACGACGAGGCGCACACGGAGGCGGCGGCCATCTCGGAGAGGACGGGGGCCGTGATGATACACGCCTTTGACGACCCGCACGTGATCGCGGCGCAGGGGGTCGTCGGGCTTGAGATACTCGAGGACCTGCCGGACGTCGAGGAGATATACATGCCGGTGGGCGGGGGCGGGCTTGCCGCCGGAATCCTGCTTGCGGTCAAGGGCTCGAGGCCGGACGTCCGCGTGGTGGGCGTCCAGTCAAGGTCGCACGCGTCCATGCACGACTCCGTCCGGGAGGGGCGGCTCGTCTCCACCGAGGGAGGGCGCACCATCGCCGACGGGATCGCAGTCAGGCGCCCCGGATCCATGACGTTTGAGATAGTCTCGAGGCTCATAGACGAGGTGGTCCTGGTCGACGACTCGGAGATAACGGAGGCCATGTTCCTGCTGATGGAGCGCACAAAGTTCGTCGTCGAGCCGGCCGGCGCCGCCAGCCTCGCGTACCTCATATCAAGGAGGCCGTCCCCCGGCAAGAAGGTGGCCGCCGTGCTCGCAGGCGGCAACATCGACATGTACCTGCTCGGCCAGATAGTCGACAAGGGGCTTGCGGCCACCGGCCGCCTCCTAAAGGTCTCCGTGCTGCTGCCTGACAGGCCGGGCGCGTTCAAGGAGATCGTCGACGAGGTGACGTCGGGGGGCGCAAACATCGTCGAGGTGATCCACGACAGGCTCAGCTCCGGCATCAGCGCCGGCTCGGCCGGCGTGACGCTGAACCTCGAGACGCAGGGCAGGGAGCAGTCAGAGAGGCTGATAGCGTCGCTGCGCTCAAAGGGCGTAAGCTTTAGGCTGCTCAGCTAGGAGCCGCGGAGGCCCGTCCTTGCAAGCCTGGCCGACTCTTTCTCGACCCTTGCGCGGGCCGCGCCGGCCCGGGCGGCCAGCCTTTTCTGCAGCTGCGGCGAGCCGAGCGCGATGATCCTTGCCGCAAGCAGCCCGGCGTTGGCGGCCCTGTTGGGGCCCACCACCGCGACCGGCGTGCCGGTGGGCATCTCCGACATGGAGAGCAGCGCGTCAAGCCCGCCGAGGGACGATCCTAGCGACGGCGGCGCCCCCCTCGGCCCCGAGCCGGCCCCGCCCCGCGCTATCGGGACGCCGACCACCGGCAGGACCGTGTGCGAGGCGACCATCCCCGGCAGGTGGGCCGAGCCGCCCGCGCCCGCCACCACCACCCTGATGCCCGCCTCCTCGGCGTGCCGCGCGTACCACCCAATGCGGTCGGGCGTCCTGTGGGCCGATATTATCATGTCCTCGTGCGGCACGCCGAGCTCGTCAAGAACGCCGGCGGCCCCGCGCATCACGGCGCCGTCCGACGAGGATCCCATGATGATCCCGGCAAGGGGCCCGCGAGCCATGCCGGGGCCGGCGCGGGGGATCTAAATATGCCTAATGCCTATATTGGCGGCCCGGCCCGCCCGCCGCGTGGCAAGGGTCCTCGGGATAATAGGAGGGGGGCAGCTTGGCATGATGCTTGCAGAGGCGGCCGCCCGCATGCCCGGCCAGGTCTCCGGGGTGGTGGTGCTCGATCCCGGGGACGGCTGCCCGGCGGCGCTGGCCGGCGCGCGCCAGATCCGGGCAGCATATGATGACGGCGAGGCGATAATGCGCCTTGCCTCCGAGTGCGACATAATCACGTACGAGATCGAGTCGGGGGACCCGGGGCACCTCGAGGCCGCCTCGCGCCGCGCCGAGGTCCAGCCCCCGCCGGGCACGCTCCGCACCATCCAGGACAAGCTGCTGCAAAAGGAGTTCCTCAGGGGGCGGGGGATCCCGGTCCCGGAGTTCGAGGGCGTGGATCCGGCCGACATCGCCGGCACGTCCGGCCGCCTCGGCCTCCCGATGGTCGTCAAGGCAAGGCGCGGCGGGTACGACGGCAGGGGAAACTACATGGTGCGCTCGGCAGGAGACGCCCGCGCGGCCCTCGAGTACTTTGGGGACAGGCCGCTCCTTGCGGAGCGGCGCGTGGACTTTGACGCCGAGATATCGGTCATCGCCGCGCGCGGCGCCGGCGGGACGGCCACCTACGCGCCGGTCGAGAACATCCACGGCGACGGCATACTGCGCACCACCGTCGCCCCGGCCAGGATCCCGTCGGGGGTGGCCGAGTCCGCCGGGCGCCTTGCCGGCGACGTCATGGACGCCCTCGAGGGGGCGGGCGTCTTTGGGATCGAGATGTTCGTCGAGGGCGGGGACGTCATGGTCAACGAGATTGCCCCGAGGGTGCACAACTCGGGGCACCACACGCTCCAGTCGTGCGCGACCTCGCAGTTCGAGCAGCACCTCCGGGCCGTCCTCGGCATGGAGCTTGGCCCCACTGACCTGCTCTGCGACGCCGTCATGCAGAACATACTGGGCCCGGCCGGGTTCGAGGGCCCCTACGTGCCGCCGCCGGATCCCGGGGACGGCGTCCACCTCAAGATGTACGGCAAGGCCGAGTCGAGGCCGTCAAGAAAGCTCGGGCACGCCACGCTGGTCGGCGGCCCGGCCGGCTCGCTGCTTGAGAGGTCGCGATCACTGGATCTAGCGGTGCGCCCCTGCTAGGTTTATTAGGTGATATTCCCGCGGCGCGCGCATGGCACTTGCGGCGGCGGTGGTACTGGCCGGCATCTCGCTCGTCCTGCTCGGCATCTACGGGGCGGACGTCGCGGCCGGCGGCCTGCTGCCGCTCGAGGACCGCGAGCGCGGCATGATACTTGGCGGCCCCGCCCTCATACTTCCGTTCGTGGCGTTCGCGATAACGTGGCGCGAGCCCTCGAGGGGGCTGGGCGCGATGATAATAGCGTCGGGGGCGATGATAATAGCAGGCGGGATCGCGACCAGCGGGGACGGCGGCTCGATGGGGGCCGTGCTGGCGGCGCCCGGGGCGGTCCAGGCCGGCCTTGGAGCCGTAAAGATCTGGAGGTCCTAGCGGTGGCCTCCTGCGGCTCGTGCGGGGCCGGGGGCAGGACGTACGACTGCGAGCACACCAACTTTGAGGGGTGGTGCAAGGAGTGCTATATGGAGCTGCACCACAGGCTCACGGAATGACATGGCCCGCGCCCTGATACTGGCAGGCGGGCTCGGGAAGCGGCTGCGGCCCGTCACCGACTATCTTCCAAAGCCGCTCGTGCCGGTGCTCAACGTCCCGATACTGGGGTGGCAGCTGCGGCACCTCGGGCGGCACGGCATCCGCGACGTCACCGTCTGCGCCGGCTACAAGGCCGGGCTCCTCGCGGATTATGCGGCGAGGGCCGGGCGCGGCATGCGCGTCGACGTCTCGGAGGAGAGGTCCCCGCTCGGGACGGCGGGCGCCGCAAAGAGGGCCGCCAGGGGCAGGCGCGGCCCGTTCATCATAATGAACGGCGACGTCATAACCGACATCGACCTCGGGGCGATGCTCGACGCGCCGCGCTCCGTGGCGGCCGTCCCGCTCAGGAGCAGCTACGGCGTGCTGGACCTTGACGGCCCGCGCGTGGCCGGCTTTGGGGAGAAGGGGGAGGTGCCCGGCTCGTGGATGAACGCCGGCATCTACA
>UYNY03000030.1 GCA_900620265.3 Nitrosopumilaceae archaeon | reverse complement strand
CTCTCCCCCCTGTCGGTCAACGTGACCGCCGGCGGGACCACCCGGCAGTTTGACTATCCGTACATTGACTTTGGTACCGACTTTAGGATAGACCTGAACGTGGCAGATGACAACGTGCTGGAGATCACAAGGCGGCCCGGCTCTGCGACCGTCTCCCCGGGGCCGGGGTTCGGCCACATCACCGCGCTGTACGTCGACGGCACAAAGTCGGACGCGCCGTGCGGCAGGACGTGCACCCTGGTGTACCACGATCCATCAGGGGCCCTCGTCACGGCGGAGAACGCGTGGGGCGGGACGGCCTCCGGGATGCTGCCCGCCTATGCGCGGGAGGAGGACCCCGGGCTGCCGTCAGACCCAATCCCGCTGGTGCTCTTTGTCCTCTCCATGATACCGGCCTACTGGATGTACCACCGCATTCAAAAGTCAGGAAAGTACGGGGCCGCATAGATCAGCCCCATGGTAGACGCGGTGATGATCCCCGTAAAGAGCGTGTGCCTTGCGCTGTAATAGTTGATCTTGGAGAGGACGACCCCCATGCAGGCCGACGCCACCACCGTCAGGGCCTGCGAGAGCCCGAGCGGATCGGGTGCTATCGAGATGGATCCAAGGGCGCCCCCAAGGTGGGACGGGCCAATGCTGCCAAACTCCTCTGCCATCCTGTCCGATATGGCCGACATCATCACCATCAGGACCGGCCCGACGAACGCCGTCATCAGCGAGCCGCGAAGCGAGGCGACCATCTCTTTCTTTGCGTCGGCGTACTCTGTCACCCACCGGGTGATATCATCAAGCGTCTTTGCCGTCCCGCCCCCCGACTCGTGTATCTTGCCGAGCATCAGAAAGACGATTCTGGCGTTCCTTGACGGGATATCGGATCCGGCGACCGCGGCCTCTAGCGGCTCGCCGGCCGCCATCCTCCTGTGGATCCCTGCCAGCAGGGCGTCAAACGGCCCCCCGAACGCCGTCTCGCGGGCCATCCCGATCGAGCGGCCCACGTCGATGCCGATGTTGCGGAGCCGCGTCATCTGCCGCATGAACTCGGGGAGCGCCGCCTCGACCCCCGCGGCCCTTGCAAGATATCTCCTGGTCAGCACGGCGTTGGTGATGCAGCCGGCCGCGACCCCGGATCCGATCATCTCCCAGATCTGGCCGCCAAGCATGTACGCAAGGATAGAGCATGCCGCCCCCGCCGGCAGGATCCATATTGATACGGCGGCCCCCTCGGAAGACACCGGCTGCCTCGAGTGCGCCAGCCATACCATCACCGCCGCCACGAGCGGGAGGGCCACCAGCATGACCAGCATTAGGGACTGGGCGTGGTGTCCGGACGCAAAGAACGTCATGGACAGGCCCATCATCGGGACCAGCATCATTATCACGAGCATCACCTGCGCCATCCCCTCGGCCTGCCTCGCGTACGACGACATGCGCGACTGCATGGACCTGAACACCCTGCCCGCCTGCCCCTGCAGGTACGCGGCCGTGTCGGCGCCCCCGGTGTTGAACGACGATACATACCCCGATATCAGATCCCGGAACGACGGGTTCGGGTGCGAGGCGGCAAGGTCCATCAGGGCGTCAGTCGGGCTCATGCCGAGCGAGGCCATGTCGGATATGCGGCGGCCCTCCTTTCTCATTGCCGGGAATATCCCGGACTTTGATATCATCGACATGGTGGAGAACAGCGAGACGCTGGCTGACTCCATGATCCCCGCCATCGCCGCGAACGGGGCCAGCTCGCCCTCTATCGCGGATCTCCTGTCGGAGGTCCTGGATCTCAGCATGACCTGGTACGCCCCCAGCGCGGCGGCGGGAAGTACGGCGACGGCCGCCAGCGCAGGATCCACCAGCAGGGCGAGGGCGGCCCCGGCGGGCGCCATCACCATGACGGACAGCACCAAGTACAGGACGCTCCTCGTGCCCAGCAGGCGGGGGTTTTCCGCCGTCCCGGACCGGAGTATGTGCGGCTTTACCCCCTGCTCGATGGCGTTGCGCACGTCCCTGAACCCCGGCATATCCAGTACGGGGCCCAGCAGCTGGACGAGCCTCCCCGGCCTGATGTCCGATATCCTGATCCTGGGGAGCGAGGACGGCCCCGGCCTTGCCCGGGACATCACCCGTGCCAGCCTCCTCCAGCAGAGGGCCACGGCTAGGGAGATAGCCAGGATGGCAAACAGGTGCGGCCTGCCCGAGACGGCGGCGAGGGCCAGGAGCGCCGACAATGGGATTATCGCCCTCTGTATCATGCCATGCTAGACGGGGTGTGATAAAAGCGGCGGATCGGGGCTTTTATGCGCTAGGCGCTTGGGGTGCGATGGCGAC
>UYNY03000029.1:11558-18983 GCA_900620265.3 Nitrosopumilaceae archaeon | reverse complement strand
GCGCCGGGAGGGAGATTTGAACTCCCGATCCCTTGCGGGAACGCGCTATTTGGCGATCAGCTTCCAAGCGCGCGCCCTACCAGGCTAGGCCACCCCGGCACGGGACGGCCCCCGCCACGCCTCATTATATAACATCCCATGGCGGCCCCGGCCGTCAGGCACGGGCCGCCCGCCGGGGCGTGCCATCCACGGGACCGGCACGACGTCTAGGGTACCACCACGGTCGCGGCCGCCTCGGGGGGGCCGGCCACGATCTTGTATATGCCCGGCGGCACCCGGTCCCCCGCATGGTTTACCTGCGCCCAGGTGATCCCGCGCGACTCGCCCGGCTCGAGATCCTCCAGCACCGCGTCCACCGGCCCGTATATTAGCACCCCCGAGAGGTCCGTCACGCGCCACCCGAACCCGGCGCCAAGATCCAGCGTGACCGTACCCGTGTTCACCACGTCAAAGGCGACCGGGGAGCCGCCCGATACCTCGCCGCGCACCTCCACCCCGAGCGCCGGCCCGAGGGCCGGCTCCGGCTCCTGCAGCGTCCCCCACCACAGGTACGCGCCGAGCAGCAGTGCCGAGGCGGCGCCGGCCCCGGCGAACGCGGCAAGCCCCCTAGGTATCATCGCGCCTCTTGGTCCTCCACTTCTTGGGGTACGTGCCGGGCGCCATTATTATCCGCCTCGTCTCGAACGCCTGCCCCCTTACCGCGTCGCGTATCCCCTCCTCGTCCATCTTTGCCTCCGCGAGCGCGACGGCCTCGCCCTTTTGCGTGTACACGCCGGCAAGCTCGCCCTTCTTTAGCCCCTCGCTTATCTCCAGGATCCCGGGGACGGCAAGCTGCGCCCCATGGCAGAGCGCGTCGACGGCCGAGTCGCGCACAACCACCCTTGCTATCCCGGATAGCGCCTCCTCGACCGGCAGTATCATCGATGCAAGGCGCGACCCGTCGCCGTCCTTCCACAGGGCGTGCGCGTTTGCAAGCTCGTGCAGCGTGACGAGGCCGTCCTCGCCAAAGTGTGCCACCCTCGTCCGGCGCAGCTCTACCATCGTGGCGCCCGGCCCGAGCACCTCGCCCATGTCGTAGATGAGCTTGCGCACGTACGTGCCCGACTCGCACTCTATCCTGGCAAGGAAGAGCCTCTCCCTCCTCTCATGGATGTCCAGCGCGTGTATGGTGCGCACCCTCGTCCCCCTGTAGACGGCCGAGCGCTGCGGCGGCCTCTGGTATATGGGGCCGGTGAACATGGCGGCGACCTCGGCGAGCCTGCCGCGCGGTGGCGACGCGTGCAGCCTCCCGACCGCGTGGTACTCCTTTGATCCGAGCAGCAGCACGCCGAGCGCCTTTGTGGCGCCGCCGAGGCCGATCGGCAGCACGCCTGACACCTGGGGGTCAAGCGTCCCGCTGTGGCCGGCGCGATCAATGCCGAGCATGCGCCTCGTCCACGCCACCACCTCGTGGCTGGTGGGTCCCGGCGGCTTGTCAAGCAGGAGCAGCCCGTACTCGAGGCGCTGCTCGACGCTCCTCCCCGCGGGGGGCGTGCCGTGGGCCGGGTCGGTGATATCCTGGTCGACCTCGACGGTGCGGCGCGTCACAGCAGGCGCCTTGCCCCTTCGGTCGCCGCCCGTATCACGCCCGCAGCGTCCAGCCCGTCCGTCCCTATCACGATATCGAAGACAGAGAGGTCCCTGCCGAACTCGAACCCGTACAGCCTGCGGTACAGCTCGCGGTTGCGGTCGTACCTCTTCTTGGTGACGGCGTACGCCTCCTCGGCGCCCATCTCGTCGCGCGACTGCATCCTCCTCGTGCTGCTCTCGTGCGACCCGCCGAGCCAGATCTTGACGCCGCCCCTGACCAGCCAGGGCAGGGTATAGCTGGTGATGACGGCGCCGCCGCGCCCGTACGTCTCTGCAAGCCGCTCGTCAAGGCGCCGGTCGAACGCCGGATCCCCCTCGCGCATCGCAAGGAACGACATGCCAGCCTCCGTGTCCCACCAGTCGTCGCCGCCGGGCTCGAGGCCGTGCTCGACTGCCATCTCCTTTAGCACGTCGCCGCCGCCGACGCACTCGAGGCCGAACTCGGACGCGAGCGCCCGCGCGACGGTCGTCTTGCCGACGGCCGGCGGGCCCGAGACCACGATCGACCGGGTCAAGTCCCCATCGTCGTCTTTGTCAGCTTCATTATCATCCCGCTGAACGCTATCGACGACAAAAAGTACCACGCCCACAGGTAGAGGGCCCCCTCCTCGGCGCAGACGTGGTCGGGGTCGGCCGCCTGCTCGGCCGTGCACGTCAGCTGGAAGAACTCGCCCGGGATCACGTTGAGCGGGATCGGCGAGAGGGCGACCGTGTACGAGAAGAGCTGCGGCAGCACAAAGTAGAATATCAGTATCAGGGGCACGAACGTGATCATCATCGGCCTCATGTTCATCTGCATCATCTCCATCGACATCTTGTTCATATAGGCGGACTTTTTGCCCAGCTCGGCCATCTTTTCCTGGTTCTTTGAGCGCATGGCGGCCATCCGCTCCTTCTGCCAGGCCCGCGTCTCCTTCATTATCCGGTTCAGCTTTGCCTGGTCGACCATCTTCTTGCGGACCCCCGCGTTGAAGAGGTTGAGCAGTATGCCGAACCCGGCGACGGCGAACATCGAGAGGAAGACCCCCTTGATGAGGGGGTCGTCGCTGCCGAGGGCCCCCCGCTCGCCCCCCAGAAAGTCAAACTGGAGGACCCACTGGAGCGAGTAGAGGAGGGTCTCCATCAAAGCCCGATCGCCCCCATTATCCTCTCGGTGGCCTCCTCGGCCTTGCCCTCCACGTTCAGCACGTGCTTTACCGGGCAGCCGGTGAGCACGGAGCACGCCGAGATCATGCCCGACTGTATGTCCAGCTCCTTTTTTATGTTGGGGATCGTTATCTTGTCCCGCTTGCGGCTCGGGTCGCCCATGCGCCTGTTGTAGATCTCCTCGGGCTTTGCCGACACGGAGACAAAGTTGGTGGGCCTGATTATCCGCAGGACGTGCTCGGGCAGGCCCGGATAGTACCCCTCCGGCGAGCTGACAAACGCGTGGGTGTCCACGATGACGACCTCCTCGTCCCTCGACGATATCCGCCTTGCGGCCTCCTCCTGGAGGCGCCGCTGCTCCGAGACGGGCATCCTCCGAAGCCCGTCCCGGTCCCCGCCGTCCCCCTCGCGCGCCGCCTCTAGCATCAGGGTCCCAAAGCTGACCACGCATACGCTCCGGTCCCTGCCGCGGACGGCCTCCTCGATCCTTGAGAGCAGGGTGGTCTTGCCGACGCCGGGGATCCCGACGATCACGACGACCTTATTTTCTGCCAAGTAGCGCACCCAGCCGCGGCATGACGACTTCGACCTGCTCCCTTACGAGCTGCGTGTAATAGTTTATCAGGATGTCGACCATCAGCAGGACGCCGATCCCGGACCCGAACACGCCCAGCACGTCCGACGCGCCGGCAAGCAGCCCCAGTATCATGGACCCTATCAGGGTGACTGACGGTATGTACTTGTTGAGCAGCGACTCGACCGGCCTGTTGGACCTGCGGAACCCCGGCACCTGCACGTCGGCGTCCAGCAGGTTGCGCGCGGCGCTCTTCGGCGAGAGGCCGCCCAGCTCGACCCAGAGCTTGCCAAATACCACGACGATCCCGATCATGAACAGCACGTACCCGACCGCGCGCGTCGGATCCAGCGCGGCCACGTCCAGGCCGCGCGGCGGCGTGATATAGTATATGATGCCGCCGATCGGCGTCGACGGGCTGGTCGGGTCGAACTGGGCTATGATGTTCATGAAAAAGTCGTTGTTCCGCGGGTTCGAGTTGGCCCAGATTATCTGGAAGATGAACACGGCGTTGGCAGTCAGCGCCGAGGCCAGTATGACGGGTATGTTGGACACGTACATGAGCTTTATGGGGTAGACTGCCGAGAACCCGCGGTACTTTGTCGACACGATGGGTATCTCTATCTTCATCCCCTGGGTGAAGACCAGGATCAGCAGGACGCCTGCCGTCAGGAAGAGCCCGAATATGCTGGGCAGCTGGTTGGACCGGAACAGGACGTTCGAGACGTCGCCGAACGAGATCGACTGGGCTATATACGGTATGATCCCGATGCTCCCCCCGTCGCCGGCCGGCAATGGGCTGAAGAGGCTCCACAGTATCTGCTGGGCCACGCCGGCCATGATGAAGAGGCTGATGCCGCTCCCGAGCCCCCACCCCTTTTGTATCAGCTCGTCAAGGAACATGATGATCACCGAGGCGGCCATCAGCTGCCCTATCATGATGTACAGCACGTTGGGATCGGCGATCCCGGGCCCGTAGACTGCCGCCCCGTATACTATGGACTCGACCACGATGACCACGTAGGTGACAAGCTTTGTGGCCGTCTGGAAGATGCCGCGCTCCTCGGGCTTTTTAAAGTCGAACTTTACGATCTCAGACCCCCGCAGCAGCTGCATGAGCAGGCCGGCGGTCACTATCGGGCCGATCCCGAGCTCCACGAGCGTGCCCTGCTGCGAGGCGAATATCACGCGGGCGAACGCCAGAAAGTCAAAGGCCGGCGCCGTCGCCCCGAAGAGGGGCGTCTGCCCCATCACCATGTAGATGAGGAGCGCCACGCCGCACCAGAGCAGCCGGGTCGGCAGCGGCATCTTGCGCTTGGGCTTTGGGACCTGGGGTATGTAGGGCTCCGCCTTGAAGACCACCTTGCGGATAAAGGCGGTCGCGCTGCCCTCAGCCGTCGGACGACACCCCCCCGCCGGCCGCCTCGAGCTTTGCCCGCGCGGACGCGGTGTGCCCGTCCACGATCACGTGGTACGCGCCCGGGGCCCTGCCGCCGCCGAGGAGCTTTTCGTACCCGGCCGCGCGCAGGTCGACCACCCTGCGCCCGCCCTCCTCGCGCCCGTGCAGGGCGTACAGGTCGTCAAGATCACGGACGGAGGCCCACTTTCGGGTCACGTTCGGGTGCGGCGGCTTTGTCGCGCCGTGCCCAAAGTGGCCCGGATCCTCCTTTAGCATCGTGCTGTAATGGTGCTTTAGCATGCCGGCCACGCCGAGCCCGCCCTTGTGGCCGCTTGCGCGGTGCTGGCCGACCTGGCCCCACCCCATGTGCCTGCCGCCGCGCAGCCGGCGCGTCTTGCGGAGCCTGGTCGCCACGCTATATCATCCTCCTGACTATGTCGCCTAGCTCGGCGTTCCTGCCGAGCACGCCCTTCTGGCCGTAGAGCCTCTTTGTGCTGCGCTTGAAGCCGCTCCTCGGCGGCGAGAGCGAGAACCAGGGAAGCAGGGGATCCATCTTTGATAGCGTGGCGCTGCCCTCGGCGAGCGCGGAGCCCATCTCGGCGGGGCCTGCAAAGCCGAGGCGGTCCATGTCATCCTTTGTGAGGCGCCTGTGCCCCCTCTTGCGGGCCCTCTTCTCGACCAGCTCGCCGGCAAGGCCGGCGTCCACCTCGGTCCACGAGACGTAGTGCTGGACCTTTTGCAGCATGCCGGCGGTGCTGTCGCGGGCCGGCAGTATGGTGGCGCGGTACTTTTTGTCCAGCTTTAGCAGCTCCATGGTGCGGACGGCCCAGTGCGGCACGTCGGCCTGCCCCTTTATCCTCACGACTAGGAAGGCGCCGGCCATACCATCAACCCTGGCTGAACGTCTGCCGGAGGCAGTCCAGTATGGCCTTTGACGTAGAGTTCATGGTGGGGGTCGACCCCTTTGCGGTCGTCCACGCGTCCCGCAGCCCGGCCAGCTCGAGCAGGCGCTTTATCTTGCCGCCGGCGACCAGCCCGAGCCCGCGCGGCGCCGGGATTATCTCGATGGTGACGCTGCCGCCCTTGCCGCGCACGCGGAAGGGTATAGAGTGCTTTTGGTCGCACCTGCACTCCCAGCTGCCGCACCCGAGCTTTATCGGGTTCACGTTGCGGTACGCCTGGCTCGTGGCCTTTTCTATCGCGATGCGCATCTGCTTTGACTTGCCCTGCCCGATGCCGAGGTAGCCGTTCTCGTTGCCGGCCGCCACGATCGCCTTGAAGCGGGTCGACTGGCCGTTTGACGTCATCTTTTGTATCATGCCGACGTCGACGACCTCGCTCTTTAGGTCCGGCAGCAGCTTGCGGATGATCCCCGACTCTTGCACGCGCAGCCCGGCCTCGATGATCTCCTCAAGCGAGGTGATCTCGCCGGCCGCCACCCTCTTGCCGAGCGCCGTCTTTGGTATCCACACCTCCGGCTCGTCGCGCCTGCGCCTCGGCCGGTCGTCGCGCCTGCCCGGGGGGCCGCGCCCGTACACGGGCGGGCCGCGCCTGCGCGGGCCCTGCTGTGATCCCGGCTGCGCGCCCTGCGGCTGGCCCGGCTGCTGGCTCACTGCGCCGATCCCCCGTCTATGCCGGACTTTATGCCACGCACGTCGTTCTTGACGGACAGGTGCTCGCCGTTGATGCGCTCGTCGGGCGGGAACGTCCCCTCGCCGGCCGGCACGCTGACGCCGGCGTCGACCACCCCCTTTAGGGCGGCCGCCGTCCGCTGCGTGAACCTGCGCGTCCCCGTATACATTACGGCCTCTGACGCGCCGTTCGCGACGGCCTTTTTGCCGGCCATGTAGCCGGTCAGGTATGCTGCCGGGACGCTCTTCCTCGATCCCTTCCAGCCCATGCCGAGCAGGCGGCGCGAGTGCGCCGATGCCACGACGGTGTCGCCGGTCATGCCCGGCTTTAGTATCTGGACCTGGGTGTTCTCGTTGGTGATGGTCACGGTGACAAAGTCGCGCCTGCCGGCCAGCATGGCCGAGCGCTTCCTATAGTTGGTCTTCTCCTCCCTGAGGCGCCTCAGGATCCCCGTGTACGGCATGTACGGGGCCGGCCCCGGGCGTGGCATTATATACGTTGAGCGGGGCATCCGGGCCGGGGGGCGGCAGGGGGCGATCAGGCAAGGGGATCCGGGCAGCCTAGCGGCGGTCAGGGGGCCGATCAGGCAGGCGGCGTGGACGATCCGACTGACCCGTATTTGTGGGATCTCCTTTGAGTTTATATACACCCCCGGCGCGGGATCGGCATGGTAATGCGAACAGTCGGGCCGCTTGATGAAGAGGCATGGGGCAGACTTGAAAGGGCGCTGGAGGAGCCTCATACCGAGGGGCAAAAGATGATGCTAGAAGAAGCGAAAAAACGGCTAGCGGCATCGTCGGATTGAGATTATATGCCCATAGATTTTTCCAAGATTTCCCCCGTCTTATTAACAAGCCATATGCCTGGGATCGACACATTCAAGAATAATAAATCAGAAATGGTTGATCATATTCAAAAAAACGCACTAACTGATATGAAAAATAATATTAGCGGGACATATGTTTGGCCGTACCAGGGAGAGATTGCAGGATTTGTATCAATATCGATGTATTTCTTAAACAGATCGCTGTTGAAAAGAAGCCAA
>UYNY03000029.1:0-11548 GCA_900620265.3 Nitrosopumilaceae archaeon | reverse complement strand
AAAAAACGCACTAACTGATATGAAAAATAATATTAGCGGGACATATGTTTGGCCGTACCAGGGAGAGATTGCAGGATTTGTATCAATATCGATGTATTTCTTAAACAGATCGCTGTTGAAAAGAAGCCAATGAATAAAATGCGTTTTTCTGAAATTCCCGTTATATTATTAGGCCAAATTGCAACCCATACAGATTTCCAGAGACAAAAACTTGGAAGAGAGATGGTTATATGGACCCTTGCTCAGGCTACCAAATATTCCAAGAAATTGGGGTGCAGGGATGTCGTTTTACACTGTTATCCGTGCCTTGTAAATTGGTACAGAGATAAATGCCATTTTGTACATTTGAACAATACGTCGGAAAAAGGTGTTCGAAAAAACGTGATGTCTTTTGACATATTAGAGAGAACGTAACCATACAGAAATCAGAGCCGCGTCTACATGCATGATGCCCGTGCGCGGGTGTCACGGATCAACTGTCACCGGGCACGAGGGCGGCCGGCGAGCGCCTCTAGCAGCGCCTTTTGCGTGTGCAGGCGGTTCTCGGCCTCGTCCCACACGGCCGACTGCGGCCCGTCAATCACGTCCGCCGAGACCTCCCTGCCGCGCGTGGCAGGCAGGCAGTGCAGGAATATCGCCCCGGGGTCGGCCCCCGCCATTATCCTGGCGTCCACCCTGTACCTTGCGAGCCTTGAGAGCCGCGATACCCCCTTGTTGTGCATCGACGAGTGCGTGTCCGTCGCCACGACGTGCGCGCCGCGCGCCGCCTCGGCAGGATCCTCCGTCATGCGCACCCGGACGGACCTTGACGCCTCGCGCACCACGCCGGCGTCAGGGCGCATCGACCTCGGGCACGCCACGTGCACGTCCGATCCCGCGAGCGCCGCGCCCTGGATCAGCGAGCTGCAGACGTTGTTGCCGTCGCCCAGCCAGGCTATCTTCAGGCCGTCCATGCGCCCGAGCCTCTCGCGGATCGTCATAAAGTCCGCCAGCGTCTGGCACGGGTGGAACGAGTCGGTGAGCCCGTTTATCACCGGGACCGACGAGGCGGCCGCCAGCCGCTCGACGTGCTCGTGCTTGTAGAGGCGCGCCATGATGCAGTCAGAGTACCGCGAGAGCGTCCTTGCCGTGTCCTCTATGCTCTCGCCGCGCGAGAGCTGCGTCTCCTGCGAGGACAGCGAGATGGCGTGGCCGCCGAGCTGGTGCATCCCCGCCTCAAAGCTGGCGCGCGTCCGGGTGGACGGCTTTTCAAATATCATCGCCAGCGTCCTGCCGGCAAGCGGGCGCCCGGCGCCGCGCTTCTTCATCGTGATGGACCTTGATACGAGGCCGCCGAACTCGCGCGGCGTCAGGTCGGCGACCGTCAGGAGGTCGCGCGTGGCAAGCTTCATCGTCCGAACCCGAACAGGCGGCGCCCGCCTTTTTTACCTTTTGAACCGGGGCGCCCGGCCTCTATCCAGGCGCGTATGTCGCGCGCCGCGCGGGCCGCCTCGGCGTCGTCCTCGGGGGGATCGAGGTCGTGGAGCTCCGAGTAGGCCTTGATGTCACCGTCGTATATGCCGGCGAACGGGTCGGACGGCGCGGGTTCCTGCGCGGGCGCGTCCGTGGGGGCGGCATCCCCGCGCTTTACCCCAGACTCCGCGGCTGCCGGCGCGGGCGCCTTTTGTCCGTCCCCGGGGGCGGGCCCCCGTGCGGGCCCGGGCCCTTGCGCGGGTACGTCCTTTGGGACGGGCGCGGCGCCGGGCTCTTTGATCCCGGGCTCCCGGGCGGGCGCGTCGCCCTTGCGGGGGGCCGGCCCGTCGCCGAGCACCGACCTGACGAACGCCTCCCTGTCAAAGGGCTCAAGGTCGCCGTACTCCTGGCCGGTCCCGACGTAGATGACCGGGGTCGACGTGATCCGGGCTATCGAGAGCGCCGCGCCGCCGCGCGCATCGGCGTCGGCCTTTGTGAGTATCGAGGCGTCAAAGCTCGTGTGCTCGAGGAACTGGCGCGCCTGGCTCACCGTGTCGTTGCCGGCAAGCGAGTCGCCGACGAATATCTTCAGGTCCGGCTCGACCACCTTTGTTATCTTTGCTATCTGCTCCATCAGGTTGCGGCTCGTCTGCATCCGGCCCGCCGTGTCTATCAGGACGCAGTCGGTCCCGTGCGACCTGGCGTACAGGACGGCGTCTCGCGCGACGGCGGCCGGATCCGACTCGTAGTTCTGCGCCACCAGCTTTATCCCGAGCCGGTCCGTGTGGGCGCGCAGCTGCTCGATCGCGCCGGCGCGGAACGTGTCGGCGGCGGCCACCACGACGGAGCGCCTCGCCCCCTTTAGCATGTGCGCCACCTTTGCGAGCGTGGTCGTCTTGCCGGTCCCGTTTATCCCGACGAACATCACCAGGAAGGGCCCCTCCTTCTTTTCCACGAGGTCCAGCAGGTCCACCGCGCCGGCCCCGTCCAGTATCGACCTGACGCTCGACTCGAGGCGCCCGCGCACGAACGTCCCTATCTCGCGCCTGTCCACCTTCGTGCCCGCCAGCGCGTCCCGCAGGTCGTCCCTTATCCCGTCGACGACCTCGGAGGCCACGTCCGACTCTAGCAGGGATATCTCAAGGTCTGCCAGGGCCCCCTCCACGTCGCCCTCGGTGATCTCCTTCTCGGCAAGGCGCCTCGTGACGCCGGCAAAGGCGCCGCGCAGCCCGTCAAACATCCGGGCGCGCCGCCTGGACGACCTGCTCGAGGCGCGCCCTTGCGCCCTCGAGCTGCCTCGCGACGTCGCTGAGGCGCGCAGAGTTGTCCCGCATCGCCGCGTCCACCTCCTTTATGCGCCCCTCCAGGTACGACATTGCGGACTCGCGGTCCTTTTCTATGGCGACGCCGGCGCCGATATCTACGACGACGCCCCCGCCGGGACGCAGTGACGCCGGGACGTGCGCGCCCGCCCCCACCGGGACGAGCGCCTCGGCGGGGCCGTCCCCGACCACCCGGAGCGCCTCGGAGGCGGCCGCGGCGTCCCGGTACATGTTGGTGAGCACCCCCTCCCTCTGGGAGAACTCGGAATAGTATGCCTCGAGGACCCTGACCTGCTGTGCAAGCTTTTGCGCCTCCTCGCTCATGCGCGCAGCTGGACGCGCCCGGCGTTATAACTCATTCGTAGTCAGGCCTTTGAGAGGCGGTCCTGCACCTCGTCCCAGTTGATGGTATTCCACCACGCCTCAATGTACGCGGGCCTCTTGTTCTGGTACAGCAGGTAGTAGGCGTGCTCCCAGACGTCGCACCCGAGCAGCGGGACGAGGCCCTCGGTCCTGGGGCTGGTCTGGTTGGGCATGGCCCTGTACTCGACCTTTGAGGACGAGGGGTTGTAGACGAGCCAGCCCCAGCCGCTGCCCTGGATGACGGCCGTCTTTGAGGAGAACTCTTCCTTGAACTTGTCAAAGCCGCCGAACGCGGAGCCGATGGCGTCTGCCAGCGAGCCGCCCGGCTCGCCACCGCCGCCGGCCTTCATGCTGTTCCAGAAGAGGCGGTGGTTGTCATAGCCGCCGCCGTTAAAGTTGACGGCCCCCCTCTTTGCCTCGGGTACGGAGCCGATATCTGCCAGGATCTCAAGCAGGTCCCTGTCCTGGACCTCCTGGGGGCAGCCCTCGAGGGCCGCGTTGAGCTTGTCGGTATAGGCCTGGTGGTGCTTTGTGTGGTGGATCTCCATGGTACGGGCGTCGATGTGGGGCTCTAGGGCCTTGTAGTCGTAGGGGACCTTTGGGAGCTCGTACCTTGCCACGCCCGGCCCCCGCGCGTACGTCCATTTATTGGTTTAGATCCATGGGGGGCATGGCGGGGCGTCCGCGGGCCGCCGGTGGCGCCCCGGGGGGCCGCCTGCGTGGCAGGATCCGGGGACGGCGGCCCCGGGGAGCGGGCATCCCCGGGATCCCCGCTGCGGGGGGCAGTGCCACGCATGGGGCGGGCGCGGGATCGGTTTTTACGTGATCGGCGCCGGGCGGGACCCGTGAGGATCCTCGCCCCGTGCGCCGCCGCCGGCCTGCTGGTGGTCCTGGCCCTGCCTGCCGGCCAGGAGCTCGGCACCTACCTTGAGAGGAGCGGCCCGCTGGTCGGGGCCTCCGTCCCCGCCGCAGACGGGGTCGACGGGACGGGGGTCCTGGTGGCCGTCATCGACACGGGGGTCGACCACACGCATCCGGACCTCTACGGGTGGGGCCCCGGCGGCAAGGTCGCCGGCGGGTACAACTTTGTGGACCCGGGATCGCTGCCGCTTGACACGAACGGCCACGGCACGCAGGTGGCCGGCGTCATAGCGGCCGACGGCTCGGCGAGGGGCGTCGCGCCGGGCGCGCGCATACTCTCCTACAAGGTGTCGGAGGACGGCGGCGCGGTGGCGCCGTCCATGATAGTGGAGGCGATACGGACGGCCGTGCAGGACGGCGCCGACATCATCAACATCAGCCTCGGCGTCAACGCGACAAACCCGGAGATTGACGGCGCGATAGTCGGCGCGGCCGGCGCCGGCGTGCTGGTAGTATCGGCGGCCGGCAACGACGGCCCGGCGCCCGGCGGCATCGGGAGCCCCGGCGGCAGCAGCGGGACCGTCACCGTGGCCGCCACGTTCAACAACGTCACGTCGGGGCTGGCAACCACGCTGAGCGCCGGGGGGGAGCGGTACCCGATCATCCCGATGGAGGGCTCGCCGCGCACGGGCCCGCTCGAGGGCCCGCTGGTCGACGGCGGGTACGGCAGGCCCGGCGAGACAAGGGACGCGGAGGGCGCCATACTGCTGGTACGGCGCGGCAGCGACATGCCCGGCGAGCTGCTCTACTTTTCGATAAAGGAGGGCGCGGCGGCCGACGCGGGCGCGATCGCCGTGATCGTCTACAACGACCGCCCCGGCCTCTTCTTTGGCGAGCTTGTCCACGGCATGTCCGGCGACGGGTACGAGCCGCGGATACCGGCGTTCTCGATGTCCGACGCGGACGGCGGGGAGCTTGCCGGCTCCGGCGGGACGGCCTCGATAGGCGGCCCCGTGAGCCCCGACACGGTGGCCCGGTTCAGCTCGCGCGGGCCCGTCTCGCCGTTCTTTATCAAGCCGGACATATCGGCGCCCGGCGTCTACGTCAACACGACTAGCACCAACGCGTCGTACAACTTTACCGGCGGCACGAGTTATGCCACCCCGCACGTCTCGGGGGCCGCGGCCCTCCTGATGCAGGCGCACCCCGGGATCGCCGCCTCCGACGTCAGGTCCCTGCTGCTGACGACGGCCTCGCCGGCGCTCGGGGACGGCGGGGACCGCGCGGGCGTGGACGACGCGGGCGCCGGCAGGCTGGACATCGCGGCCGCCTACGGGGCGCGCCTAGTCGTCTCGCCGCCGAGCATCTCGGCGAGCGCCATGGCGGGCAAGACGGAGGAGGCGCGCCTTGATCTGCGCAGGATGGCGCCCGGCGGGATCACGATCGGGCACGACATCCCGGGGCTCGATATCACGCACGAGATGCGCGGCGATGCGGCGGTGCTGCGCGTCACGGGCGACGCGCCGGGCAGGTACGAGGGGGCCGTCCACATAGGGCACGCCGGCACGCGGTACGTCGTCCCGCTCGTCATGCATGTAACGGAGGGCGGCGTCTCTGCAAGGCAGGAGGGGACGCGCCTCGTCCTCGAGGTCGAGCACCCCGGCGGGTGGAGCTTTGCAAAGCTGGACATATCAAGGCCCGGCGAGGCGCCGCGGACTGCCACCACGTCCGGCGGGTCCGCGCAAGTCGAGATCTACGGGGAGGGCACGTACTGGATTGACGCGCGCATCACCGGCCCCGGCGGCGCCTCGTCGGCGTACGACGTGATAACGGCGGGGCCGGCCGAGTGGGGCGCAGAGCCGCCGGACTTTTCATCAAGGCCGCTGCTGCTGGTAGCCGTCGCCGCCGCCGTCGCCGGATCTATCGGGCTGCTGGCCCGGCGGCGGTGATCTCGGGGGCCACGCCGCCGAACCTTGCAAAGTTGTCGGCGAACATGCGCGCAAGGCCGGCCGCCGCCTCGTCGTATGCGGCGCCGTCCCCCCAGGTGGACCGCGGGTCGAGCAGACCCGGCGGCACCCCCTCGACGGCGACGGGCACGTCGAGGTTGAACGTGGAGTCGCGCCTGTAGCCTGCGGACCCGAGCGACCCCGAGACGGCCGCGGACACCATCAGGCGGCTGTGCCTGATGCTCATCCTCTTGCCGACGCCGTACGGGCCGCCGGACCACCCCGTGTTGACCAGGTAGACCGACGAGCCGTGCCTGTCTATACGCTCGCCGAGCATCGCCGCGTACTCTTGCGCCCGCCTCGGCATGAAGGGGGCCCCAAAGCACTCCGAGAAGACGGACTTTGGCTCCTTTATGCCGCGCTCCGTCCCGGCAAGCTTGCTCGTATAGCCGGACATAAAGTGGTACATGGCGCCCTCGCGGGAGAGGCGCGAGACGGGGGGCAGCACGCCGAGCGCGTCGGCCGTCAGGAATATGATGACGTCGGGGTGGCCGCCCGTGCTCGGCGCGGCCGCGCCGGGTATGTGGGAGAGCGGGTAGGCGACGCGCGTGTTCTCCGTCAGCGAGTTGTCCGCATAGTCGGGGGCCGTCCCGTCAAGCACGACGTTCTCAAGCACGGCGCCGCGCCGTATGGCGCCCCATATCTCCGGCTCGTCCTCGCGCGAGAGCCCGATGCACTTTGCATAGCAGCCGCCCTCAAAGTTGAACACCCCGGCGTCCGACCAGCCGTGCTCGTCGTCCCCGATGAGGCGGCGCGCGGGGTCGGCCGACAGCGTCGTCTTGCCAGTCCCCGACAGCCCGAAGAATAGCGCCGTGCGCCCGTCGCCGCCCACGTTGGCCGAGCAGTGCATCGGGAGGACGCCGCGCCCCGGCAGCAGGAAGTTCATCACGCTGAACATGGCCTTCTTCATCTCGCCGGCGTACGAGGTGCCGCCTATGAGCGCCAGCTTGCGCACCATGTCAATCAGTATGAAGACGTCGCTCCTCGTCCCGTCGCGCTCGGGGACGGCCGAGAACCCGTTGATGCAGAGCATGGTGAACCCCGGCTCGTGCGACTGGAGCTCGTCGGCCGACGGCCGGATGAACATGTTGGAGGCGAACATCGACTGCCAGGCGCGGTCGTTGACGACGCGCAGCGGCAGGCGGCTTGACGGGTCGGCGCCGACGAACCCGTCGAACACGAACAGGTCGGATCCCTCTAGGTGCGAGGCCATGCGGCCCAGGATCCCCTCGACCCTGCCGGCGTCGAACCGGCGGTTCACCCTGCCCCAGTCGACGGCGTCCCTGGTCGAGTCGTCCTCGACGATAAAGCGGTCCTCCGGGGACCTGCCGGTGTACTTGCCCGTCGACACCGCGAGGGCGCCCGTCGAGCTGACCACGCCCTCGCCTCGCTCGACTGACATCCTTGCAAGGTCGTCCGGCGGCAGGTTGCGGTGCACGGCCCCCGGCCGTATCCCGAGGTCCCCGAGCCGGGGGGTGGCCCCGGTGGTCATGCCCGGCTCCGAGTATGGATCATGTGCGGATCAGGCCGCCCGGATCTTGCTTATTATCTCTTTTTGAGGGGGGCCGATCACTCGTGCCGGGGGCAGGGGGCCGCGCCCCGGCCGGCAGGCACGGCCCGGGCGTGGGCGCCGATCTCCCCCGAAGGCCCATATACGCAAAGCCGGCGACCCGGCGGCATGGTACGCGAGATGGAGTCGCTGAACGGGAGGGCGTACAGGCACATGCGCCGGATGATGGAGGAGCCCACCGGGGAGGGGCCGGAGATATTCAAGCTGGCCGACAAGGCGTTCCGGGAGACCAGGTGGTGCGGCCGTAATGGAAGATCCAGAACGGACGGATGGGGGGCCGGCCGCATACCCGCTTGCAGCATATCGGGCACAAGGGGCTTTAAATGCTACATGTCCGACGGCGTGTTGTGCAGTCATCTGCGGGGGGCCTGATGTATCACAATAACAGAACTGACGCCACGCCTGTCTGGTTTGGCGGTGACAGACTGGCAGGATATTCCACGGTGTCCATGTCAAAGGAATTTGTCACGTATTATGACATGAATGATGGGGTACGTCCAAAAGAGGGCCCCGTAATATTGTCGGAGGGCATAGCCCGCAGCAGAGATTCGCCCAAGGGGACTGGCAGGCATATTCTACATTCAATAATGGGTTTTGTAAGAGACATATCGGAATATATAGGATGTTCCGGCATACTTTTGCACCCCTTGAATGAGGATTTGGTCGGATACTACAAAAGTAACGGCTTTAGATCACTTGAAAGTTCTAAAAATATGTTTTGGGGCTCGGATTAACGTGAAAGGCAGGGTTCCTGCGCGCAGAGGCGTTCCCTGGATGCCGAGGTTCGGATAGGATCCGGACGGACCCGATCTATCCAAGCCGACTCCCGGGGCACGTAGGAAGCGGGCCGCCGGGCGGCACCGGAGTGGCAGGGGGGCTCTCGGCCACCAGAGATCCCACGGCCCGCCGGGCGAATCCACCTGGCCCTACACGCGGTCCAGACCCTCCCGGGGCACAGATCGGCGGCCCGAGTCCCCCGGTCCTGGCCCCCACGGAGGCATCTAGGGAGCGGGCCTGCAGGTTCCCGGAGACGGCGTGGCGCAGCCTCGGCATATTCTAGCTGCCAAGGTCACAATGACGGAAAAATCATGATCTTGGGCACGGGAGCCGGCGCATGTGCACCTGCCGGCAACATCCGAGGGGCGGGCCGCCGGGGATGCCGCCCGCGCGGCCACCATCCAACCCCAAGACGCGGGCTCGCCGGGTCGCAGCTTGGACGGGACTTTGTGCACGCTTCCACAGGAGTGGCAGGGCGTCCGGCCACAGACCCGGCCCAATCCCAAGCAGGAACCGGCGGGCGGGATCCGGCGCGGGATCCCCTGAAATCACCCCTCAAGCCATCATTTCCGCTCTATTTACAGACACGGGATGCAGGCAGAGCAGGGGCACAATGCGAGCCCATGCGGCACCAGCCACGTGACAGGCAGTCGGGGGATCGACTGATCCCGGCAATCTTGCCCGCATATCGGACATGCCATAGCAAGCGTTTTATGGTGCCTGTGGCGGCCCTCCACGCATGCAGGGGGCCGTGATAGCAGCATGCATGTCCCTAGCGCTAGCCATGTCCGCCGCCCTGCCCGCCGACGCCGCCCCGGGGGACCTCCCCATATTGTACGTCAACGCCACCGGCCCGCTCACCCCGCTGGACCACGACCTGCTGGCAGTGCCCAAGATACCCGTCGGCTCGGCCGAGGCCATCCACAACGCCCCCGACCGCGTCGCGCTGGGGGACACCATAGTGCTGTGGCTGGTGACCCACGACGACGGGGGGCAGGAACTTTACAGGCAGATGATCACAACGCGGGACGTCGATCCCCCAGAGTTCGTTGACGGGCAGGACACGTACGTCACGGGGAGGACGGGCAAGCTGACCGATGCAAACTTTGAAGTTCCGACCGCAGTAGACGCGGTGGACCTTGACGTGGGCGTGTCAAGCACTCACGAGCCGGGCTCGGGCTTCCGTACAGGCAACACAACCGTGATATTCACGGCGACCGACGACTCTGGAAACTCTGCCATCCACGAGATGGTCGTGGTTGTGACAGACCCGCGCATAAGGAACCTCGTCCTGGAGGCCGCCCACGACCGGATCCGGGCGACGTGGGACCCGCTGCCGGATAACCCGCAGTACAAGGCATCAATATCAGAGCGCGGCGGCGATGCACTTGAGACCGCAAAGACGCGCGATACCGTCCACGTGTTCCACAACCTTGACGAATCAACAGAGTACGTCGTGACGGTGGGCGAGGTCGGGGAGAGGTCCACCACGGCGAGAAAGACCGTTGAGACGGCGAGAGCGCCCGTCCGTGAAGTGATCTTCCCCGATGATGTCGTGCGCGAGGCCACGGCCCCGCTCACGCCGGTGCAACTGGGCGGGGTCATCGTACGCAACTGGGACCCGGCCCCGTCCATATCAAACGACGCTCCGGCCGCGTTCCCGGTCGGCAATACGACGGTGGTATGGACGGTCACGGACGGAGATGGCATCAGAACGGGCAAGCAGGTGGTCGCCATCACGGATACGACAAAGCCGGTCTTCTCGAACCTGCCAGAGTCCTCGACGCACAGGGCGACATCCGATCGCGGGGCAGAGGTGCGGTTTGTAATACCGGCTGCGACGGACGCGGCAGACCCGGACGTGGCGGTGAAACCGAGCCACATATCGGGGGCGCACTTCCCGGTCGGGAACACGACGGTGGCGTTCACCGCCACGGACGGCTCCGGCAACACGGCCCGCCACGAGATCGTTATAACCGTGGTACAATACCCGGGATTGGGATCATTAGATACCTTTGACAGTCTTGATGGGTGGACACCTCGCGTCGAACAAACATCGGCAGTTGTCGCAAAACGTACAGCGGCATATCAGGCTGCACCCTTTGGACACTCCAACAACTACAATATAGAGATAGATCCCGATTTCGGGAATCCGGCACCGTCATTAAAGATATCTGGGAGCGGGGCCCTTGTAACCACTGGCGTGTCCAAGACGTTTGATATTAGCGATCTGGGAGACAGGCACCTTATTATTGAAGTGGAGGTGTGGTCTAACAGCTATCATTATGTGAAAGCCGGGGATGGGTACTCCATTGGGCATAGTGCCAAAATTTGGTTTGATAGCGAACACATACTGTCAAGCCGGCTTGGAGGAGTTCTAAACTGGAGTGTTTTTTCCACATACATTACACCTTTCCTGCGGGGCGAAGACCTCCTTACGATTAATTTAGGAATCCAAGATCGGGTTACGCCGGAAACATATTACGCGACGTATTTTGACAATTTCCGCCTTAAAGCAATACCTGTTAGTAGAGGGCATTCTGCAGGAGACATTGTTGAACTTCCTCCCACAAATCAAGACTCGGCACACTCTGGATCCCCCGGCGGGTCGTTCCGGGCTGAAACATCGGCAGCACACGATACGTACATGACTATTTCAGAATCGGATTGGCTCCACGAGACAGGCTCGGCATATGAGGCCCCCGCAGGTACGTGCTATGATGGTACGGGGAGGTCATGGCAGGCGGACGTGGATCTATCCGATCTTGACACAGGAACGGCAGGACAGTACCCCATAACGTACGTCTGCGCTGCATACGAAAACATATCCATCGAGGTCAGGATTGTAAACGTCGTGGATGCCGCTAGCCCGTAAATCATCCATGTGGACTCTAAAGATTTGGCGTGTTTTCAAGCTTCGGAGTACAGCTTACGCCGGACTCTGTTTCCTGTCAGGGACATGACCGGACATCCATCCATTCGGAGCTCTCCCCCAGTACCGTTCTCCGTCCCTTTGTCAGAACCTTTCCACAGTCATATGTTCGAGGCTCGTTTTCAGGATCTACCTCGTGGCTTTGGATTCTGACGGTGGTGCGGGAGACAGTCCCTCTGCTCCTTGGGCAGCCAGTACGCGACGCGTATCAGTTTTGCGGCCGTAGCTATAGTTACGTGCAAAAGTTTCTGAACTATACTAGCGA
>UYNY03000028.1 GCA_900620265.3 Nitrosopumilaceae archaeon | reverse complement strand
CCGCCAGAAGGAAGGCGGCCCGCCTGCATAAATTCGTTAGAGGCGCCTCTTGGCGCGGCCCCCGCCGGCCGCCCTCTTCCCGGCCGCCCCTGCGCGGCCCGCCTTCCTTCTGGCGGCCCCCGCGGGCCTTGGCGCACGCCCGGCGCCCGGCCGCGCGGCCGCCCTCTTCCTGGCCGCCCCTGCACGCCCGGCCCTTGGCGCCCCCTTGGAGCCCGGCCGTGCGGCCGCCCCCTTCTTGGAGGCCCCGGCGCGGCCCGCCTTCCTTCTGGCGGCCCCCGCGGGCCTTGGCGCCCGCCCCGCGGCGCCCCGTGACCGCAGCAGCCTGACCTCCTCCCGCAGCGCCCTGATGCCCTCGCTCACCCTCTCCTCAAAGCCGTCTGCCAACCCTGCCCGCGCGGGCGGCGTTCTCATTTAACGCTTGTGCGGAGGCTCAGGCCGCCTTTTCGCGCCTCTGCTCCTTCTTGTACTCGATCTTGAGCCAGATGGGCGTTATGATGGTGGTGACTGCCACCATTATCACGATCGTCGAGTAGACCTCCGAGGCGAGCACGCCGGCCGTCACGCCGACCCCGGCCACTATCAGCCCGACCTCGCCCCTTGAGATCATCCCGATGCCGACCTTCATGCCGCCGGACCTGCTCTTGAGGAAGTACATCGACGGCAGGCCGCACCCGAAGAGCTTTGTCGCGATGGCGACCAGGATTATCACCCCGCTGAGCATCAGGACCTGCGGGTCGACTGCGCGCAGGTCCACCTGCGCCCCGATTATCGCAAAGAAGAGCGGCGCAAATATCAGCCCCACCTTTTCTATATAGTGCTCGACCTTTTCAAAGACCTTCGTGGTGGAGAGCGCCATCCCGACGGCAAAGGCGCCCACTATCGGGGAGAGCCCTATGGAGCCGGCCAGCGCGGCGGCGCCAAAGAACGAGGCCGTCGCGATCCCCTCGACGCTCCCCTTTGCCTTCCACAGGCGCGGCGTTATCAGCTTTGGCATGATGAATACGGCGGCGACCAGCATCACCGCAAAGAACCCCAGCACCTCCAGTATGGTGATGATGACTGCCGATATCTCGATGTTCTCCACGCCGCCGCCCGACCCCGCTATCGACGTGACCACCGACAGGACCGCGATCGCCAGTATGTCGTCCACTATGGCCGCCCCTATTATCAGCCGCGCCTCTGGCGTCTTTATCTTGCCGAACTCGTTGAGCACCTGTATTGATATGGCGATGCTCGTCGCCGTCAGCGCAGTAGCTATCAGCATGGACTGGAGCGCGTCGAACCCGAACGCCTGGAAGACTGCCAGCCCCGCGAAGAAGGGGACGACCACCCCGAGCGTGCCCACCGTGAATGCCGCCTTGCCCCCCTTGAGGAACTCGCGCGGCGTCATCTCGAGGCCGGCCATGAAGAGTATGACGATGGCCCCCATCTCCCCGAGCACCTTTATCTCCTCGCTGATGTGGAGCAGCTGCCTCCCGTCCACCACGAAGAGCCCGCCGAGCGCGAACGGCCCCACTATCATCCCGGCGAGCAGCTCGCCGAGCACTATGGGGAGCTTGAGCCTCAGGAAGAGCTCGGCCATGAGCTTTGCGGCGAACAGCAGTATGCCGATCCCGATTATCGTCTCGATGAACTGGGCCTCCGCTGCCATCCTTGCCCGCCGCGCGCCCATCCAATATAAGGGGATGTCGGCGCCTAGGCGATCCTCTCGGACATGACGCTGACGCCCCTGCCGCGCCTGACCCTGCCCACCTCCTGGCTGGCCACCCCGTGCCTCTTGAATATCTCGGCTATCGTGCCGGACTCGGAGGGCGGGGCTATGACGCAGAACCCGACCCCCATGTTGAACGTCGAGTACATCTCCCTCCTGGCCACCCCCTGCCCCTCGATGAGCCCCATTATGGGGGGGATGCGGGGCAGGTGGTCTATCTCGTACATCATCGCCTTGAGCCTGCCAAGCTTTGCAAACGAGCCGCCCGTGATGTGGGCCAGCCCCGAGACGCGGCACCTCTTTGCGATCTCCAGCACCGGGCCCGCGTAGATCCTGGTGGGCCTTAGCAGGGCCCCGCCGATGGTCCCGACCCCCCGCACCCTGTCCCGGACCGAGTACCTTCGCAAAAGGGCCCTCCTTGCAAGCGAGTACCCGTTGGAGTGCAGCCCGGAGCTGGCGGCGCCCGTTATCACGTCGCCCTCCCTTATCCCTGATCCCGTGACCAGCCGCCCCCTCCCCACTATGCCTGCCACCGTGCCGGCAAGATCAAACGAGAACCCGCGCCCGCCCATGAGCCCCGGCATCACGGCAGTCTCGCCGCCCACTATGGGGACGCAGGCCTGCCTGGCGCCGCGCGCAAGCCCCCTCGCGATGCTGGCAAATATCCGCGGCTCGTTCCTGCTTGCCGCTATATAGTCGACGAACGAGACGGGCTCGGCGCCCACGCATATCACGTCGTTGACGTTCATCGCGACGCAGTCGATCCCGACCGTGTCGTATTTCTCCATCATGCGGGCCACCAGCACCTTTGTCCCGACGCCGTCGGTGTGCGTCGCCAGCATCCTGCCGCCGGGCAGCGAGACGAGCCCCGCATAGTGGCCGAACCCGTCCACGGTCCTTGCCGGCCCGAGCCCGTGCGTCGATGATATGGCCCTGCCTATGGCCCTCCGGCTCCTCTCGAGCGCCGCCACGTCGACCCCGGATCCGCCGTATGTCAGGCCCACGGCGCGCCCCCCATCCCCCGCGATAAAAGCGCTCACATGTACATGCCGCCGGCGACGGCCCGGTGCTCTGCGTATTTTTGCGACAGCTCGCCGAACTCCTCGTGGATCCTCTCCTCCTCCGCCAGCCCCTCGGTGTCGATGTCCATGTCGTAGAACCTGTTGAGGGCCCCGACCAGCGTGGCGGCAGCTGCCGGATCCGGCTCGTCGGAGCTTGCCTTTGCAAGCAGCGTCAGCCCGCGGATCCTCCTGGTCAGGCACTCGCTCAGTATGCCGCCGGGGATCCCCGTGATGAACCCCTGCGGGATCATGCTGATCCCCTTCTCGTCCATCGTCCTGACCAGGTCCTCCTCGGCGGCGCAGTACGCCCTGCCGTCGTGCCCCTTGCTGGCCACCCCGTCAAGTATCGCAATCTCCCTTGATCCCTTCTGCTCGGCCCAGTCCAGTATCGAGTTGACAAGGTCGTACACGCCGTCCACCTTGAGGGTTATCTCGCATATGATGGCGCATATGGTGCCCTCCCTGTTCGCGTAGAACCTGAACGGGTGCCGGAGCCTCCCCCTCATGAAGACCGTCGACGGGGGCAGGTGCCTCGACCTCAGCACCGCCACCTCCTCCATCCCGAGCTTTGTCACTATGTGGTTTATCGCCACCGGCCCGACGAGCCCGGCCCCGACGAACCCGGCCAGTATCACCGGGTTCCTGAGGTCTGCCTTGCGCGTCTCAAAGACCTCCGCGTCGGGGTACCCTTGCACGGGCCGGCCCCGGCGCGCCCGTCTAATTATCCTTGTGTAGCAGGCCCATCAGCGCCGCCCCCCTCTCGGTCACCACGTACGACGGGTGCGACTCGCCGCTCTTGGCGACCAGGCCGCACTCGAGGCAGAGGTGGACGTACCGGAGGAAGGACTTCTTCATCCTGATGCCCGACGCGGCGTAGAGGTCCGAGAACCCGACCGGCCCCTGGCGGGCCGCGTACAGCAGCTTTAGCAGCGTGAGGAGGGTGTACCCCCTCGACTTTGCCCTCACGACCCCCTCGCACCCCGGATCCGCCTCCAGCATGAAGTGGGCAAAGTGCTCCGCGACCCCCGCGGGCACGTATGTGTTTCTTTCCATACCGTCTTGTACCGTACAGTACCTTATTAACGGATCATATGAGGGGATCCGTCCCACTTGGGTGGTTTTTTTACACCAACTGGGCCGATCGCCCCCGAGCGCCTAGTTTAAGCGGCCCCGCCTGCCGGGCCCCCCGCATGGAGGTAGCCCTGAGCGCCGCCCTCGCGGCGGCCGGGATAGCCATGCTCTGCCTCGGCGGGAACTGGCTGGTATCGGGCGGCGTCTCGATAGCGCGCCGGTACCGCGTCAGCAGCCTCGTCATCGGGATGACCATCGTGGCGTACGGGACCTCGACGCCCGAGCTTGCTGCAAGCATCGCGGCGGCCGGCGAGCACGGGCAGGTGATCCTGGGCAACGTGCTCGGGAGCAACATCGCCAACGTGGGCATGGTGATCGGGGTCTCGGCCCTGCTGGTCCCGCTGGCGGCCCGCGCCCCCGGCACGCGCCGCTGGCTCCTCCTGATGCTGGCAGTATCCCCCCTGCCCCTGGCCCTCTCCCTTGACGGCGAGATATCGTCCCTTGACGGCCTGCTGCTTCTTGCCGGGCTGGGCGCGTTCGCGGCATATGCGATGCGCTCGGCGCTCCGCGGCCGGATCCCCGCCGAGGAGGCGCCCCCCGGCAGGCGCGGCGTGGCCGCCTCTGCCGGCCTGGTCGCCCTCGGGGCGGCGCTGCTGTGGGCCGGCGCCCTCCTGGCCGTCGAGAACGCCGTCCTGCTCGCCGCCGCGCTCGGCCTCACCGAGAAGGTGATAGGGCTCACGGTGATAGCGGTCGGCACCTCGCTGCCGGAGCTCGTCACGTCCGTGATATCCATCAGGCGCGGCCACGCGGACATCGGCATCGGGAACATCATCGGCAGCAACATCTACAACATACTGATGATACTGGGGCTCGGCGCCGCGCTCGGCGGGATCGGCGGCGCCGGCGCCGACGCCGACCACCTCGTGATGATTGTCTTTGCGGCCGCCCTGCTGGCGTTCGCATGGCGCGGAACCGTCGCGAGGGCCGCCGGCGCCTGCCTGGCCGCCGGCTATGCCGCGTACATGGTCCTGCTGCTCATCTGGAGTACCTGAACCTCCCGGACCTTACCAGCTCGGCGTACGAGCCGAACCGCGAGGCGTCCGCCCCGTCGAGCGCCTCCGGGCCCTCGCCGCCGCCGAACCTGCGCAGTATGTTGTATCCCGTGTCCCTCTCGGCCGGGATCCGGCCCTCCTGCGCCGCCATGGCGCGCATCTCCGACGGCCTTGCAAGCTGCCCGTAACCTGACCCGGCCGACGTCGATATGCTCTCGTTGATGAGCGTCCCCCCGAGGTCGTTGGCGCCCCACCACAGCAGGAGCTGCGTGAGGGCCGGCCCCTCCTTTACCCAGGACGCCTGGATGTTCGGTATGATCCCGTGCAGCATTATCCTCGAGACCGCGTGCGTGAGCAGCACGTCCGGCCCGTCGGCGCCGGCGCGGGCGCAGCGCCCGTCCGCATACATCGGGGCCTCGTCATGCACGAACCCGAGCGGGACGAACTCCGTGAACCCGCCCGTCTCCTCCTGTATGCTGCGTATCCGGGCGATGTGCCTCGTCCTGTGGATCCCCTCCTCGACGTGCCCGAACATCATGGTCGAGGTGGTGCGGATGCCCGCCCCGTGCGCCGCCCTGATTATCGACTCCCACCCGTCGGCGCTCAGGCGCCCGGGCGATATCCTGTCCCGTATCCCCTGGTCGAGTATCTCGGCCGACGTGCCGGGCAGCGTGCCGACGCCGGCATCCCGGAGCCTGCCTAGGTACTCTTCTATCCCGACCCCGGCCGCGCGGGCCCCGTATGCGACCTCCTCCGGCGAAAAGCCGTGTATGTGGATGCCGGGCGCCGCCTCCTTGATTGCGCGGCAGATCCCCTCGTAGAGGTCCCCGTCCATGCCGGGGGGCAGCCCCGCCTGGATGCAGACCTCCGTGGCCCCGAGCTCCTGCGCCTCCCTGGCGCGGCGCGCCACCTCCTCTGCCGGCAGCATGTACCCCTCCTCCTTCCTGTGGTCCCTGCTAAAGGCGCAGAACCCGCACTGCTTTACGCAGACGTTTGTAAAGTTGATGTTCCTGTTGACCACATAGGTGGCCTCCTCGCCGGCGTCCCTCCTGCGCAGCTCGTCTGCCACGGCGCCCACCATGTACATGGCGCGCCCGCGCGCGGCGAGCAGCGCGGCCCCCTCCTCGGCGGTGACCTGCCTGCCCGCAAGGGCGCCCTCCAGTATCCTGCACACGGCGGGATCGGCGCCCTCGAGGCTCACCTCCAGCGCCATCCCGCCACGAGCCCCCCCTCGCCAACCTCGTCCATCATCTCGCGCAGGCGCGCCGGCACCATCCCCATGAACTCGGGGTAGACCGGGAACCGGCACGCAAGATCGTAACCGGCACCGGCGCACTCTGACTCGAGGCCGGCGATGTCAGGCCACGCGAACCCCGGGTTGACGTGGTCCGGCGTCAGCGGCGAGACGCCGCCCCAGTCGTTTACCATCCCGACCATCCCCATGTACGATCCGGGCAGTAGGTTCGGCGGCACCTGTATGTTCATCCCCGGCATCAGGAGCCTCGCGGTGCAGACGATCCTGGCAAGGTAGGAGGCGCCGGCCGGCGGCTCGCCCCTCATCGGGGTCGCCTCCCCCGGCCTAAAGTTCTGCACGATCACCTCCTGTATGTTCCCGAACCTCTCGTGCAGGCGCCTTATCTCCAGCAGCGACTCGACCATCTCTGACGGCGTCTCGCCGATCCCGGCAAGGACCCCCGTGGTGATCGGCATCTTGCACCTGCCGGCCGCCTCGAGGGCGCCAATCCGGGCGCCCGGCTCCTTTGAGGGCGCCAGCTCGTGCGGCATGCCCCCGCCCCCGAGCCTCGCGCTCGAGCTCTCCAGCATCAGCCCCATCGAGACGTTGCTGCCGCGCAGCTCCCTTATCTGCCCCTCGTCCATGGCGCCGGCGTTCGTGTGCGGGAATAGCCCCTCCGCCAGGGCCGCCTCCGAGGCGTGCACCAGGTACTCGGCGGTGGACGAGAACCCCATGCCGCGCAGCCACCTGCGCGCCTCGGCGTACCTCTCCTCCGGCCTCTCGCCAGTCACCAGCAGCGCCTCGACGCAGCCGCACCCCCTCGCCAGCCGGGCCAGCCCCGACACGTCATCAAGGCCCATCATGGAGAGCCCCGGATCGGCCGGCCCCGACTTGTACGAGCAGTACGTGCACGTGTCCCTGCATAGGTTCACCGCGTTGAAGAACGCCTTTTTTGAGAACGTCACGCGCCTGCCCTTTGAGGCGATCCTGGCCGCCTCGGCCGCCCTCGAGAGCTCCTGCAGGTCCGCCCCGTACACGGCCCCGGCGTCCGCGTCGGGCACGCGCCTGCCCTCGGCCGCCCTGCATACCTCCTCTGGAAGCGCAAGCGTCAACGCGCCGCGCGGGCGGCCCGGCGTATTTATGCCTAGCCGGGCCTCTCCTGAAGCGTGATCTCGGCGGGCATCCTCTCCCCGTCCCTCAGTATCTCCATGGTCATCCTGTCCCCGACGGCCTTTGACCTCTGCAGGTGCACCAGTATGTCGTCTATCTGCCTCACCTCCACGCCGTCCACGGCCAGTATGATGTCGCCGCCGACCGGCCACGTCGAGCCGTCCCCCATCACCGTGTCCGTCGAGCCCCTCAGGCCCGCCATGGCCGCCGGGCTGCCCTCTATCACCGTGACCACGAGGAACCCGACCGCCTCCCCGAGCCCCAGCACCCTTGCCAGCTCCGTGTCAATGTCCCTGCCGGATATCCCTATCCACGGGTGCTCGTACCCCCCGCTGCTTATCAGGACCGGCACTATCTTCATGACCGTCTGCGACGGGACGGCGAACCCGACCCCGGTGAACTCGCCCGTGGTGGACTGGATGGCCGTGTTAACCCCCACCACCTGGCCGTGCATGTTGATCAGCGGCCCCCCCGAGTTGCCCGGGTTTATCGCCGCGTCAGTCTGTATGACGTCCGGTATCGAGTACCCCGAGTCCGACGGGAGCAGCCTGCCTATCTGGCTGATGATCCCCGACGTCATGGATCCTGAGAGCCCGAACGGGTTGCCGATGGCCGCTATCTGCTCCCCGACCCTCAGCATCGACGAGTCGCCGATGCCGAGCGGGCGCAGCTCGCTGCCGCCCGCGTCCACGCGCAGGATCGCAAGGTCGGTGAACTCGTCGGAGCCGACCACCTCTGCGTCGTACGACCTGCCGTCAAGGAAGGTGACCGTGACGCTCTCGGCGTCGTCTATGACGTGGGCGTTGGTGGCGATGTGGCCGGCAGTATCATAGACGAAGCCGGATCCGACCCCCCTTGCGCTCTCGGCCGACTCGGCGTTCCTCACGTTTATCCTGACCACCCCGGGCTCTGACATCTCGAATATCTCCTCGAGGGACAGGGCATCCCCCGGGGGCGCGGCCGGGCGCGGCTGCACGGCCGGCTGGACGGCTGGCTGCACGGCGGGCGTGACGCCGGCCGGCGCCCCCTGCGCCGGGGGCTGCTCGACGTATGCCGCCCCCTGCTGGCCCCCCGGCGGCGCCACCAGGACGACCGCGAGCACGGCGGCCGCGATTATCCCGGCGACCGCGGCGCCCGCCGTCATGTCCGCCCTCTCCATGCGGCCCGCATGTCCCTCTTTATCTAAAAGGCTTTTGCTATATGTTGACCGAGTCCTGGCTCCTGCCGCGCATGTCGTACCTGCGCCCCCTCCACGCGACCGACGCGCCGCCCATCCCCGCGAGGAACCCGAGCACCACGACGGCCCCCCCGAGCGGCGCAAAGACGGCGCGCCACGCGCCGATCCCGAGCCCGCGCCGCGCCTCGATCGCGGCGCCGGCGTATACCATGGCAGAGGCGGCCCCGGCCGCCGCGGCGAGGGCCCACCAGCCGGGGCCGCCCGCCGCCGACGCGGCGAGGGCCGCGAACGGGGCGACAAGCAGCATGGTGACGGCGATCATTATGGCAGCCGCCGCCCTCCTGCTCTGCAGGTACAGCGGGACCATCAGCCGGCCCAGCGAGTCCCAGAGGCCCCTCGGATCGCGGGCCCAGACCGCCGACACCTCCGACTCTCCGCGGACCATCATCATGGCCCGCCCCGACTCCTTGGTCTTCCTGCCGAGGGCCCCGTCCTCTATCATCTCGCCCCTGACCCCCTCGTGGGTCCCGACGCCCTCGTACGCCTCCCTCGACATCATAAAGTAGCTCCCGAAGAAGTAGCCGGTCTTCTTTGCCGGGTCGTTGACGTTCAGCGCCGAGAACCTGCTGTGCATGAAGACCGTTATCACCGGCAGGGTCGCCCTGGTCCAAAAGTCGAGCGCCAGCATCCTCGGCATCACCGTGAGCGCGTCGAGCCGGCGCGACTCGAGCGTCCCGGCCGCGGCCGACATCGAGCCGGGCAGGTGGACGGTGTCGGCGTCCGTGAAGAGCAGCAGGTCGCCCGACGCCCTCCTGTACCCCTCGACGCACGCCCAGTTCTTGCCGGTCCAGCCTTCCGGCCTGGCGCCGGCCCTCACGTGCACCACGTTCCCGTGGTCCCCGGCGTATCCCTCTATGATGGCGCCCGTCCCGTCCTCCGACGAGTCATCCACTGCGACCACCTCGTACCTCGGATAGTCCTGGGAGAGCAGCGAGTCAAGGCACCTCCCGATGAACGCCTCCTCGTTCCTTGCCGGGAGTATCACGGAGATGAGCGGGGCCCCCGTGCAGCCGCCCCCGAGGCGCGGCGTATCTGAGAGCGTCTGCACCGTCTTCCTTATCAGGGCGGCCCAGACGGCGGCCACCCCCGCCATCACCAGGGCAACCGCATAGTAGATGATCTCATACATCCTGCTCGATCTCTTTCCTTATGGACTCGAGGGCCTGCCCCGTCCCCTTTCTAATGTGGCCTGCCACCGCCCCCGTGAACATACCGAGGATGCCCGTCATCCTTATCTCCCATATGACGCGGACGGTCGTCCCGCCGCCGGACGGCTCGAGCAGCACCTCCTTGCTCCCCTTTATCACCCCCTCGACAAAGTCGGCCCTGATGGACCTCGGGGGGTCGAGCACCACCCTTTGGAGGCACTTTTGGTCCCTGAACGCTATGACCACCTCCCTTGTCAGCTCGTTGCCCTCCCGGGAGATGTTCCTGACGCTCCTCGTCCCCTTCCAGTACTTGGGCTCGGAGTCAAGATCGGCGACCACCTCCCAGACCCTCTCCGGCGGGGCGGCGATCTCGGCCGACGACTCGATCCTTGCCATGCGTGGCCGCGGGGCGGGCGCTAAATATATTAGATTCCTGCCCCGGGGGGAGGGTGGCCGTGGTGGGCATCCTGCCAAAAATCCAGGGACCGTAACTCCAGTCCGAACGGCAGCTGCCACTCTTCCATCACGGCCGTCCTCAAAACCGTTTTAACGGGCGCCGCCGCCCGCCCCGCCGTGGTAACATACGACGAGTTTGCAAGGCTGGACGTGCGGGCCGCCCGGGTCACCTCGGCGGAGCCGATACCCGGCAAGACCCGGATAATGAGGGGGGTGGTGGACATCGGCGGCGAGTCGCGCAGCGTGATAATCGGGGGCGCCGAGCACCACTCGCCGGAGGATATGGTCGGCAGGGCCGTGGTGGTCGTTGCCAACCTCGAGCCAAAGGAGGTGGCCGGCGTCGTCTCCGAGGCGATGCTGCTTGCTGCCGACGTGGACGGGGTCCCCTTCTGGCTCTCGCCCGGTGACGCCCCGCCGGGATCAAGGGTCTCCTAGCGCCCGGGCGGCGCCGGCGCCCGGATCCCGCGCCCGATCCCATGCCCGGCGGATCCCGGTGATCCGTGCCTGCCCATGAATAGTTATATTCATCCACGGCGGGGCCGCGCGCGTGGCCCCCCAGGTCTCGATCATAGTGCCGACCTACAACGAGTCGCAGAACATACTCGGCGTCCTCCGCTCCATCCGGGAGAGCATACCGAGCGGCGTCTCGGCCGAGACCATCGTGGTCGATGACGACTCGCCGGACGGGACGGGCCGGATGGCAGAGGAGTACGCCTCGGGGCTGAGCGGCGGCTCCACCATGGACGTCGTCCACCGGACCGGCAGCAGGGGCCTCTCGTCTGCCATCATGCACGGCATCAGGCGGGCCAGGGGCGAGATGATAGTCGTGATGGACTCTGACTTTTCCCACCCCCCGCAGCTGATACCGAGGCTGGTCGAGGCGCTGCGGCAGTGCGAGCTTGCCATAGCGTCAAGGTATGTCTCGGGCGGCGGCGTCCGCAACTGGCCAGCTCGGAGGCGCATCCTGAGCAGGGCCGCCACGCTGCTGGCAAGGCGCGGGCTCGGGATCCGAGCCGCCGACCCGATGTCGGGCTTCTTCGCGTTCCGGAGGGGCCTGCTCAGCGGGCTGAGCATCGACGCGCTCGGGTACAAGCTGCTGCTTGAGATAATAGTAAAGACAAAGGGCGTCCGCGTCCTGGAGGTGCCGTACGTCTTTGAGGACAGGCGCTCGGGCAGCAGCAAGCTTGACGGCGGCGTCGCCCTCGATTACCTGAGGTCCGTCTGGCGCCTCTACAGGTACGGCAGGGCCAGGCGCCGCGAGCGGAGGGCGTCGGTCCGCTTTGCGTCAAAGGCGGCCAGGTTCTTCACGGTGGGCGCGTCGGGGCTGGCCGTCAACTATCTGGTCTCGCTGCTTGCCTCCTCGGCCGGCGGGTTCTGGTACGTGCACGGCAGCATGCTCGGGATCGCCGCGTCGGTGGTGAGCAACTTTGTGCTGAACAAGTCGTGGACGTTCGAGGACCGCGACTTTGGGGCGCGCAGGACGCTCTGGCAGCTGGCCAGGTTCGCCGGGCTCAGCTCGCTCGGTGCCGTCCTGCAGATCGGCGCCGTCTACTGGCTGGTCGGCCACCACGGCATGTCGTACCACGAGGCGCTCGTGCTTGCCGTCTCGGCGGCCGCCTTTGGGAACTTTGCCCTTAACAAGCGGCTCACCTTCGGCGAGAGGCTCTGGGACTAGGCGCGCGTCGTGACGGTGGCCCCGTCGCCCGCCGGGATGAACGTGTGCTCGGCCTGGGCGACCCTCTCGCCCTCGGCCTCGAGCAGCACCGGGTACGCCTGGACTGCCTTCTTTGAGACCAGGATATCAAGCAGGCGGCCCGCCTCCCCCTCGTCCCACTGGTCGAGCAGCCACCTGCGCGCGAACGGGAGCATGTTGTACCTCTCCCAGATGACGTCGAGCATCCTGTCGGCCTCGGCGTCCTTTGTCCTCTTGCGGGTCCTTATCGCGAATATGTTGCGGGTCTTGCCGTTCCTGACAAACCCGCCGCCCTTGCCGGTGGTGACGAACGGCTCGCACGCGTAGGCTGAGCCCTCCGACAGCGAGAACCCCCCTATCGACCAGACGTTCGGTATCGTCTTGCCGGCGTGTATCGTGTACCTGTCAAGCGAGTGGCCGCTCAGGTTCACTATCGGCTTGAACCCGCGCCCCTTTACGGACGTCTCGATGGCCCTGCCTATCTCCCTGGCCTTGGTGCCGGGCCGCGCAATGGACATGGCGGCGGCGAGCGCCTCCTCGGCCGCCTGCACCAGCCCGTCATACACGGGGTCATAACAGACCGTGACGGCCGTGTCCGCGATGTGGCCGTTCACGTGGGCCCCGAGGTCCACCTTTACGAGGTCCGACTCGCCGATCACCGTCTGGTCGCCCGGCTCTGCCGTATAGTGGGCCGCCACCTCGTTGATGCTCGCGTTCACCGGGAACGCGCACAGGGCGCCGCGCCGCCTTATCTCGGTCTCGACCTCCTCGCAGAGCTCGTACGCGGTCCTGCCGGTCCAGTCCCTGCCCCTCACCATCTCCCTGACCTCGGCGGCGATCCTGCCGGCCTTCAGGTAGTCCTCAAGCTGCACCGCGCGGGGCCCGGCCTCCGCCTTTTAAAACGATTGTGAGGCTTAAATTGGACTCCGGCGGCCCACAGGCGGGATCGTAGTCTAGCTTGGTATGATTCTGCGTTTGGGACGCAGCGGTCGCGTGTTCAAATCACGCCGTTCCCACCACAAAAGGGGCCTCCCGACTGTATTTATAGGCGGGCCCGCGGCACGCGCCCTGCCGGGATCGTAGTCTAGCTTGGTATGATTCTGCGTTCGGGACGCAGCGGTCGCGTGTTCAACTCACGCCGATCCCACCAAACGACACGCGCCTGGCGACGCCGGGAACCCTTTTTACCGCAGTGGGCGCCCCCCGGCGCGTGGCGCGGTTCGAGAGGCGGGACGCCGTCCTGGCCGCCGGCGTGGCGATGTTCATGATCGGGCTGATCCCGTTCACGGGGGCGGCACTGGCCGTCCTGGTGGCCTGCGGCATGTTCTTCGGGATAAAGGCATACGTCGGGCGCAGGAGGCGGGAGATCGAGCGGGAGGTGGGCGAGGGCGCCTGCCTCGAGTGCGGCTCCGCCGTGCGCGGCGGCAGGTGCCCCGTCTGCGATGGATGATTTGTGGGCGCCATCTAAATACCGGGAGGGCGCGCCGGGGGGCATGGGGCCGGAACTTTGACCAACTGCTCAACTTTTACCCCGTCCCCCCATAAATTGGGCCGGGCGCAGGTGCGGCCAGTGGCACCCATCGCATGCCTGGCGCTGCTCGCTGTGGCGGCGGGGCTCGCCGGCCCCGCGCACGCCCAGCTGGCCGACCACGTGGTGATAAACGAGATAGAGCTGAACCCGGAGGGCAGCGACGCGGCATCCATAGCGGAATGGATAGAGCTGTACAACCCGACCGGCGAGGCCGTCGACCTCCGCGGGTGGGTGATAGCGCCGGGGCAGTCCTACAAGGCCATGACGATCCCCCCCGGGATCGTGCTGCCCCCCGGCCAGCCCGTCCTGCTGTTCCATGAGAAGCTCTGGTTCTCTGACATCGGCGAGACCGTCGAGCTCCGCTCGCCGGACGGGACCGTGGTGGACAGGACGCCCGTCCTCTACGACCGGGACGACGACAGGTCCACCTGGCAGAGGCTCTACGACGGGTACGGCGGCGACTCGGCCGCCGACTGGAAGTTCGCCGTGGCCAGCGCCGGCGCCTCGAACGGCAGGCTGGTCGTCGACGAGGCGGCCGACGAGGGGCTGGTCCTCCGCATGTCCGTCGACAAGGCGTTCTACCTGTTCGGGGAGGAGATGACAATAAGCGGCAACGTCACGGAGGTCCCGCTCAACTCGGTCGGCGCGGCGCCCGAGCCGGTCCGGATATCCATCACCGGCCCCGGCTATGCGGACGAGCTGACGCTGCAGCCGGACAGGAACATGGCGTTCGAGGCAAAGGTGAGGCTGTACAGGGTGCTTGGGATAACGGGCGGCGACTATGGCATATCTGCCACGTACCACGACGCGTCGGCCTCGGCCGCATTCGCGGTCGGATCGAGGGCGCCCGAGGCGGAGGTGGCCGAGGAGAGGACCCTCGTGATCACCACCGACAGGCCAGAGTACCTGCCGGGGCAGAAGGTGCAGGTGACGGCCGTTGCCAGCATGGCGTCCCCGTCAGACGGCCTCCGGTTCGAGGTGCTTGACCCGTCCGGCGCCCGGATCGAGTCCGGGAACCTCTTCTCTGCCGGCGACACGTTCGAGACCGGGATCTTTCTATCAACCGTGAGGCCCTCGTACGGCACGCACGTGATAAGCGCCTCCCACGCCGGCGTCGAGGGGACGGCCTCCTTCGAGGTGGTGGATCCGGGGGCCAACCCCAACACCGGCACCAACATCAGGCTCGAGGCCGACAAGCAGGCGTACATGCCCGGCGAGACGGTCCACGTGACGGGCAGGACCGACGGGAGGCTGCTGTCAGTCGACCTCTCCGTGACCCAGACAAAGCAGCACCCGACGACCGGCATAAGGCCGCTTGACAACAAGTGGACCATACCCGTGCTTGATGACGGCACGTTCGAGCACACGTTCAGGATGCCCGGCGGCACGGACGGGCTCGGCTTCTACGTCATCCGGGCCTCCGAGTGGGTCGGAAGCAGGGAGATCGTGGTGCACGGGGTCGAGGATCCGGCCTCGTTCAGGGCGGCGACCGAGCCGCTGTCGCTGATCATAGGGGGCGGGCCGTACGCGCACGGGGATGTCATCCGCATAGGCGGCCAGGTCCGCGACGTGCAGACGGCCGAGGAGGCGCTGCTCGACCCGGACGGCGGCAAGGTGTCCATACGGATAACCGCCTGGAACGGCGTCTTCCTGACCGAGGAGGACGGGACGCCCGGCGGGACGGGTCTCTCGCCGTACGAGTTCACCCGCACCCCCGACAGGGCCGGCAACTATGCCGTCGAGACAAAGGTGACCGACAAGAGGTTCAAGGAGGGACAGTACAAGGTGACTGCAAAGTACGGACGGCACACGGCGACGGCAGAGTTTTCGGTCGAGGACATCTTCAAGGGGAGCGACACGCTGGTAGGCCTCGACAGGGACGTCTACGGGCTCGGCGACAAGGTGACGCTGACAGGCAAGCTAAAGCTCGAGCCGCTCGGCGACCCCGAGGTGAGGCTCAAGCTGACCGACGGGACCGTCGAGACGTTCGTGATACCAAAGTCCGGCCAGCAGTTCGAGTGGACGTGGGACGTGCCGTCCACCCCCACGACGTTCACCGGCAGGTCCGTCTCGAGCGGGGACGCCACTGCCAGCACGTACGGGATCTATGTCGTCTCCGTCCGGATGGACGAGTTCGAGGAGGTGCTGCGCTTCAAGGTGTCGGAGAACCCCGAGGCCGACTCGCTGCCGCCTGCCGGCATCGCCGTCTCCACCGACAAGGATGCCTACGAGCCGGGCGAGCGGGTACGGATCACGGGCGCAGTCGACACGCTAAAGCAGATACGGGACGACCTGATGGCTGGCGTGGACATATCCATCCGGAAGGTATTCCCGACCCTGACCGTCTACACGTCGGCCCCCGTCCCCGGCAGCGACGGTGGCTTTGCCGACGAGGTCGTCGCTACCGGCACGGTCGAGGTGGGGGAGGGGGACGACGTTGAGAGGATCCCCCGGTTCGATGACGGCATGTACATACTCCGGGCCGCCTACGACGGCAACACGGCGGTCACGGTCTTCTCGGTCGGCATCGACACGAGCGGGACCGACATCTCCGTGGCCCGCTCAGAGTACGCGCCAGGCTCCAGCGTAGGCGTCACCGGCTCCGGCTGGCCGTACCCGGGCCGGGTCGACGTGGTGCTGATAGCAGAGTCCGAGACGGGCAGCATCTGCGGCACCACGATCTGCGGCTCGCCGGTCGGCATAAAGCACGCCGTCCGGTCCGACTCGGGCTCGGTGAGGCACACGGTCGACCTGCCCGAGAACGCAAGGGAGTCAAGGTACGAGGTGCTTGCAAGCTCGGGAACGGTGCTAAAGTCGGCAGTATTCGAGGTGTCCGGCGACGCAGTCGAGCCGCCCGCCGTCACCCTGGTCGACAAGGGCCCGCGCCAGACGGAGTCTGATATCTCGATAACTGCCTCCTCGCGCGTGCACGAGGGGTCGACCGTCCTGCCCCGCGTCGTCTCCGGATCCCTCATATCGGCCAGGGGTGATGCCGGCGCCGTCAACGTCTCGCTGCTCTCGCCGGGCGGCTCGTGCATCATCGGCCAGGACGAGGGGTGCCTCGTCTCCGGCTCGACGCGGGCGCCGGGCAGGATACACGAGGAGGTCGAGGCCGACGGCATGAGCCTGAAGGTCAGGTACAGCGGCCCAGACGCGCGCGTCGAGCGGTTCAGCGTCCAGCCGGCCGGGGACGGCCCGCTGCCGGACGCCGACTGGAAGGTCGTCATACTAAAGGACGGCGAGCCCTCGAGGTTCCAGTACAAGGTGACCTACAGGTCCGGGTAATACCAAAATACGGAGCGCGGCCGGCCCGGCCGCGTGAGGGTCCGCGTCGTGATGGTGGGGCAGGACGACCCGAAAAAGTGCACCGCCGCAAGGATGGTCCGGCTCGGGACCGCGTCCGAGTCGCGCTCCGTATCCGGGGCCGGCATCGTGCTGGATCCGTTCTCGCCGCGCGTGCTGCTCCCAAGGGACGGGCGCATGGGCAGCGTCTGCGCCGTTGACTGCTCGTGGCGGCTGGCGGGCGCCCAGTTTGGCGCCGGGACGGGCGCCTCGGGCCGCAGGCTGCCGCCGCTCCTTGCCGGCAACCCCGTCAACTATTCGCGGGCCTCCCTGCTCTCGACGGCCGAGGCGGTGGCCGCGGCGCTCTACATAACGGGGTCGAGGGAGGCGGCGATGGGCGTGCTCTCGGGGTTCAGGTGGGGCCACACGTTCTACGAGCTCAACGCGGGCCCCCTTGAGGAGTACTCGAGGGCCCGGGACGAGGCCGACGTCGAGCGCGCCGCGCAAGAGTTCGGGCTGCCAGCAGGGCCGCCGCGGCCGCGGCGGCAGCGGCGGCGGCCTGCCACTGGTAGCCGGGATCGTCCCCGCCGGGCGCCGCGCCGGCGCCGGCGGAGCTGACCCCGCCCGAGCTGGTCACGATGAACCCCGCCTCGTACCTGTCGGGCCTCAGCACGGACTCGGACGTGGCAAACAGCCTGACGCTCCCGGCGCCGGGCCCCATCGCGGCAGTCGCCTCGCCGGGGATGCTTACCGTCGCAGAGCCGCCGTCAACCCTGCCAGAGACGGGGGCGCCCGAGGCGCCAGATACAAAGTAGGATATGGCGTCGGCCCCCTCGGTCACGACCGGCACGTCAAGCGGGGAGCCTGCCACAACCGACTCTGGCACCGATGCCGACGTGATGCGCGGGGGCACCGGGCTGCCGAACTCCGACCACCTGCCCGCCCCGAACGGATAGTCCCCCCCGAACGCGCGCAGCGTTATCGAGCGCGACTCTGGCGAGTACGACTCGACATAGTACGGCCCCGAGCTTATGGCGGCGTGCCCCCTCTCCGCTATCCACCCGAGGGCCGCCCCGTACCTTGAGGCGACGCGATCAGGATCGGCGCCCGCGAGGGCCGCCGGCACGTGCCCCGACTCTGCAAACTCGGATATGTACCCGGCAAGCGCAGAGGCGTCGGCGGGCACCAGCAGCGAGAGCCACCCCGTCCCCTTGCCGGTCGCCTCGGATCTGGAGTAGGCGGCGCGCCCGTCAAGCACCATCTGCTCCATCGCGGCAGATACCTCCCACGGGACGCTGGGCCACAGCGCCGCCCGCTCTGCTATCTCGCCGTGGTCAAAGTGCCAATAGTCGACGTACACCTCGAGCGTGTCGGCGCCTACCACCCGGATCCCCCTGAGCGCCTCGTGCGCCTGGGCAGCCCTCGGCGTGTACTCGGGGTCGCTCGTGCGCCCCTCGCCCGACCCCCACTGCGACACAAAGTACGCCGAGTACAGCACGTCGTCCATGCTTATCGGCTCGCCGTGGTGCCAGTCGCCGAACCTGTAGCTGATGGTGACCTTGCTGGATGATGACGCCCCGGGATCCGCCCCCGCCCAGGCCCCCGCCACGGGATCCCAGAGGATCGCGTCAGGCGGCACCCCGATCACGCCGTCCGGGCCGGCCGTCTCCACCTCCCACTCGGCCCTGACGGGTATCACCTGCCCCGTGAACGGGTGCCTGTGTGTGGCCGGATCGCTTGCGACCCCCCATATGTGGCGCCCGTACGCGTCGGTGAGCCCGGCCACGGGGTTCCACGCCCCCTGGTAGATCTGCTTTACGCCGATGTCAAGCTGGTCGCCGCCGCCTTGGGCGTTTATCGCGGTGAACCTGCCGGGCATGCCGGCCCCGAGGTCGTTTACGATCCCGTCCACGTGGTGGCCGGCCGCGTACTGGACCGTCCTCGTCGCTATGAAGATCCTGACCGCCTCTGCAACGCCGGCGGCCGCGGCCTCGCGGACGATGGCGTCCCTCTCGGCGCCCGACGAGAACCCCGACGAGTATATCCTCCTCGTCAGATCGTCGATGGTAGAGTTCTCATAGTTCCAGTACGCGGGGTTGTTAAAGCCCGGCATGTTGGAGAACCAGGGCGCGTACATCTGGCTGAGCCCGACGGGGTCGTACCTTGAGAGGGCGGATCTTCCCCACCCCTCCGTGTACAGGTGCCACCCGTGCGCAGCCGGATCAGACCCGTATACTACGACGAACGCCTTGTTGAGGTCCCCAAACTCCCTCTCGACTGCGAACCCGGCCCCCTCGAGCCCCGCCGCGAGCACCTCGCCCATCGACCTCCTCACCGGGTCGTCGCTCCTGATGAACGCGCGGAGGACGACCGGCTCCCCGCCGTGGTGCCAGGTGCCGTCCCGCAGCTCGGCGCCCATGCCCTCCATCACGCCGCGCAGCATGGCGCCGGCGCGCGCCGGATCGTGCGATATGCCAAGCCCCTCCAGCTCGCCGAGCACCGTGAGGTACTCCGGATCCGACGCCCCATAGTAGGATGTGGACGGCGATCCCAGCCCGCCCATGAGCTCGTTTACGACGAGCTTGCGGTCTATGAGAAAGTTGAGCGCGTACCTTGCCTCCCTCTCGGAGAACGGGTTGGGATCCGGGCCCGGGGCCGGGTTGAGCAGGATGCTGTAAGAGCCGCCGTCGGTACTAAAGACCTGGACCCCGCCCCCCTCGAGTATGTCCGGCGGGACCGCCTGGTAGTACATGTCAAGGCGGCCGGCCCGCACCTCCTCGAGCGCCGTTCCCTCGTCAAGGTACTGGACGAACCTGACCGCGTCGTGGTGGACGGGCGGCTCGGCATGGGCGCCCGGATGGGCGGCCCCGGCGGCTGCCAGCGCGAGGGCCAGGGCGGCGATGATCCACACCGCGGCCCGCGCCGCCCGTCATAATAAAACCCAACCCCCGCGCGTTGCCGCCGGTGGACGGCGCCGCCCCGGGCCGGGGCGCCCGCGATGCGCCGGACCGATATTACAAATTTTTGGAACAGGCCTGTAAAAGGCCATGCGGCCCCGTCCTCCCGCGGGCTCTGCCATGGGGCGAGTCCGCATATGGGCCAGGACGCGGTCCCTCCCCGTGGCCTCCTGACGCCCGGGATATCCCAAGTTACATATGCCGGGATCCCGTGCGCCGATACCATGGACGCGCTCGAGCGGGCAGTAGATCTGCTGCGGGACGGCGCTACTGCCGGCGATGTCTCCGGCACGCTCCACTGGCGCGACTTTGAGGGGTTTGCCGCCCGCATACTGGGCTCGCGCGGGTTCGAGGTGACCCGCAACCTCGTCCTCACAAAGCCCCGGATCGAGATCGACGTGGCAGCCGAGCGGCTCGGGTGCGCCATGATAGTCGACTGCAAGCACTGGTCTGCAGACCGCCCCTCGGCCATGGCCGCCGCCGCCAGGCGCCAGGCGGGCCGCGCGGCCCGCTATGCTGACTGGAGGGGGGTCCCCGCCGTCCCCGTCATGGTGGCGCTCTACGGGGGGTGGCGCGCCTCGGGCGTCCCGGTCGTGCCCGTCGACGGGCTTGCCCACTTTGCAGACGAGTTCTGCGGCGGGATGGACGGGCTCCCCGTCATGCGGCCAGGCTCCCGATGAAGAGCGCCAGCCCGCCCACCAGGAACCACTTTGTTATCCGCAGCGAGTTGTCAAGGGCCCTCGAATAGTCCTCGTATATGCCGTGCCCCATCACCTTTACGCGGGCCCTGTTCTCGAGTATCTGGAACCGGCATGGGGCGACCCTCGTCCGCGCCTCGCCGGCTATCTCAAGCAGCCAGCCTGCCAGCTTTTCGGCCCCCGTTACCAGCCCGAGCTGGTAGTAGCCGTTCCTGTTCCTCACCTTTACGCGCGCATAGTGGGTGTCGGACGTGCAGAACTCGAGCAGGTTCATGCCGGCGGCCCCAAAGCGCGAGATGATCTCCTCCCTGGTCCCGTTCTCCATGTTGTTGGCGTCGGCCCACCCAAGATAGTACTCCGAGCCGTTGATGCGCAGGCACAGCACGCCGAGCCCGCCGAGCCCGAGGTCCTCGGCCCACAGGTCCATCCCCGCCGAGTTGGCGTACCCGAACTCGATGGCGTGGTCCTCCCTCGCGAGCAGCGTGTCAAGGCACGACTTTGCCGCCTTTAGCATGTCGCTGCCGTCCTCGCCGGATATCTCCTCCCCCATCGCGTTGTGGCAGTCGACCACCAGGATCCCCGAGTACCCGCGGTTCCCCGCGTACTGCTCTATCTCCGTCTTCATATAGCTGGGGATGTCCTCCATCCCGTGGGGCGAGAGCGAGAGGAACAGCAGCGGGCTACCCTCAAAGCGCAGGCCCGTCACGCTGGCCCTGTTTATCCGGACGGAGACGGGTTCGGTGCACCTGAGGCCCTCCTCCCTGACGCTGCTCCTGCCGAGGCTCCCCAGGTAGTTGCTCACCTGGTCCCTCGAGGGCAGGTTGAGCGCGTGGTCCGAGATGCTGTGCATCACCATGGCCGACGAGGAGAGCTTTTCATAGATGAGGTACGGGATGTTGCTGCCGCCGACAGGATGGTATGGGCCCGGGTGTATCTCGGGCAGCACCATGCGGAACTCCCCGCCCTCCGACTCGAGCCGTATCTGCGACGTCGTGACGCTGGCCTCGCTCGAGCGCCCCTCCATTATCTCCTCGGCGTCCGCGTGGTCCCCGCCCTGCGATGCCAGGTACGCCTGGATGGTCTTGTGGGTGCTGTGCATGCCGGGCCTGCCCGCCCTGTCCGTCATGACCGACCAGACGCTTGCTATCACCATGAACGCCCCGCCGAACCCCAGCGCGAGCGGGTCGGCAAGGTACGTCCACGACTCCTGCGGGACGGCCACGAGGAATACTGCCAGCGGCTGCACCATGCAGATGGCCCACGCCCTGCCGAGGCCGGCGCCGAGCGTCGTCGTGTATATGCCGATCCTAAACCCCGCGTACAGCAGCAGCCCGAGCACGACGGCGTGCTCTGCGGGCCCGGTGCCGAGGACGGCTCCCGCCGCCAGGCCGGCCAGGATCGAGGCGGTCCACAGCAGCACGCCGAACAGCGACGAGTGGAGCGACTTGGAGTATTCCTTCTTCCTGGTAAAGCGGGTGTCTAGCAGCTGCGTGGCGGCGAGCACGGCCGCTGCCGCCAGTATCCTGTACTGGATCTCCGAGGCGTCGCCGATGTACCCTATGTGGATGGCCGCGACGGCGGCGGCCACGGCGGCCAGAGCCCCGGCCAGCGAAAAGTAGTGGGAGGCCGGGTTGATGAGCGTCAGTGAGAACCTGTTGTGTATGTTCGAGACGTTGTCCGCATACATGGGGGATCACGTGGACAGGAATATCTCGATCGCCCACGAGACGACGATGAGTCCGATCGGCATCGAGATCACTATCTTCGGGTCCACCTTGTAGCCCTTTGTCTCGTCCTCAAAGAACCGCATCAGCCCGCCGCTTGATGCCGGAAGCGGGGCCCCCTTCTTCTTGCTGCTCATACGGGGCCGCCGGCCCGCGGTTTAAATAAAAACCTTGTCGGGATCACGCCCCGAGGAGGGCGTTTATCCTGGCGAGGATCTGCCTCTGCCGCTCGGGGTCCCTCTCTTCTGCCAGCTCGGAGGAGAGCCGGCGAACCTCGGGCCCGGCGTCCCGCTCGGGGGCCTCGGGGACCTCCCTCTCCTCGGGCTCGCGGCCGCACCCGGCGCAGAGGGCCCTCCCGTCCTTCATGACCCTCACGCCCCCGCAGTAGTGGCAGGGCTCGGCGAGCATGGTGCCCCCCTCCAGCAGCATCCTGGCGGCCCTCTCGGCTAGATCCGGCACGATCGGGCGGGGCCGGGCCCGCCTAAAAACCAACCAAACAAGGCTTAATAGTATGTGGTGCCCCCCACCGGCCAGAACGAATGGCGGTAATCTGCAATACCTGCGGCCTCCCAGAGGACCTCTGCGCGTGCGGCGAGCTTGCAAAGGACAGTACCAAGATAATAATCAGGCTTGAGACCAGGCGGTTCAAGAAGAAGGGGACCATGATAGAGGGGCTCGACCCAAAGCTGAACAGCCTTGACGACGTCGCAAAGGAGCTGAAGAACAAGTACGCGTGCGGCGGGACGGCAAAGGACGGGTACATCTTTCTACAGGGGGACCACCGCGACACCATAAAGGAGACCCTCATAGGGCTGGGGTTCCCCGAGGAGAGCGTCGAGCTGCATTAGGGTTGGGCGGGGCTTCCAGGGTTCTCGGGATACCGTTCGCGGCACTCCAGTCGGTGCTGTTCGGGCTGTTCCTGGCGTCGTTCCCGGTCGGGGCCCTCGTCTTCTTCGAGGGGTCGCTCGGCGGCGACATCAACCACGAGTATCCCATAACGCACACGGCGGTCTTTGCCGGCACCGACCTGTACCTTGCCCCGGCCCCGGTCACGGTGGGGGACGTCTTTGTCGCGGCGTGGGCCATATACGCCGTGGTGTTCGCCGTGGCGCTGCTCGGCCCGCGGCAGGGCTTTTCGGGCGCGCTCTCGGACATCGTCTCGCGCGGCAGGACGGACCTCGGGTCGAACTCCATGTCGGCCGCGATCCGCTGGTTCTCGATACTGGTGGCGGCATCCGCGCTGACGACGATAGTCCAGGCGCAGTTCGGGGTCGAGACGCTGCCGCCGCCGTTCGGGAACGACCTCGTGCAGTACCTGCTCGTGATGCTGGCGCCGGCCGCCGAGGAGGCGGGGTTCCGCCTGCTGCTGATCGGGATCCCGCTGCTCGCCCTCGGCATCGGGAGCGTCCCGCTGCGCGGCGTCCCCCGGTTCCTCTGGAGGCCCGGCTGGCCGGGGTCCGGGCGCCGGAGGACGGCCCTCCTCATCGTGGTCAGCTCGGCTCTGTTCGGGGCCGCGCACGTGGCCCCCGGGGACGGCTGGAGCGAGGGCAAGCTGGCCCAGGCCGCGGCGAGCGGGCTCATACTGGGGTGGGCGTACGTGCGGTACGGGCTCGGGGCCTCGATAATCATACACTGGGCGGCAAACTACTTCATATTCTCGTACGCGGCGCTGGCGGCCCACGCCGGCGGGACGGGGATAATCGCCGCGTTCGAGACGCCGCTCCTGGCGTCGATAGAGGGGGTTGTGCTGGCCTCCGGGGTGGCATCGGCCGGGATCACCCTGCTCGCGTGGAACCGGCGCCGCTCAGAGGTCAAGGGCCGCCTTTAGGCCCTTGTACCTGTTCCGGATGGTCACCTCGGTGACCCCGGCGGCGCCCGCCACGTCCCGCTGCGTCTTGTTGTCGCCGTTGTGGACGCACGCCACGTAGAGGGCCGCGGCGGCCAGGCCCATCGGATCCTTGCCGGCCGATATCTTCTTCTCCTCGGCGCTGTGCAGTATCCTCGTGGCGCGCCTCTTTGTCTTCTCCGGCAGGCCGGCCTTGCTTGCTATCCGGGCTATGCACTTTATGGGGTCTGCCACCGGCATCTTGATGTCAAGCTCGCGCAGCAGGAGCCTGTAGCACCTGGCGATGTCCTTGCGCTTTATGTTGCTCGCCTGGCCGATGTCCTTGAGGGTCCTCGGGGTCTCGGTGTCGCGGCACGCCGCGTAGAGCGCCGACGCGATGAGTGCCGATATGGACCTGCCCCGGACGAGCCCCTTCTCCAGGGCCTTGCGGTAGATGTACGCGGCCTTTTCCACCACTGCGTCCCCGACGGCCAGCTTGTCCTTTAGCCTGTCAAGCTCGTTGAACGCCTGCCTGAAGTTGCGGTCCTCCGGCTCGTGCACCTGGCTGCGAGAGTCCCACGTCCTGAGCCTCTCGATGGTGCTCTTCATGGACGCGGCAAGCGGCTTGCCGGTCGCGTCACGGTTCACCGGGTTGATGACAGTCGAGAGCCCCATGTCGTGCATCGCCAGCGAGGAGGGGGCCCCCGCCCTGCTCTTGTTCTCGCCCTCGCTTGCAAAGCTGCGCCACTCGGGGCCGGACTCCTCGGCCTTTTCGGTCACCACAAAGCCGCACTTGCCGCAAAAGCTCTCGCCTGTAGACGTGTCGGTGACGAGGGTGCCCTTGCCGCACCTCTGGCACCGCTCCTTGCTCCTGATGCCCGCCACCTTTTCGGCCCCCGATTCCATGATATTATTTAAGAATTTTGCTTGCTTATAAGTTTTCGAGGGTTTTTCCGGCTGATCCGGGCCGGAATAGGCATTTAAGGGATGCCGGGCCCGGACGGGCCCATGAGGCCGGGGTTCTATATCAGCCGGGTCCGGGCACGTAACTTCAGGAACTTTGAGGATCTGGACGCGGAGCTGGGGCGGTTCAACGTGGTCATCGGGCACAACGGGGCAGGCAAGTCGAACTTTTTGAGGATCTTCTCGTTCCTGAAGGATGTCGTGGATCGTGGGGTCGCAGATGCCATATCCCGTCAAAACGGGCGCGCCTCCATCATGACGCGCGGATCCGACGATCGATCCTTGTACATGGAGTTCCATTTTGATCCGGACAGGCCGATCCCTGTCTTCCGGTCTAATGCAGACTGCAAGATCCTTGCAGATAGGATCGTGTATGAGTTTGAGGTCACATTCGCCGGATCAGGATACGAGGTTACACGCGACAACATGAAAATATCCTGCAGGGGATCGGAGGCCCCGGCAGGCGGTGTCTCGATATATCGAAGTGGCGGAAAAGCCGGCCTCGATTGTAATTTTACCGGAGATGTGTCACGGATAAAGAGGCTCCTAGATACGCTCACGTCGGATATGCCCGTGGATGCACTACTTCTAGAGTCGCGAGACCTGATCGCCGCCGTGTCACCTGAACTGGGCGAGTTTCTAAACAATATGGGCACGTATGATCTCCACCCCTCCAAGCTAAAGTCATCAAACGGCATAGGTGGGCCACCAAGGCTCATGTCGGACGGCTCCAACATCTCGTCCGTAATCCGTATGCTGGAAGGCAGCCCCGACCAACTCAGGGAGCTCGTGCTACTGACGCAGGACTTTCATCCCTCTGTAAGTAGAATTAAGACAAAAACCTGCGGTGATGGTCGCTTGAAACTCCTGGTCGAGGAATCCCACATACCCGACGTACTGGATCTCACCGATGCGTCAGACGGAACCCTAAACACGATAGCAATCATGGTGTCTATGTTTTACAACAGTAACCGGTTCACTGCCATCGAGGAGCCGGAGCGCAACATACAACTCGGGCTCCTGACAAAGCTCGTGGAATTCATGCGCGATGCCTCACATTTCAACCAAATGGTGGTCACCACCCACAACCCGTGTGTGCTGGATTCGGCAAAACAGGACGAGATACTTATGATCATACGTGACGACGCGGGAAGATCGCTGATGGATGTTCCCCACAACCACAAGATGGTAAAAAAATTTAACGACGTGATGAGCATGTCCGAGCTCATGGGTCAGAAACTGCTCGGATGATCCGTATGGATCTCTTCGTGTATGTGGAAGGCGCTGATGACGAACGTATGGTTAATCATGTCATTAAAAAATGCCACAAGCAATTTGATCCCACCATAATACAGTTTTCGAGCATGCGCCTCAAGGATACCATAGAAAGTCTTGAAAAGCATACCCTGGCAAACGATCTGTTCGTAGTACTGATTGATTCGGATCGCGCCCCGTCCGTGGATGCCCTCAAAATAGAGTGGGCGGCCAGACGCAGGATCGACAAAAACCACGTCGCCGTGGCAGTTTCCTCGATAGAAAGCTGGTACGTGTCAGGATCCACCAGCGCAAGGATCAACAGACTGTTCGAGGACACCCCGTCTGACAGGATACACAAGTCCCGATTTGACCGGGTTGTAAAGCCCGAGATGGGGCATCGCAGGGCCTTGGTCATGGCGCTGGACGGCTTTGACACGGACAAGGCCGCCCGCAAGAGCGAGTCATTTGCGCACTTTTACCGCGGCCTGGAATCGATCGCCCGCGGTCTGCCCGCCGGCCCCGATAAGGGCGGCTCCCGAGCTAGGCGCCGGCGATCTCCCTGATCCTCCTTGCCACGTCGGGCTTGCGCCCGGCCTCGGGCATCTGGGTGATATCCTCCATGGTGTCGATATCTGCCATCATGCCGGCCGAGAACAGCAGGGCCGCGTTGGGGGTCACCTTCCCCGCCTCTGCAAGGTGTATCCGGTAGCTGTCCTCGTCATAGTGGGTCCTCATGATCCCCCCCGGCATCCTCACCAGGGCGTTCGTCCCGTCGAACCGGCGGGAAGGCACCACGATGACAAAGCTGGGCGGCGCCGCGTGCCCCATGAGGAACGCTATCTCGTCGGAGGTCATGAATGGTATGTCCTGCGGCAGCACTATCGAGGCGTCGAGCCCGGATCCGGCGACGTGCCGGTCGGCTATCGCTATGGCCTCGTTGACGCCGGCCTCCTCCGGGTCATCAAGCACGGTGGCGCCGGCCCCTCTTCCCATCCTGGCCGCCTCCGGGTCGCGCGTGACCACCACCACCTCGTCTATGTGGCTGGATCCGGCCGCGGCCCCGAGGACCTCGGCGAGCATCAGCCTGCACAGCTCCGACCTGCGCCGCCCCCCGATGCCGAGGCGCGTCTTTGCCCTTTCAAACGACTTTACAGGGATTATGGCGGCGGTCCTCAACCCGTCAACCGCGCATCTGCTTTAGGACGAACCCGGCGAGCGCGTCCTCGGCGGCCTTGTTCTTCATGGTTATCCTCGTCTCGAACGCCCTGTAGCCGAGGTCGCGGATCTTCCTGCCGAGGGCCTTGTCCCTTGTGTCTATCACCATGTTGGAGCACACGTCGGCGTACATCTTTGCCAGCCCGTACGCGTTGGACTCGACGCCTGCTGCGCGCATGTACTTGGCGGCCGGCCCGCTTATCGCCTCGTCCCCGATCAGCGGGCTGACGGCCACCACCTTCTTCTTCATCTTTGAGAGCTCCTTCTTGACGGCCTTTATCTGGAGCATCGGCCCCATCGACGTGAGCGGGTTTCCGGGGGCCAGCACCACCACCTCCGAGTCGTGCATCGCGTTTATCGCCTCGGGGTTGGGGCGGGCCTTGTCGGCCCCGACGTACTGGATCCCCTCCACCTCGTCCCTGCCGCGGTACTTTACCCAGTACTCCTGCAGGTGCATCTCGCCCTTGCTGGTGGTTATCCTGGTCTCGATGCCGCTGTCGGATACCGGCATGACGTTGGCGCCGACGGCGAACTTTTCGCACATCCACTTTGTGATGTCCGCCAGGTTCTTGCCGTTCTTGAGCATGTTTGTCCTGGTCAGGTGGGTCGCCGTGTCCCTGTCCCCTATCCTGAACCATGTCTCCTCCCCGAACACCTCCATCTGCCTCAGAAAGTTGTACGTGTCCTTTTTGACGCCCCAGCCCCTGTCCTGGTCCAGCATGTCTGCCAGGCCGTACACGATCGTGTCGATGTCGGGGCAGACGTACAGCCCGTAGAGCCAGTAGTTGTCCCCCACGTTGCTGACCACGTTCACCTTGGGGTCCTGCGTGACCAGCCCCCTGACGAGCTTTATCGAGCCGGTGCCGCCTGCTAGGACCGTTATCATCTGCCGGGCCGCCCCCCCGCATACATATTACTTTTTCAAATGCGATCCGAGGTGCCTTGGATAGGTTTATTACTTTGGGATGGCCCCTTTTACGCATGAGGACGGTGGCTGTGGCCGCGGTGGCAGGCGTGATCGCCTTGGCGGGGCTGGCTGCCCCGGCGTGGGGCGCCCAGCTCGAGGCCAGCATCAACCCCGACGAGGAGTTCTCCCCGTTCAAGATGACCTACCAGAGGACCATCTTCATCGAGTACCCCCAGGGCGGGATGGTGGCCGACGTCCTGCGCGGGGCCGCCCTGCAGATTGACGAGGCGGTGGATCCCTCCCATCCGGACGCGGCCATGATGGTGGACCGGCTCAACGCAAAGATACGGGGCGACGGCAGCGCCGTGGTGGTCTCTGATCTCGGCGTCTCGTACAGGATCCTCATGAACGGCCTGGCAAACGCTGCGTCGCTCGACCTGCGGGTGATAGTGGAGGGGCGGCTGAGCAACTATGTCATCGTGGAGGACGGATCAAAGAAGCTGGTTGACATGGGCTGGAGGGCCCTCTCCCTTGACGGGCCCGTAAAGATCGACGGCACGGAGATAAACATACCCATGGAGGTGATGCGCGAGCAGTACCCGCAGGTATACGAGGTGTTCGCGGGGACGGAGGCGGAGGCCGAGGTGCTGTCCCGCCCCCTGATCGACGCGGACTTTATCCTGGAGCAGCCCCTTACGAACTGGCACTTCCTGTTTGATCCGACCGGAATCGGCGAGGACGCGGCGCTGTACGGCCTTGACGAGTCGATAGCTGGCAAGGTGATATCTAGGTGGACGATGGGCGAGAGCAGCATCCGCGAGGGGCGCCAGGTGGAGCTCGAGTACGAGGCCACCGTCACGGCGGACCAGACGTACAGGGTGCACAGCATCCAGTCGGCCGACAGCGCCGTGCTCGGGGCTATCGGGTTCGGGGCCATCGACGTTCTTGACGGCGTGGAGATAATCGGCCTGTCGCCTAACGCCACGGGAAGCGGCGGCGGAGGCGGGTTCTCCATCACGATAATCTACGGCATGGCGGGCCTCGCCGCCGTGGCCGGCATCGGGTTCTTCATATTCAGCAACCGCTCCCTCAAGAGGGAGCAGGAGGGGCAGCAGGGCATTGATCCTACGCGCCTGGTCGGCCTGCAGACGAGCAGCTCGTCCGGCGGCTACCAGACCAACAGGGGCGAGGCCCAGCTGAGGGACGACACGGGCTACCAGCAGACCCGGAGCGTCTACGAGCAGGATTCGCCGGCCGCCCAGCCCGCCCAGGATGACGGGCAGGATGCGGCGTGCGGGTGCGCCGCGTCGGCCGAGATGGGCTCCGAGTGCGACTGCGAGATGCAGGGGTCCTGCCTCTGCGACGCGACCTGCAGGTGCGGCTCCGGGCTCTGCCGCGAGCACTCTGGCTCGATGGAATAAGATAGCGTGTGCCGGGAGTAACCCTCCTCTTGTTTCCACGATATTCCGCTTTGCGGCCTACCTGGGCCTGGTACAGGCACCTGCGGCCCTGTTTGGCCTTGCTCGACGCGGGGCGGCTTTTTCACTCCGTCCATGGAAACCTCCGGTGCCACCTTCACAGTGCTCCATGTGGGATTCCTTTTCTGCTCCGTTGCCAGCCGTCTCCGGCTGCCCGTCTCCGGGCCGCGCCTCCTGTAACGAGGGAGGAGTTTCCTCTGCCGTGGCAGCGTGTCGTGCTCCGGCTCACGCGGCCCTGCTAGGATCGGGCCCGGATTTTAGCCTTGCGGGCCGGCCTCGTCCCTGTGATGAACAGCGTCCCGAGCTCCCTGCGCCACTTTCTCCTGTCGTCCGGGTCGGTCACGTGCCTTGACGAGGCCCGGAACCCGGCCTCCTCGAACATGGACAGCCACCCCTCCTCGGGGAGCAGGTGCATCCTGATGCCGAGCATCCTTGCCCACTTTGCAGTCGCCCTGTTCTCTGCGTAAAAGTCCGTCCCGCAGAAGAGCCTCCCGCCCGGCTTCAGCATGCCGTATATCCTCGCGAGGGCAGCCGGGACAGACCTTGCATAGTAGAGCGACTCCATCGAGAAGACGCAGTCAAACCCGCGCCCCGTGAACGACTCGAGGCCCGTGTGGTGGAACCTGGCGCCTGTCCCCGCCGAGAGCCTCCTTGCCTCCGATACCATCCTGCCGCTCTTGTCTATCCCGACGGCCCTCCTGCAGCCGGGCCTTGAGGCCATCCTCCTGACGACCCACCCGTTGCCGCACCCGACGTCGAGGAACGAGAAACGGCCCGGGAGCCTGGCCGACCGGAGGAACCTCGTGACGCTCGGCGAGTGCTCCCGCTCCATCCTCTCGGCCCTGCCGTTGACGGCCCACCCGTCAAACGTCCGCTCCACCTCGTCCATCGGCTTCCCCCCGCCGGGCCGGGGATATAACTCCCGCGTGGGATCTTTACGATTCATACCCAAGTTTTAAGTACGAGATTCCGGCCCCTGACCGCATGAACGCCCTGCTGGCGCTGGGGATCGCAGCCGCGCTCATCGCACCTGCCGCCGCCCACGCCCAGTCGTCGGACCGGATAACCGTGATAGACAACTTTGGCCAGTACGAGTCCGGCGAGCCCCTCTTCATATACGGGAGCCTTGCGAGCGTCACGGACGGCTCCTTTCTGATAATGCAGATAATCAACCCGCTCGGGGACCTCTGCCAGATACAGCAGGTGACCCCGCTTCCGGGCGGGCAGTTCATCACGGGCCAGATACCGCTGGCCGGGCGAATATGCGGCATGACCGGCGACTACGAGGCCCGGCTCTTCTACGGGGATCATACAAAGTCCACCGCGTTCTCGGTCTCCGCCGAGAGGTATGCAGAGCCGTCCGACGCCGAAAAGCTCCGGACCGCGCGCGACCTGGTCACCAGCCTGGCAAACATGACGAGGGACCGCACCGGGATATCGACGGAGGTGCCCGGCCCGGGAGCCACGCTCGAGCAGCTAAAGGACGTGTACGTGAACCTGTGGCGCACGTCCTTCTCCGAGGAGTACCTGTACGAGGTGGACCCGCTAGTCCGCGAGCCGGCGCGCGCGTCGCTTGACGCGGTCCAGGCGCTGCTTGCCGACAACACCATCCCGTACGACATATCGCAGCTCATCGACATGCTCGTCTTCGAGGCCGTCTTCCTGTACGAGATCGGCGAGAGGGGCGCCGCCATAGGGCTCATCTCCGACGCGTTCGTCGACGTGGGGAACCTGGTCCCGGAGAAGAAGATCCAGCGGAACCTCACCTTTGACGAGCTGGAGGACACGCTGCTGAACCTGATGAAAAAGTCCGACAGCGTGATGAGCAGGGAGGTAAAGGAGGAGGTGGCCTTCATATTCGCACGCGGGACCGCGCCCGTCTACTCTGACGAGATCACCGGGCTGGTCGACCTGCTCACGGAGGCAAGGTACCTTGACGTCGTGTCAAGAAAGTCCAGCAACCTCTACAACATCATACGGGGCAACTGGGACCTGCTAAAGCCCTCGCTCGAGGGCAAGTCGTCCATAGCGTCGCTGCTGGAGCCGGCCCCCAAGGTCGCGGAGCTGCACGAGGCGGCCATACTGCTCCGCGAGCTTGACGGGGTCGAGAGGTTCATAGACCGGGACGATGACGACCTTGCCGAGATAATACGCCCCATGTGGGACCGCCTCCTCTCCTCGCTGGCGAGCGCCTCGCAGGTGGGCGACATACTGGAGGCAAAGGACGAGATACGCCGGATGAAGAGCATCACGGAGATCTCCTCGCGCATATCAAAGGGGGTCGAGATATCGAGGGCCAACGGCATATCCTCGTCACAGGTCGCCGAGTGGGACGCGCTGCTCGAGCGGGTGAGGGGTGCCTCCGATGCCGCCGAGGTGCTCGCGGTCGTCTCCGAGTTTGACCGCTCGATAAGGGAGCTGCGCGAGAAGAGGAGCCCGCTCGTGACGCTCGAGTTCAGGTACAAGGAGCTCCGCCAGCGGGCCGAGCTCCAGGCCGACTATGCGAGCCTCGAGGACATCAACAACGCCCTGCGGATAATAGACTCCGCAAAGAGGGCCGAGTCGGGAAACCCGACCTCCAGCAGGATAGACCGGATGGAGCTGCTGCTGACGTGGGCGGCCGACCGCGAGCCCGACATACGATCAAAGCTCGAGTCGTACACCAAGGACGTCTCAAAGGTGCGCGCCTCGGCCATCCTGCAGAGGACCCAGTCGCTTGAGAACCTCGTCGAGCTGAGCATACCGAAGAACCGCTTCCTGCCAAACTACATCCAGTTCACCGACGGGCTTGCCACCAGCATCGCCAACGTCAGGGAGCTCGTCATAGCGGGGGACCTTGACGCGGCCGACAAGGTGCTCGTCTCCCTGTACGACGAGTGGAACCAGGTCTCGACGGCGTACGCCGAGGATCCCAAGGGGTCGGCCGTCGGGTACTCGCTTGACGAGCTAAAGCGGATAGACTTCCGCAAGAGGCTCGACGCGTTTGACAGCGCCGTGGCCGCGTTCCGCAACCCCGGCTTTGAGACGTACTCTGCGCAGTACATAACGATGGCCAACGACCTGAAGAACATGATAAACAGGGCCAACTTTGCCGACGCGGAGAAAAAGGTGGACGAGATCGCCCGCTTCCTCAGCCAGAGGCTGGTGCTCAGCGACAGCAGCGTCTACTTTGAGATAAGCTTCGAGCAGGAGCGGGGGCTGTGGGTGATGAGGGGCCAGGTGGAAAAGGAGCGCCCCGACTACAAGGACGAGCTCGAGATCACCATATACAACATGGACGGGAGCAAGCACAGCACGCTGGAGTTCTTTGCCACCAAGAGGGGCGAGTTCTTCACCCAGTGGAACGCGCCGGCCGAGCCGGGGCTCTACGTGGCCCAGGTGCGGTTCATAGACCCGCCGCGCGACGCGACGGCCACGCAGATCGTCAACATCAGGGAAAAGTTCGAGTACAAGTACACGCCGTCAGACCAGGACACGTTCTCGCTGGCCCGCGACTTTGACCAGCTCAAAAAGTTCGCGGTCCGGTTCGGCGGCGAAAAGTACTCGACCACCGAGAGGCTCACCACCGCCATAAGCTCCGCCGAGACCGCCTTCTCGACCGGGAGCACCTCGTCCATGGAGTCAAAGCTTGACGACATAAAGAGGATCATAGACAGGTACCTGCCCACAAAGTCGCGCGAGGCCATAGTGGAGGCCGTCTACGGTGACGGCAGGCTGGTCATCTCGGGCGCGGTCATAAAGGACATCGCGTTCGCCGAGGACCTGTACGTGGACGTCTTTGACCAGTCGGGCGCGCGCGTCCAGGAGGTGGCGCTAAAGGACGACTCGTCCGGCAGGTTCGCAAGATCCCTCCCGCTGGCCTTCAACCCCGGCATATACGCAGTCGAGCTCCAGTACCTCGACCTCACCGTGAGCGACTTTTTCATAGTAAGCTAGCGGAGCATCCCGAGCAGCTGCCTGGCGGCCAGCACCGGGTGGGAGACGGCCATCCTGGCGAGGCGGGCGGCGCCAAAGTCGCCCCTCACAAAGTCGACCATCTCGCCGGCCGAGAGCTGCTCTATTATCCGGAGCTCCTCGTCCCACTGATCGTCGGAGAGCCCCAGCCACCTTGCCTGGATCCTCCTTGCCTTGCGGTTCTTTGACTCGATCTCGGACCTCCAGAGCTTCTCGTATCCTGCAAGCGACGCGGCGTCCGTGGCGCCCGACGCGGCCGCGCGCGCCGCGCGCCTGCCGGCCTCGGCCCCGTACCTTATGGCATGGCGTATCCCCTCCAGGACCAGCGGGTTTGACTGCCCGGCAGAGTCACCTGCCATCAGCAGCCCCGCGTGCACGGTGCGCCTGGCGAGCCCCTCGTTCGGTATCAGCCCGTAGTGGAACTCCTCGCTCCTGAAGCCTCCGAGCCTGCCGACCGGGCCGCCGCCCTCCTCGATCATCCTGTCAAGGATCCTCCTGGGATCGGCGCCCGACTCTGGCTTGCCCACGCCGACCCCCACCCTGACCCTGCCCCCGCCGAGCGGGAATATCCACGCGTATCCGGCCGGCGAGTACCTGTCCCCCACGAGCAGCCACCACGTGCTCGGATCCGCGTTATCGGCCTCGCCCTCGTACTCTGCGCCGGCCCCGAACCTGGACCAGCCCCGGGCCAGCCCCGCGCCGGTGCAGACCGTGGACGGGAACCCCGTCGCGTCGACCGTCATGCGCGCCCGGATCTCCTCGCCGCCGGAGCGCACGCCGGCCACGGCTCCGCCCTCCATGACGGGCCCGTCCACGGCGGCGCCCGTGCGCACCTCGGCGCCCGCCGCTGCCGCCCTCGAGGCGAGCAGCCTGTACGTGCGCCGCACGTCAAGCACCGCCGCGACGGGGCCGCCGGCGTCCACCAGCACCTCCCTGCCGGGCGACGCAAAGCCGAACCTGTCTATGGGGTTGTAGCAGTCGCGCGGTATGCCGTGCTCCGTTACGTCCTGCATCCAGGTGACGCCGCTGGTCCTTACGGTGGACGCTATCTCCTGCTCCCTCTCGAGCAGCAGCACGTCGGCCCCGAGGCCGGCCGCCGCCGCCGCCGCGGACGACCCCGCGGGCCCGCCGCCGGCCACCACCACGTCGCGCACGGAAAGCGGGGCGCCCCCCGCCGGATATAATCCCTGCCTACCTCTTCAGGACTGGCTGGCCGGTGGAGTCGTTCTCCCGCTCCGGGTCGAACGGCTCCATGTGGGCCGGGTCGCGGTGCATATAGCTGTGGTACTCGCCGTCCTTCTTCCTGCAGAACTTGGAGTGGATGGTCTGCTGCACCTTTAGCGTCGTCTCGTTCTCGTGGAAGAGGCGCTTGCCGCACTCGGCGCAGACATAGTCGGGCATGGGGATGCCGCCGGGGCGAATCTATTTAGATGTTTCACGGGCCGCGCGATCCCCCGGGGGCCCGCGCGGCAGGCGCCCCCCGCTGACGTGCCTTATTATCCCAGTATAGTCGAGGCCGCCGAGCCCGGCCCCCACGGCCCCGGCGTACGTGCCGGCCGCCGAGGCGGTCGTCGGCATGGCCGCCCCCGCCTCCCTGCCGGCCCGCAGCATCGTCTCGATGTCCTTGGAGAGGTTGGCGAGCGTGAACGTGGGGTCCTGCCCGCCCCCCGCCATCCTGTACGCCTTGCCCCTGCTCATGCCGGTCGCAAAGTAGGTGGAGTTGAGCACCTCGAGGAAGAGGCCGGGGTCGAGGCCGGACCTGTCCACCAGGTTGATCCCCTCGGCGAGCCCGAGCGCGAGCATCGTTATCTGCATGTTCATGGCAAGCTTTATGGCGCACGCGTCGCCGGGGCCGCCGAGCCGGAAGACGCGCGTCGAGACGTCAGCTAGCAGCGGCTCGCACACGTCTATCGCGCCCATGTCGCCTGACGCCATCACGACCAGCCTGCCCTCGGCAGCCGCGTCGGGCCCCCCCATCACGGGGGCGTCGATCCTCCTCACCCCGAGCCCCGCGAGCCGCGCCGTCACCTCCCTCGACTCTGCGGGGCTGATGGTGCTCAGGTCCGCGACCACGGCGCCGCCGGCGCCGGCCGCTATCCCGGACTCGCCGAACGCGACGTCGCGCACGGCCGCCGCGTCGCGCACGGCGACCAGCACCACGTCTGATCCCCTCGCCGCGTCGGCCGGCGTCCCGGCGCGCCTGGCGCCGGCGGCCACGGCCGCGTCGGCGCCTGCCGGCGTGCGGTTGTACACGGATACGTCGTGGCCCCTTTGCAGCAGGCGGATCGCGACGGCGCCGCCCAGCATGCCGGTCCCGACTATCGCGGCCCTCACCTGCGCTCCTCCCCGCGCAGAGTCCAGTCGCCCCTGCCAAGGCGCGGCGCCTCGAACTCGAGGCGCCCTATGGTCTTCTCGCCCCTCTTTACCATCGCATAGTCGTACTTTTTTGTCCTGAATACGGTCTCCTTCGGCTTGTACCCGCCCTCTATCACCCTCACCCTGAACCTCTTGCTGGCACGCGTGAGCAGCCTCCGGGCCGCCTGCGGGTCGCCCATCCAGGAGAAGAGCTCGAACCTGCCAAAGTTGGCAGTCGATATGGTGCGCCCGTACAGCCTCGCCTCGAGGCGGGCCCCCGACTCCCTGGACCTCTCGTTCATCCACCTTACGACCTCGGGGCCCCTGCCCTCCTCCACGCCGAAGGTCTCGGATGACGCCACGCAGGATCCGGCGCGCCCGCCATAATTATGTCAAGCTACAAATACCATGCCGCCGTCCCCCGCCCGTGATAACCGTCGACTGCGTGGACGTGCTGCCGATCCGGGGCGAGCTCATCGTGTATGTCTCGGACCAGGTGGCCGCGATCCCGGCCATCAAGAACAACAGGTTCACCCTGTCGGCGTTCGAGGACGACGAGGAGGTGGACATGCCCACCGTGGTGGCCTCGATAAGGGAGTTCCTCGACTCGATAGGCGAGGGGACCAACTTTGCGGTCACGGTGTCGGGGCTCGATATCAGGATAACGTCCGTGTCGGGTAGGCCGATCGAGCGGTCCGGCGGGCAGGACGCAGGCATGTTCTCGTGCCCCCACTGCGGGTTCGTCACCCGGTTCGAGGGGGACCTGGCCGCCCACATGAAGATCCACTATATGATCTGAGGCCGGGGGGTGCGGCCCGCGGGGGGCCGGATCGACGCCTGCCCATGCCCGCGGATCAGAAACAAGGTTTTTTTATGACCGGCCGCCCCGCGGAGGGGTTGAAGGCGGCATGGATAGGGGTCGGGGTCGCAGCGGTGATCGGGATCGCCGCCGTGGCGGCCCTCTCCGGGATCGAGCCCCAAGAGGCCCGAGTGTATGGGGAGATATCGACGGAGAACGGGTCCCCGATACTCGGCGATCCGGAGGCCCCGGTCACGATCATAGAGTTTGGCGACTACCAGTGCCACGGGTGCCACAACTGGTTCCTCAACACAAAGCCGCTGATAACGCGCGACTATATCGAGACCGGCAAGGCCAACCTGATATTCGTGGACCTTGCGATACTCGGCCAGGACTCGTGGACGGCCGCCCAGGCGTCCCACTGCGCCGGCGACCAGGACATGTTCTGGGAGTACCATGACGCCGTCTACAACAACCACGAGGACACCATAGACGGGGGCTGGGCCAGCAAGGAGAACCTGGTGCGCTTTGCAGGCGAGATCGGCCTCGATGCGGACGAGTTCAAATGGTGCCTTGACTCGAACAAGTATGCAGACCGCGTCAGATCCAACACGAACGAGGGCAAGAGCAACGGCATCTCGGCGACGCCGGGGTTCTTCATAGTGGGCAAGGACGGACAGAGCGACCTCATCACGGGGGCGCAGCCGTACATTACGTTCAAGCACTTTCTGGACGAGATGTCTTAGGATGAACGCGGCAAGGACTGTCTTCTCCGACGCCCGGTACGTGATCCTCTCGTGCGCCATCTTTGCCCCCATGCTGGCGGGCCTGCTCCTGCTCGGCGAGTACGTCTTTGTGGAGCCGTACTTTGTGTCGCACCTGCCGCCGGGGTCCGAGCTCGGGCTGGTCCTGATCGTGGCGCTGTGCGCCCTCTCGGCTTTGGTCATCCCGATGAACGTCTACAGGATCGTGGCGCTAAAGTCCTCGCGGCAGAGGATGGGCGGCGGCGTGCTCGGGTCTGTGGTGGGCGCCGCCGCCGGCGCCTGCGGCTGCGGCCCCGTCGGGTTTGCCGTGATATCGACGTTCGGCACCGCGGGCGCCACGGCGACGGCGTTCCTGACCAACTATGAGCTGCCGATCCGGCTCGCCGCGATCGCGGTGCTCGCCGTCTCGTACGTGGCCACCGCAAGATCCCTGAGGACGGAGTGCAGGATCGGCCAGCGCTAGCTCCAGTCCACCAAAAGGGCAAGATTTTACGACCGATCCCCGTATTTGCCGGCGGCCCCCACCCCGCTGCATGGCGCTGATCTACGTCCCGATAAGGCCGAGCCGGAGGGATCCCGAGGCCGACGAGATCGAAGAGGACTGAGGCGGACGGGATTTTTATTTGCCCGCCCGGGCCGCCCCCCCATGGCGTGGACCATGGCGGCGGCCGTGTCGGCCGCGGCTGCACCGATCCTGGTGGCAGTAGCCGCGTTCCCGGAGACCGTGACGTGGAGCTGGAACGGCGGCCGCAGCGGCTACCTGTTCGCGCTGGCCTTCGTGGCGGCAGAGATAGCGGTACTGCGGGCCCGCCTGCCTGCAAGGCGCCTCGCATACGCCGGGATCATCGCGGCGGCCGCTATCACGTACGTGGTCTCGCTCGAGTACGGCCTGCGCGACCTGATAGGCGAGTACGGGAGGCACCCGGCGGTCCTGCTGGAGGCGTCGTGGACCTGGATGTGGGACTTTGCGGCGATGGCCGTCTTCATGGTGGCCATACTGTGGGCCCTCTTCGGGACCAGGTGGGTGCGCCTTGCGCCCGCCGCCCCGATATTCCTGGCCGGGACCGCCGTCATACTCTCGCTTGACGCGTTCTTCCCGTACGACGCGCTCGGGCCCCTCCAGTACGTGGTGCCGCACTTTGTGGGGGCAAACGTCTGGCTCGTCGAGGCGCTGGACCTCGGCGTCGCCATAGCACACGACAACACCATGCTGCTCCGCGGGGACCACGGGTCCATCGCGCTGCGCGTCTACTGGCCCTCGGCCGGCGTGCACAGCATCATCATCTTCTCGCTGGTGATAGGCGCGTTCATGCTGAAGATGGACATACCGAGGGGGCGCAAGGCCGCCTACTTTGCGGCGGGGATAGCGGGCACGATCATCGTGAACCTGGTCCGGATCTTCTCGCTCTCGTGGTACGCGCTAAAGGTGACGGCGGAGCCGGCCGCCTGGGAGGAGTACCACAAGATAGCCGGCGAGATAATGTTCCTCCCGTGGCTGTTCGGGTACGTGATCCTCATAGTGGCGGTCGAGTCGCGCAGGGCGAGGCTGGCGGCTAGAAATAGCTCGTGATGTCGCTCTGGCCGGCCATCTCCGAGAGGTCGGCCACCCTGACGCCGAGGCGGCGTATTCCCGACTCCTGAGTCTCGAGCGCCTCCTCGAGCAGGGCCTCGGCGCACCTCTCGAGCTCCGTGAGGCTCTGCGTGGGGGCGCGGAGCATCCTCGACCTCGTGCGGGCCGACAGGTCGGACTGTATGATGTGTATGCCGACCGACCTGAACATGACCGAGTCTGCGACGGCCGAGCCGTGGACGTCCCTGCACATCTCGGCAAGGTGGGGCCGCAGGAACCCGATGTCCGTCGAGTCCCTGCTCAGGGTGGAGAGCCTGCTGTACTGGGCGCGCGAGCTCGACTCGGATACCGGCGTCTCGTCCTCCCCCTTTGCGGCGTTGTGCAGGTACGTGCCCGTCTTCCTCCCGAACATCTGCTGCAGCCTGAATATGTCGAGGCGGCGCAGGTCCTCCATCGTGGCCACCCCCTCGGATGCCAGGCGCTCCTCGGTGCGCCCCCCGATGCCCGGCACGTCGCGGATCGGCAGCGGGCCGAGGAACTTTTCCACCTCCCTTGGGCGCACGACGGTGAGCCCGTCGGGCTTTTTGTAGTCCGACGCGATCTTTGAGAGCAGCCTGTTGGGCGAGACGCCGACGGAGCAGCTCAGCTGCATCCTTGAACGGAGCGCGTTCTTCAGCTGCTGCGCCAGGTGGGACGCCCTGCCAAAGTCTGCCCCCGTCCTGCCGGTAACGTCGAGGTACGCCTCGTCCCGGCCCACGTACTCGAACGTGTCTGCAAACCCCCTGATGATCGACATGGCGGCCGCCGACACCTCCTCGTAGTGCCCAAAGTCGACCCGGAGGAACTCCGCGTCGTCCCTGCCCGCGAGGCTCCTCTTTGCAAGTGTTATCGGCATGCCGGACTTTGCCCCGTACTCCCTTGCCGCATAGTTTGCCGTGGCGACGGCCCCGCTGTCCCCGCCCCTGCCAGAGTAGACGCAGACGCAGACGGGCCTCGTCCGGAGCTCCGGCCTGCGGATCTCCTCGCACTGGGCGTAGAAATAGTCAAAGTCGACATGCATGACGGCCCTCACCGGCGGCCGGTCCCGCCGCGCATATTACAATATTGCGCGGGATCTGGCCCCCCTTCCCGGCATGCGGCCAGGTGCCGGCGGGCCGTGCCGTGGGCCGGTGCGGTTCCGGTACTGCCAAGGCCCTGTGTGCGGAGGGCCGGCGCACGCCCCCGGGCGGGGCATGAATAAATACGGCCCCCCGGTACCACCCGCATGGATCCGCCCGTCACGTCCGACGCGGAAGGCGTCAAGCTCCGGCCCGAGATGATGGAGGAGGAGAAGCTCTACCACTGCATACACGGGGACAAGGCCGTCCTCCTCTTCAAGGACTCCGAGGGCCTCTACAACTGCTACGAGATAGAGGACGCCGACCTGGTGGAGAGGATACGCACCTGCGGCGACGACCTGGAGGCGGTCCTGGAGGAGTACGTGCGCGGGCTGGGGGACAAAGATAAAGGCGGGGGCGGCGTGCCGCTCTCCGAGTTGGAAGCGCCCAGCGACGCCGAGGACATCCTCTCGGAGCGGGGGTCTGATCCCGGCGTCCCGGATCACACAGAGTGCCCGGTCCCCGAGCCACCCGCGGACGGGGCCGGCGGCGGGCCTGCTGGTGATCCGCATGACGATCCACATGACGATCCGCATGACGACCCGCAGGATGACCCGCGGTGTGACGCGCCAACCGATCCACGTGGTGATCCACGGGATGATCCACATGACGATCCACCGTCCGGCCGCGACGGATCCCCCGACAGGGCGCCCGACGGCGGGCCGCTGGTGGTGGGGCGCGGCAAGAGCCCGTCCCAGACGATAAAGGAGGCGCTTGACGCCATATCCGAGTCTGGGACCGTCACGCTGCGCGGCACTGACAGGGACATCACGAAGGCGGTGGACATCTCGCAGATGATGCTGCGGCGCATGTCCGGCATCGGGTACGCGGTGTCCGGCGTGCGCACGTACTCCGTGCCGCGGATGGACGGGGGCCACGGATGGACGTCGGCGATCGAGATTGACATATCAAGCTCCTAGCCCGCGCGCCGTGCTGGCGCTCACCGGCGCATGCGCGGCGGTGCTGCTGGCCGCCTACCCCGGCGGCACGTGCGGCATCGAGGGGATCCTGATATCCGGATCCGCCGACGGCCACGAGTCGCTCGACCCCGAGGACTGTTACCTGCTTGACGAGCGGATAGCCGACTTTAACGGGAGGTGCGGGGACCGGATAGAGCACGTCGACTGCGGCTAGATTCCTGCCAGGAACCAGACGCCGGCGAGCGCCATCAGGGCGGCGATCCCGGCGTCCATCGCCCTGCGCCCCCCGCTGCCGGCCATCCTCCTGCCCCTTGAGGCGAGGAACGCCACGGCGCCGAGCCACGCAAAGTCCATCCATACGTGCATGCCGAACACGGCGGGCGCCCCCGCTACCCCGAGCTCCGCCGACGCGTCAGAGACCAGCTTCAGCCCTATCGTGAGCCACCACGTTATGAAGAACGGGTTGAGGGCGCTCAGCAGTATTCCCAGCGTGAGGGGCCCGCCGGCCCGCATGATCCGCGGCTCCGTGCCGAGCAGCGCCGACCGCGCGTGCATCGCGGCAAACACAAAGAGCGCCGCGGCGCCCGCGATCGCAAGTGCCGCGCCCGACCCCTCCACGGCCGCCAGCGTGACTGCCCCCGCCCCGAGCGCCAGCACCAGCGGCAGCTCCACCGCCGCGTGGCCGGCGGCCACCAGTATGCCCGCCCTTGCCCCGCCGCGCGCCCCCGCCGCAAGGCACGCCGCCAGCAGTGGGCCGGGCGCAAGGGCCCCTGAGACAGATACTGCCGCCACCTGCAGCGCGAGCTCCAGCAACTATCCCCCACTACCCGTACATGGTGTCGCGCAGGTGCCTTGACTCCTCCTCGGCCCCCTTTAGGATGTCCTGCGCCTTTTGCGCCTCGCGCTCGAGCGCCTTGATGTCACACGAGACCCCCGGTATCAGCTTTGACATGGCCATGCACAGGTGCGCCCCGGACACAAAGTCGGGCCCCTTGCCGTCCGTGTGGAACATTATCACGATGACGTCCTGCCCGGTGATCCCGCCCATGTTGAGCAGCGCGCCCGGGATCCCCGGCACGGTGCCGTTCTCCAGAATGTCCATCCCGGCCTCTTTGGCCTTCCTCCTCGCGGAGTCCGTGTTGCCGATGCAGATTATCCTGCCGTCGCTCTCCGACTGGACGGCGACGCTGCTTACCACGAGGCCGATCCCGTGGTCGCGCGCCCAGTCCAGCATGGCCCTGGCGGCCGCCTTGTGGAACGTCTGGTTCAGGTTGAGGTACGACATGAACACCCCGACCCTGTGCTCCTCGTTGGCAAGCACCCTGGTCGGGTGGCTCGGCCTGCCCCCGCGCACCACGCTTATCGGCGGCATGGCGTCCGAGTCTATCACGGCCGCCACCTTGTAGTCGCCCGTGTGCAGCATCGACTCGCTGGCGATCGCGCTGCTCTGCCCCACGGAGGGGAACCCGTCCACCAGGTAGCCTCCCTCCAGGTTGACGTGCTCGACCTCGGTTATCCTCATTCTTGGGTTCACGGCGCCGCCCGCCCCGCCGGCGGAATAATAGTTTTTGGCGTCCCTATCCGAGCCTCTCGACGAGCGCCGCGTGTATGAACGGCAGCACGACCGTGGCGTCTGCCCGCAGCGTCGCCTGGCCCGCCCCCCTTGCCACCTTGCCCCACGATACGGCCTCCCTCACGGGGGCCCCGC